>NZ_JBHWKU010000034.1:0-82141 GCF_042730645.1 Streptomyces sp. NPDC059906
GTCTCGACGCGCTGATGACGTACCTCGACAAGGCACCGCGCACTCAGGGGCGCGGGGAACTGCGCGAGGACCGGCCGCGACCCGCACCCGGCCCCCGAGCCAAGCCAGGCAGACGCTCAACCGCTCAACCGCACAGCTGTGCGGCGTCGACCCCGCCCGTGACCAACGCCTCGCCCACCAGCACCGCGTCCGCCCCTAGCGCCCCGTACTCCGCCACGTCGGCGGCCGTCCGCACTCCCGACTCCGCCACCCGAACGACGTCGGCCGGCAGGCGCGGAACGACCCGGGCGAACGTCGACCGGTCCACGCTCAGGGTGCGCAGATCACGCGCGTTGACGCCGATCACCCGCGCGCCGGCCCGCAGCGCACGCTCGGCCTCCGCCTCGTCGTGGGTCTCCACCAACGGTGTCAGGCCGATCTCCGCGGCGAGCGCCGACAGATCCGCCAGCAGCGGCTGTTCGAGCGCCGCCACGATCAGCAGCACCAGGTCCGCGCCGTGCGCCCGCGCCTCCCAGACCTGGTACGGGTCCACGACGAAGTCCTTGCGCAGCACGGGCAGGGCGGTCCCGGCCCGCACCGCGTCCAGGTCGGCGAGGCTGCCGTGGAACCTGCGGCGCTCGGTGAGCACGCTGATCGCGGCCGCGCCGCCCCTCTCGTACCCGGCGGCCAGCGCGGCCGGGTCGTCGATCGGGGCGAGCGGGCCGCGGGAGGGACTCGCGCGCTTCACCTCGGCGATGATCCGGGGGCGCCCGTCCGCGGCCTTGAGCAGGCGGACGCAGTCCCGGCCCGGGCCGCGTGCCGCCGCCCGCCGTCTCAGTTCCTCCTCCGGCACGGCGCGCCGGCGTTCCGCGAGATCCTCGCGCGCCCCCGCCACGATGTCGTCGAGCACGGTCATCCCGTACACCTCCCTTGGTGCTCAGGTCATCGAGACGACGACCTTGCGCGTACCGGTGAACGCCTGTCGGCCGTGCAGGACGGAGAGGTTGTCGACGATCATCAGGTCGCCCCGCTGCCAGGGTTCGGCCACCGTGTGCTCGCGCTGCGCCGCGCGGACCTCGGCGAGGTCCCCGTCGGACAGCGGGGTGCCGTCGGCGTACGTCACCCAGTGCGGCAGGTCGTCGTGCGAGTCGGTGAGCGCGAGCAGCAGTTCCGCCTCGTCGTCGGGGAGGTTGGAGGGGTGCCACTGGTCGGCCTGGTTGAACCAGGTGTCGCGGCCGGTGCGCGGGTTCTTGCGGATGCCGGGCCGGTGCTGGGCGACCCGCAGGCCGCCGTCGGCCGCCCAGGCGAAGTCGGCGCCCGACCCGGTGAGGAACTCCTCGACGGCCGCCTTGTCGTCCGTCTCGAAGGTGTCCTGCCAGGACTTGCCGAGCCCGGCCCCGCCGTGCAGGTACTGGCGGTAGACCACGCCGGTGGCGAACCGCTCCCGCACGTCGGGGGAGAGCGCGCCGAGCAGGGCCTCGCCGTCGCAGACCGGGGTGGCGCCGCCGGTGTCGGGTGCGTCCAGGCAGCAGAAGTACAGGCGGTCGGGCCAAGCGCGGGCGTAGGACAGCTCGTTGTGCAGGGTGATGTCGTAGCGCGCCGGGTACTCGGTGGAAGTGAAGACGCCGTCGGAGAGCGTCTTGCGGGGGGTGTTGCCGCCGCGGTAGCTCTCGATCAGGTCGCTGCCGAAGCCGCTGACGGCGGCGTGGAACGCGGTGACGTCGGGGATGTGGGCACCGCGCAGCAGGACCACCCCGTACGAGTCGAGCAGGACCCGGGTCCGGCGGCGCACCTGCGCCCAGCCCTCCTCGTCCCAGGCGTCGGCCGGGGCCTCGGTGTGCAGGATCGCGAGCGTGGTGCCGCCCGTGGTCCGTGTCTCGTGCCGCATCTCAGCGAACCTCCTCGGGGGCCGGCTCCGCGCGCAGTGCGACGGGCAGGCCGCTGTAGCCCTGGATGAAGTTGGAGTAGAGGCGCTGCGGGGGGCCGAGCAGCGTGATGTCGGCGACCATGGCGCGCAGCGCCTCCACCATGGCGTTCACATGGACCCGGCCCAGGAAGGCGCCGAGGCAGAAGTGCGGGCCGTGGCCGAAGACCACGTGCTTGTTGGGGGTGCGGCCGACGTCGAAGGTGTACGGGTCGGTGAAGACGTCCTCGTCGAAGTTGGCGGAGGCGTTCCACAGGGTGACCACGTCGCCGGCCTTGATGATCCGGTCCCCCAGCTCCACGTCGACCAGGGCGCGGCGTCCGAAGTGCATGGCGGGCGTCGTCCAGCGCAGGATCTCCTCCGTGGCCGCGTCCGAGGTGACCTCGCCGCTCTTGAGGCGGCGCCACTGCTCGGGGTTCTCGGCCAGCGCGATCAGCCCGCCGATGATCGACATCCGGGTCGACTCGTCGCCGCCGAGGATGAGGCTGTAGCTGTTGAGGACGATCTCGTCGTCGGTCAGCGGCTTGCCGCCGACGGTGGCGGTGGCCAGGGTGCTCAGCACGTCCTCGCCCGGCTTCGCCCGCCGCTCGGCGGCCAGTTGGGAGATGTAGAGCAGGATCTCGTTGCGCGCGAGGAGCGATTCGAACTCGCTCTCCTCGGAACTGTGCCGCGACAGCGTCCGGGTGTTCCACTCGACCAGCTGCGGCCGGTCGGCGGCCGGGATGTCGAGCAGGTCGCCCATGGTGTGCATCGGAATGTGGTCGACGACGTCGGTGACGAAGTCGACCCGGTCCGACCGGACGGCGGTGCCGAGCAGTTCACGTGTGTGCCGGTGCACGCCGTCCATGACGGGCGCGAGGACACGCGGCGAGAACGACTTCAGCATCAGGTTGCGGATCTCGCGGTGGCGCACTCCGTCGGTGACGGCGAGCATCTTGCCGGCGGCCGAGTCCCCGCCCTGGAGCAGGGTGGTGAGGACGGTTCCCTTCTCGGAGGTGAACCGCTTGTTGTCGCGGTAGACGGCCACCGCGTCCGCGTACCGGGAGATCACCCAGAATCCGGGGGTGGACGGGCCCGCCGGGTGCCGGTGCACGGGGCTCTCGGTGCGGAACCTGCGCCACATGGCGTGCTGGTCGACGTCGAGGAAGGTCTGCGGGTCGGTGAGGTCGAGCGAGGCGGGGTCGGGTGCCGCCGCGCGTTCTGTGACAGGCATGGTGGGTGTTCCTTACGGCTTCGGTCTCAGGGCTTTCGGAATCGGCGCAGGCTGAGCGCGAGGCAGGCGGCGAACAGCACGCCCAGGGTCACCGCGACCACGATCAGCGGATGCTCGCCGACGAAGCCGGGGCTCGTGGTGGCGGGGTTGCCCCACAGGTCGCGGCAGGCGGCGATGACGGCGCTGACCGGGTTCCACTCGGCGATCGGGCGGATCGCGCCCGGCATGGACTGCGGGGAGAGGAAGGCGCTGGACAGGAAGGGCAGCACGACGACGATGAACGGCGCGACGACGCTGATCGTCTCGATGCTGCGCAGGGTCATGGCGAGCAGCACGCCCAGCCAGAGCATCACGTACGTGAAGACCGCGACCAGGGCGAACCCGGCGAGCGTGGGCAGCGGCCCGGTGTGCGAGCGCCAGCCGAGCAGCAGCCCGGCGCCCGTGGTGACCGCGAGCGCGGCCAGCGCGGTCAGGAAGTCCGCCGCGGTGTGCCCCAGCGGCACGGCCGACCGGCTGATCGGCAGCGAGCGGAACCGGTCGACGATGCCGCCCTGCAGGTCCATCGCCATGGACACGGCGGTCGGTCCCACACAGGCGAGCCCCACCTGGACGGCGCCGCCGGCGAAGACGTACTCGACGTAGCTTCCGCCGGCGGGCAGCGTGATGGCGTCCCGGAACAGGTACCCGAGCAGCACCATCGAGACGAGCGGGTTGAGTACGACGCCGATGGCCCGGCCGGGCCCCCGGCGCAGCCGCCGGAGCCTGCGCCCCAGTACGGCGAGGACCTCGGTGCCGAAGGTGCGGGCTCTGCCCGGCCGGGCCCCGTCGGGGAGGGGATTCCCGAGGGGGTCCCGGCCGGGAGTGGGCGCCGCGGGGGACGGCGCCTTGGGGAGGGTGGTCGTCATGACGGGTTCCGTTCGTCCGGTGAGGTGCCCGTCCGCCGGTGCGGCACGTCCCGCGACGGCGCGTGCAGCCGCTCCAGCCGTTCCGCGACCGCCCGGCCTATCTCGTCCAGCGGCCCGGGGCTGAGCATGTCGTCGTGGGCGCAGTCGACGTGGTGCGTGGTCACGGTGCCCCCGGTGTACGGGGCCCACAGGCGTTCCTTGTCCGTCTCCTCGCCCCAGGGCGAGCGGTCGGCCAGGAACAGCTGCATCTCGCCGTCGTAGGCGCGGGGCCGGTAGCGGGTGTTGAGGATCTGGTGGCGGGCCATCAGGTCCACCATGCGGGCCATCCGGTGCTCTCCCATCCGGGCCAGCGCGCTGCCGTCGCGGCGCAGGGCGTCGACGATGTCCGCCGGGGTGAGATCCCGGTCGCCGAACTCGTCGCGGCTGTGCCCGATGCCCTCCAGCAGCCAGGTCAGGCTGCCCTGGACGTCCCGCTCGTCGACCGCGCCGGTCCGGGGGTAGGAGTCCAGGTTGGCCAGCAGGCCCACCTCGTGTCCGGCGGCCCGCAGCTGCACCGCGATCTCGTACGCGAGCAGTCCGCCGAACGACCAGCCGAGCAGGTGGTACGGCCCCTCGGGGCGCACCTGGCGGATGAGGTCGATGTAGGCGGCGGCGTTCGCCTCGATGCTGTCGGGCAGCGGCGCGCCGTCGACGACGCTGGGCGACTGGATGCCGTAGACCGGGTGGTCCGCCCCGATGTACGGGGCCAGCGGCAGGTACGAGAGCGCGAGGCCGACTCCGCTGTGGACGCAGAAGACGGGCGGGCGCTCGCCGGTCGCCCGGATGCACAGCATCGGTGCGAACGTGTCCGCGTGTTCGAGGCTCTCGATCTCCTCGATCGCCTCGGCCGCGACGCGCATGGTGTCCCTGGGGGCGAGGGCCGTCGGTTCCTGCGCCTGCGCCGGTCCCGGTCCCGGTTCCGGCTCCGGCTCCGGCTCCGGGCGCAGCGCCGCGGCGAGCGCGGCGACGTTCTGGTGGGTGAACACGTCGGCGATGCTCAGCTCGAAGCCGGCCTTGCGGGCCCGGGCGACCAGGCGCAGCGACTTCATGCTGTCCATGGACCGGGTCTCGAAGTAGTTCTCCGCCGGGTCCACCGAGGCGGCCCCGACCACCTCCGCGACGATCTCGCAGAGCCGGGCCACGACCGGGTCGGCCGCCTCGGCGGCGGGCCGCCCCGGTGCTCCGGCCGCGGTCTCCTGCGACGGGCCCGCGAGCCGTACGGGCGTGCCGTCGCCCCGGGTCACCTTCCGGCCGGAGCGCCACATCCGTGCCCCTGCCCCGCCCCACGGGTCGGCGACGAACCGCTCGGCGGTGGCACCGGCGCGGCCCGCGTAGGACCGGGCGACGGCCGCCCCCGCGAGATACAGCTCGCCCTCCTGGGCGGGGCGCAGCGCCTCGTCCAGGACGTAGCCGTGGGCCGGCCACCGGGCCGGGTCCGCCGGGAACGTCTCCGGTGCGGCCCACGCGGCGGGCGGCCGCTCCCGGGTGGCGAGGCCGGTCCCGGCGAGCAGCGCCCCGAACAGCCCCGCCTCGCCGGGCCGTCCGCCGTCGAGTGCCGCGACGACCCGGGCGGCGGCGGTGCGGTGCTCGACCACCGCGCCCGCCGTGCCGCCGCGCACCACGTACGCGGCCTGTCCGGGCCGCGCCGCGGCGCCCACCGGCCGGTGGGCGGCGTCGGCCGTGCCGCGCGGCGCGGCGTGGTCGAGGACGAGGACCGGTACTCCGGTGGACCGCAGCCGTCCCGCCATGCCCGTCGTCGTCAGGACGCAGACCGGGGCGACGTCCGCGAACAGGTCGCGGATCCCGGCGGCCGGTTCGTCCGCGGCCAGCACCACGTACGCCGCGCCGGCCTTGAGGACCGCGAGCACCGCGAGGGCCTGGTCGGCCGCCCGCGGCACGGCGAGGGCCACGGTGCGCTCGGGTCCGGCCCCGGCCACGGCCAGGGCGCGGGCCAGCGCGTCGGCGCGCCGGTCGAGTTCGGCGTACGTCAGCGCCTGGGGCCCGCTGCCGGTGGCGACGGCGTCGGGCTTCCCGGCGACCAGGTCCGCGAACAGGTCGAGCAGCGTGACCTCGGGCAGCTCCCGGACGACCGCGGCGAAGTCCCGGGCCGGGTCCTCCGGCTCGTGGGCCGGGTCCGCCGGCTCGTCCGGGTCCCCGGCGCCCTCGATCTCCAGGTCCGCGATCCGTGTGCCGGGGTCGGCGACCGCGTCCCGCAGCAGCCGGGTGAACTGCCGCACCAGGCGCTCGGCCGTCTCCCTCGTGAACAGGTCCTTGCTGAAGGTCAGCAGTCCCCGCATGCCGTCGTCGTCGTAGGACGGCACCAGCTCGACGACGAGGTCGAGCTTGGCCTGCCGGGACGGCACGTACTCGGGGCGCGCGGTCAGCGCGGGCAGGGCGAGATCGTTCACGCCGTCGTACTGCACCGTCAGCGACACCTGGAACAGCGGGTGCCGGTTCAGTCTGCGGGGCGGCCGCAGTGCCTCGACCACCTGGTCGAACGGGACGTCCTGGTGGGAGAAGGCCGCGAGGTCGGTCTCCCGGAGCCGTTCGAGCAGCTCCCGGAAGGTCGGGTCGCCGCTGGTGTCGCCGCGCAGTACCAGGGTGTTGAGGAACATGCCGACGACGTCCGCGAGCGCGTCGTCCGTGCGGCCCGCCACCGAGACGCCCACCGGGACGTCGGTGCCCGCGCCGCGGCGGGTCAGCAGGGCCGACAGCGCCGCCTGGAAGACGATGAACTCGGTCGTGCCGGTGGCGCGGGCCAGTTCCCCGATCGCCGAGCGCAGGCCGGCGTCCACGTCGAACGGCACCGCGTCGCCCTCCCGCGAGCCGCGCTCCGGGCGGGGGAAGTCGGCGGGCAGCGGTGTCTCGTCGGGCAGGCCCGCGAGCGCGTCGCGCCAGAAGTCGAGCTGTTCGGCGGCGAGGCCGTCCGGGTCGTCGGCGCCGAGCAGTTCGCGCTGCCAGACGGCGAAGTCGGCGTACTGGACGGGCAGCGGCTCCCAGTGCGGGGCGCGGCCCTCGCTCCGGGCCCGGTAGGCGGCGGTGAAGTCGTCGAGGAAGGGGCCCATCGACCAGCCGTCGAACGCGATGTGGTGGATCACGAACAGCAGCACGCACTCGTCCTGCGCCACCGGGAAGACCCGCACGCGCAGCGGTGTCTGCTCGGTGAGGTCGAACCCGCGGTCGGCTTCCGCGGCCACCGCCTCGGTCACCTCCTCGGCCGGCAGCGCCACCACCTTGACGGCGGGCGCGCCCGCGGCGGGGTCCAGGACGCGCAGCGACGGGACGCCGTCGGTGTCCGGCATGACGGTGCGCAGCACCTCGTGCCGCCCCGCGACGTCGCGCAGCGCGGAGCGCAGGGCGTCCGTGTCGAGGTGCCCGGTGAGGCGGAAGGCGAGCACCGAGTTGAACGAGCCGTCCGCCGTGCCCTCCCTGCGGTTGAGGAACCACTGCCGCTGCTGGGTGTACGACAGCGGCCGTTCGGTTCCGGCGGGCGCGGGTGCCAGCGGCAGCCTGCCCCGGTCCGCCTGCTCCACGCGGGCGGCGAGGGCGGCGACGGTGCGGGCCTCGAAGAGGGCGCGGATGGGCAGTTCGGCGCCGAGGACCCCGCGGATCCGACTGACCAGCCGCGTGGCGAGCAGCGAGTGCCCGCCGATCTCGAAGAAGTCGTCGTCGGCGTTGACCCGGTCGCGGCCGAGGATGTCGGCGAACAGGCCGCACAGGATCTCCTCGACGGGCGTGCGCGGGGCACGTCCCGGTGCTCCGGCCCCGAGGTCCGGGTCGGGCAGGGCGGCGCGGTCCAGCTTCCCGTTGGTGGTCAGCGGGAGCGCGTCCAGGGCGACGACGGCGGACGGCACCATGTAGTCGGGCAGTTCCCGGGCCAGCCGGTCGCGCAGCACACCGGTGTCCACCCCGGCTCCGGCTCCGGCTCCGGCTCCGGCTCCGGCGGCGACCACGTACGCCACCAGGCGCCGCTCCCCCGCCTCGTCCTCGCGCATCACCACGGCGGCCTGCTCGACCTCGGGCACGGCCGTCAACGCGGCGGATATCTCGCCCAGTTCGATGCGGATGCCGCGCAGCTGCACCTGGTCGTCGGCGCGGTCCAGGTAGTCCAGCTCGCCGTCGGGCAGCCAGCGCACCAGGTCGCCGGTGCGGTACATGCGGCCGCCGGCCGGTCCGTACGGGTCCGGCACGAACCGCTGGGCGGTCAGTCCCGGCCTGCCGTGGTAGCCGCGGGCCAGTCCGCCGCCGACGTACAGCTCGCCGACGGAGCCGGCCGGTACGGGCCGCAGCGCGCGGTCCAGGACGTACACGCGGTGGGCGCTGGTCGGGCGGCCGATCGGCGGGCGGCCGGGGCCGGGGACGAGCGGGCCGCTGACGGTGCAGCCGACGACGGCCTCGGTGGGACCGTACCCGTTGAACATCCGTACGGAGCCCGCCCAGCGGTCGACGACCTGGGCGGGGACCGCCTCGCCGGTCACCACCATGCGCAGGTCCGCGGGCAGGGTGCTGTCCTCCGGGAGCGCCCCGACGACGACGGGCGGCAGGGCCGCCAGGTTGATACGGGCGTCGTTGATCAGGTCGACCAGGGGGCGGCCGGGGGTGCGGTGCTCCTCGTCGGCGATCACGAGCGTGCCGCCGTTGAGCAGCGCCAGCATGATGCCGAAGACCGACGCGTCGAAGCTGAAGGACGCGAACTGCAGGACGCGCACGTCCTCGTCCAGCGCGAACCGCTCGGTGAGGCTGTCCGTCATCGCCATCAGGGCGCCGTGCGGCACGGTCACGCCCTTGGGCCGGCCGGTGGAGCCCGAGGTGTAGATCATGTACGCGGTGTGCTGGGGGTGCAGCGGTTCGTTCCGGTCCGCGTCGGTGAGGTCGGCGCCGGAGAGCCGGTTGAGTTCCGCCGCGGTGCCGGCCGAGTCCAGCACCAGGGGTCCGCCGGCGAGGTCCACAAGGTCCGGCAGCCCCTCCGGGCGGGCGGCGGTGGCGAGGTCGGTGAGCAGTGCCGCGGGGCGCGCGTCGCCGAGGAGGTGGCCGACGCGGTCGGCCGGGTAGTCGACGTCGACGGGCAGGAACACGGCTCCCGCCTTCAGCGCGGCCAGGGCGGCCACCACCAGCTCCGGGGAGCGCGGCAGCAGCACGGCGACCGGTTGCTCGGGGCGCACGCCGCGGGCGACGAGGAGCCGGGCGATCCGGTTGGCCCGGGTGTTCAGCTCGGTGTAGTCGAGGACCTCGGCGCCCAGGGAGACCGCGGGCTTGTCCGGGAAGCGGGCGGCCCACTTCTCGAAGGCGGCCGTGGCGAGCGCCGCGGGCTCGGGGCGGGCGGCCCCGGTTCCCGCCCAGTCGGCGGTGAGCCGGCGCCGCTCGCCGGCGTCCAGGGTGTCGAGGCGGCCGAGCGGGGCGCCCGGGTCGGCCGCGAGGCGCTCCAGGACCCGCAGGAAGCGGCGTACGAAACCGTCCGTCTGCTCCTCGGTGAACACGTCGGGCCGGTACTGGGCCTCGACGCGCAGCCGGCCGTCCGGACCCGGGAAGACGCCGACGGCCAGGGGGTATTCGGCGATGACGCGGGCCGTCCAGCCGAGCATGGCCGTTTTGGGGAGGTGCTCGCCGATGCGGTCGAGGGCGCCCGTCGGGTAGTTGTGGAAGCTGACGACGGTGTCGAACAGTTCGCCGGCACCGGCGCACTGCTGCACCTCGGCGAGGCCCAGGTGGTGGTGGGGTTCGAGGCCGAGCCCGCGGTCCTGGAGGTCGGTGAGGAGCGCCTCGAAGGGCTGCGCGGCGTCGAGCCGGGCGCGGACCGGAAGGGTGTGCAGGAACGCGCCGACCATCCGCTCCACCTCCCCGAGTTCGGCCGGCCGTCCGGAGACGACCGCGCCGAAGGTGACGTCCCGGCGTCCGGTGAGCGCGCCCAGGACCACGGCCCAGGCGCCCTGCATCACGGTGTTCATGGTGAGGCCGCGGTCGTGCGCCCAGGGGGTGAGCGCGGCGGTCACCTCGGCGGGCACCTCGGCCACGAGGGTCTCGGGCAGGACGGAGACGCGGTCGCGGTCGGCGGGCCCGAGCCGGGTCGCGCCGCCCGCTTCCCCGAGGTCCGCGAGTTCGGCGCGCCAGGCCTCGCGGGCGGCGTCCTTGTCCTGGGCCGCCGACCACTCCAGGTAGCGGTGGACGGGGGCCACCCGGGCGAGGGCGGTGGTGTCGGCGCCGTTGGACCACAGGGTGACCAGTTCCTCGGCGAGCACGGCGGACAGGGACCAGCCGTCGACGAGCAGGTGGTGCGTGGTCCACACGACCCGGTGCCGGTCCTCGGCGAACCGGTGGACGGTGAACCGGGTCAGCGGGCCCCGGGCGACGTCGAAGCGGTGCAGCCACTCCTCGTCGGTGCGGCGGGCCGCCTCGGCGTCCACGTCGGCCGCCGGGACGTGGGTCAGGTCGACCTCGGTCCACGGCAGTTCCACGTGGTCGGGGATGAGCTGGACCGGGTGGCCGGTGTCGCGTTCGCGGAAGCCCGCGCGCAGGGCCGGGTAGCGGTCGAGGAGTGCGACGGCGGCGGCCCGCAGCGCGCCGGTGTCCAGGGGGCCGCCGATGTCCATGACGACCTGGAGGGTGTACGCGTCCATGCCCTGGCGGTCGAACTCGGCCTGGAAGAGCAGTCCGCGCTGGAGCGGGGAGAGCGGCAGGATGTCGGTGACGCCGCCCAGTTCGCTCTCGTAGGCGTCGATCTCCCGCTGGGCGACCTCGACGAGCGGGAAGTCCGCGGGGATGCGCCCGGTGGTGCCCGGCCGCCCGGCGTGCGCCACCAGGGTCTCAAGGGCGCGGAACCAGGTCTCGGCGAGGTCCCGTACGTCGGCCTCGTCGAGCAGGGCCGAGGCCCAGGTCCACTCGGCTACGAGCACGGGGCCCTGGGGCCGGTCCTCGGCGACGGCGACGAGTTCGACGGGCTGGCGCAGCGGGGTGCCCGGGGCCGCGGTCTGGCCCGCGCTGCCGGACTGCATGGTCCAGTCGCCGCCGCTCGCGGTGAACCGGCCCAGGTAGTTGAAGGCGAGTTGCGGTACGGGGGTGCGGGCGAGGACGGCGGCGGTCTGCGGGTTGAGGTGGCTCAGCAGGCCGTGACCGACACCGTGGTCGGGCAGGGCGCGCAGCGTGGTCTTGACCCGCCTGAGCGCGGTGGTGAGGGCGGGGCCGCCCTGCCAGGCGTCGGCCCGGTCGAGTTCGCCCAGGTCGAGACCGACGGGGAAGACGCTGGTGAACCAGCCGACCGTGCGGGAGACGTCCAGGTCGCCCGCGATCTGCTCGCGGCCGTGTCCCTCCAGCTCGATCAGGGCCCGGGTGGCGCCGGCGGATCCGGTGCGGTGGTCCCGTTCGACGAGTGCGAGGGCGAGGCCCGTCAGGAGCACCTCGTTGATCTCGGCGTGCAGGGCACCGGGCACCTGGGTGAGCAGGGCCGCCGTGTGCTCGGCCGGCAGCTCGACGCGCAGCCGGCCGGCGGTGCCGTGCACGTCGCGTGCCGGGTCCGGCGGCCGTTCGGTGAGCGACACCGACGGGCCGCCGGTCTGTTCGGTCCACAGCGGCAGTTCGGCCATCCGGTCCGCGGTGCGGGCCTCCTCGGACAGGGCCTTCGCCCAGCGGCGGTAGGAGGTCGGCACGGGGTCCAGCCGCGGCTCGCGGCCCTCGGCGACGGCCTCCCAGGCGGCCTGGAGGTCGGGCAGCAGAATCCGCCAGGACACGCCGTCGACGGCAAGGTGGTGAATGGCGACGAGCAGGGTGCGGGTGTCCTGCTCCTCCTGCTCCTCCTGCTCCGTCAGCAGTACGGCCTGCACGACCAGGCCGTCCTCGGGGCGCAGCCGGGTGCGGGCCGCGGCCAGTTCCTCGGTCAGCCGGGCGGCCCGGTCGGCGCCCTCGGCGACGGTGGCGGTGGTGAGGACGTCGGACGCCGCGACGGCGCCCCGGGGCAGGGTGTTCAGGGACCACAGGCCGGGCACCGGGGAGGTCAGGCGCAGCCGCAACGTGTCGTGGCGGTCGAGGAGGGCCTGGAGCGCTCGCTCCAGGCGCGGCGCGTCCACCTCGGCGGGCACGGTCACGGCGAAGTGCTGCGCGAACTGACGCGCCTCGTCCGGCAGGTGCGCCAGCAGTGCGCGCAACTGCTCCGCCACCGGCAGGAGTTCCACCTCTCCGATGCCGTCCTCCTCGGCCGCGGGCACCGCCCGGCCGGCGTGGTCGGCGACTGCGGCGATGGCCGCCGGGGTGCGGTGCCGGAAGACGTCGCGGGCCGTGACGACCAGCCCCTCCTTGCGGGCCCTGCTGACCACCTGGAGGGAGCTGATGCTGTCGCCGCCGAGGGCGAAGAAGCTGTCCTCGGGGCCGACCTCGGGCAGCCCGAGGACCTCGGCCAGCACCTGGCACAGAACGCGCTCGGCGTCGGTGTGCGCGGCGCGGCTCTGTGCGGGGGCACCGAAGTCGGGGGCGGGCAGGGACTTGCGGTCGACCTTCCCGTGCGCGGTCAGCGGCAGTTCGTCCAGGGCGACCAGGACGGTGGGCACCAGGGCGCCGGGCAGCCGCCGCGTCAGCAGGGCGCGGGCGGCGGCGGTGTCCGGGCGGGCGCCGTCCCCGACGACGTAGGCGACGAGCCGCTGCTGGCCGGCCGAGTCGGTGACGGCGGCGGCCACCGCGTCGGCGATGCCGGGCAGTGCGCGCACGGCCGTCTCCACCTCGCCGAGTTCGATGCGCTGGCCGCGGATCTTGACCTGGTGGTCGACGCGGCCGACGAAGGCGAGCTGTCCGTCGGGGCGCAGGACGACGTGGTCGCCGGTGCGGTACATGCGCGAGCCGTCGGCGGCGAAGGGGTCGGGCACGAACGTGGTGGCGGTGCGGCGCGGGTCGCCGAGGTAGCCCCGGCCGACTCCGCGGCCGGCGATGTACAGCTCGCCCTGCCCGCCGCGCGGCACCGGCCGCAGGTCCGGGCCGAGGACGTGCAGGCGGGTGTTGCGCAGCGGCCGGCCGATCGGGACGACGGGCGCGTCCAGGTCGCCGGTGGTGCGGACGTAGGCGTGGGTGACGTCGTCGGAGCACTCGGTGGGGCCGTAGAGGTTGGCGAGCGGGATCCGCGGGTAGCGGGCGAACCAGCGGTCGCACAGGTCGGCGGGGAGTGCCTCGCCGTTGGAGATCATCCAGCGCAGGGCGGGCAGTGCGGGTGCGGAGCCCGCCGCGTCCCAGACGTCGAGGGTGGCGCGCAGCAGCGACGGCACGACCTCGACGACGGTCAGCTCCTCGGCACCGATGGCGGGGAACAGGGCTTCCGGGTCGGCGGCGTCGCCCCGGCCGAAGGCGCGGACCCGCCCGCCGACCAGCAGCGTCGTCAGGGTCTGCCAGACGGTGACGTCGAAGGTGACGGGTGCGTTGTGGACGAGCGTGTCGGCGCCGGTGAGCTCGAACTCCTCGATCTTGGCGAGGAGGTGGTTGACCATGCCGCCGCGCTGCACCATCGCGCCCTTGGGCTTGCCGGTGGAGCCGGAGGTGTAGATGACGTACGCCAGGTCGAGCGGGCCGCCGGTGACCGGGGCCAGCCGGTCCGCGGCGTCGGCGCGGCCGTCGAGGACGTGCACGGGCAGCGGGCCGGCGGGCGGGTCCACCGCCCCGCGCGCCGACTCGCGCGCCAGTTCGGCGTGCGCGTCCTGGGCGAGCAGGAATCCGGCGCCGCTGTCGCGCAGCAGTGCGGTCAGCCGGGCCGTCGGCGCCCCGGGGTCGAGGGGCACGAAGGCGCGTCCGGCGCCGAGGACGGCGAGTTCGGCGGTGACGAAGTCCCGGCCCGGTTCGCAGAGGATGGCCACGGGGCCGTCTCCGGTCAGGACCCGGGAGAGGGCGGAGGCGCGGCCGGCCAGCTCCGCGTAGTCGACGCTGCCGCCGTCGTCGGTGACGGCCACCGCGTGCGGGGTCCGTGCGGCGTGCTCCCTCACCCGCTCCACGACCCCTCGGTAGGGCGTCTCGCGGACGGGTCCGGTGAGCGCGGTGGCCAGGCCCGCCCGCTCGTCGGCGGTGAGCAGGCCGAGGCCGCCGAGCGGGGCGTCGGGCGCGGCCCGGAGGAAGGCGTCCAGGAAGGCGGTGAACCGGTCCAGGTGCATGCGGACCTCGGCACGGTCGTAGCGTGCGGTGTTGCCGCTGAGGTCGATGGCGACGCCCTCCTCGCCCTTGTCGAAGACGGTGAACTCCAGGTCGTCGACCAGCCCCGTGGACGGGGTGTGGATGGTGGCCCGGCACGGGCCGATGACCGGCTTCTCGGCCTGCGGGAACATGTTGAGGAAGGGGCCGAAGGGCCGCCGGTCGTCGCTGGGAAGCCCCATGTCCCTTCGGATCCGGCTGACCCGGTGGCGCTGGTGTCTGAGTGCCTGGGAGAACGCCTCGTGTGTCGCCGCGAGCAGTTCGGCGCGCGTGCCGTCGTCGGACACGGTCAGGCGCAGGGGCAGCGTGTTGACGACCACGCCGGGCACGCGCTGCATCGTTTCGCCGAGGCGCCCGGTCACCGGCAGGGCGACGAGGACGTCCTCGGTGCCGGCGGTGCGCGCGGTGTAGGCGAAGAGGGCGGCGGCGAGCGTGGTCTGCCAGATCACCCGGGACTTCCAGGCGACCGTGCGCAGCAGCTCGGCCGTCGCCTCGGCCAGCACCGTCCCCTCCTGGTGGAAGGAGGCCGCGGGCTGGGCGTCCCGCGCGGCCAGGCTGATCAGTTCGGGGCCGTCGCCCACCCGCTCCCGCCAGTACGCCGCGTCGCGCTCGCCCTTGGCCGAGCCGGCCGACGCCGCCTGGGCGTCGACGAGTTCGGCGAGCGGGGGGAAGCGGCCCTCGTCGAGCGGGGTGCCGTCCAGCAGGGCGCCGTAGATCTCGGAGAGCCGCTGGAAGTAGATGACGTAGCTGAATCCGTCGGAGACGAGGTGGTGGGTGAGCAGGCTGAGGAAGGTGCGCTCCGGGCCGAGCACGAACACGCTCAGCCTGAACAGCGGGCCGTGTCCCTGCGTGCCGTCGGCGTCGTCGTCGAGCGGGAAGGGCACGGCCAGGTCGTCTTGGATGGCCTGCCGCGCGGCCGCCGCGGGGTCGGGTGCGGCGCTGACGTCGGTGACGACCAGCGGCAGCGTCTCGATCGGTTCGACGAACTGGCGTGGTTCGCCGTCCTGTTCGTCGAACCGGGCGCGCAGGCACTCCGACTCGTCGACGAGCCGCGCGAGCGCGGTGCGCAGAAGGTCCGGGTTCAGTGGCCCGCGGATGTCCCAGTAGGCGGAGTTGTTGTAGATCGCGCCCCCACCGGAGAGTTTCGCGTCGAACCAGATGTCCTTCTGGCCGGCGGTGAGCGGAAGGCCGACCGTCCGAACAGGTGTCATAGCAGTCCCCTAGCGAAGGTCACAGAAGTCACGCCGTGGATGGGTGGATGGAGAGGTGGTGCGGGTGGGGGGTGTGAGTCGGCCGGGACGCGGGGCGGTCAGCCGCAGCCGCCCGCGTGCCCGTCGTCGGTGGCGGTGCCGAGGCCGGCCGCGATCGGCTCGCGCGGCAGCTCGGGGGCCGGCCGCTCCTGGGAGCGCAGGTGCTCCACGAAGGCGTCGAGCCGGTCGATTCCCCAGAACCGGCTGTAGCCGTGCACGAAGAACGGGACGCCGAATACGCCGTCCGCGCAGACGTCCAGCAGGATGCGGATGCCCTCGGCGCGCAGCTCGGGCTGGTTGCTGGCGCGGGACAGGCGCCGTGGGTCGATCCCCAGCTCCCATCCGATGTCCTCGATGGTCCGCGGGTCGCAGATGTCGCGGCCCCGGCCGAACCTGGCCCGGTACACCGCGTCGATGTAGTCGTGGCCGCGGCCCTCGCTGCGGGCGACCAGATACGCCAGGTGCGGGACCTCCCACACCGGGTCGCGGTCCACCGGCCAGACCACCTCGATCCCGCGGGACCTGGTGAGGCGGCCGATGTCCTGGAGTACGTAGCGGTGCTTCTCGCGGGACATCTGCGAGTAGGGGAACCGACCGCCCTGTTCCCGCATGAGCCGGGCGCTGAGCGGGTCGGGCTCGAAGAAGGGCACCCATTCGAGGCGCTCGGCGAGGTCCC
The DNA here is from genome assembly GCF_042730645.1 of Streptomyces sp. NPDC059906. Classification (NCBI taxonomy): domain Bacteria; kingdom Bacillati; phylum Actinomycetota; class Actinomycetes; order Kitasatosporales; family Streptomycetaceae; genus Streptomyces; species Streptomyces sp. NPDC059906. Next base: position 16,136 of record NZ_JBHWKU010000034.1, read on the forward strand.
GGTGCTCGGCCATCACCGTGCGGTAGGCGAGCCACGAGTAGGGGCTGCGCAGGGAGAAGTAGAACCTGGGCGTCTTGTTCCTGGGCATGGTGGGCTCCCTTCCGGTCACACGACGAGGCCGCCGTCGACTCCGAATACCTGTCCGGTGATGTACGAGGCGCGGTCGGACGCGAGGAACGCCACCAGGTCGGCGACCTCCTCGGGGCGGCCGAAGCGGCCGAGCGGGATCCGCTCGGTCATCTTCTCGACGTGTTCGGCGGCCAGTCCGGAGAGCATGTCGGTGTCGATGAAGCCGGGCGCCACCGCGTTGGCACGGATGCCGTAGCGGCCGGATTCCTTGGCGAGTGCCTTGGTGAAGCCGATGATTCCGGCCTTGGTGGCCGAGTAGTTGGCCTGGGTGGCGTTCCCGTACACGCCGGCCACGGACGACAGCGTGATCACGGAGCCGGCCTTGCGCTTCATCATCGCGAAGACCGCCGCCTTGCAGAGGTGGTACGTGCCGTCGAGGTTGACCCGCACGACCGCGTCCCAGTCGTCCGGCGAGAGGAGCACCAGCGGGTTGTCACGCACGATGCCCGCGCAGGACACCACGGTGTGCAGCGGGCCCAGTTCGCGTTCGGCGGCTTTGACGAAGTCGCGTACGGTGTCGTGTCCGGTCACGTCCGCGCGCGCCGCGTACACGCGGGCGCCCGCCGCGGTGGCCTCCTCGGCTACCTCTTCGGCGGCCGCCTTGTCCGACTGGAAGCAGAAGGCCACGTCGTAGCCGTCGCGGGCGAGCCGGGTCACCACGTGGCGGCCGATGCCGCGGGAGCCGCCGCTGACGAGGGCGACGGGGCGATCGGTTACGGACATGCTTGTCTCCTGGAGGTTCTGCGGCGGGGCTCCGTCGGTTCGGTGGCGGGTGCGGGCACGGCTCAGCTCCCGGCCAGTACGGCGCAGCCGACCTGGCCGTCTCGCTGGACACCGGTCACCAGGGCCGCCTCACCGGGGCCGAGGCCCCGCTCGCCGGCCCTGGCGAGGACGGCGGCCAGTTGGAGCGCGGTGGCCGCGGCGGAGGTGTGGCCGACGCGTTCGCTCAGCCGGGTCCACTCGGGACGCGCGCCGGGCAGGGCGTCGGTGACGGCCTGCTCCTCCTCGGCGGCGAGCTTGCCGCCGCCCCCGAGCGGGGCCACGTACCGGACGTCCGCGGGCGCCACACCCGCCGTGGCCAGCGCGTCGCGGACGCACCCGGTGAGCGCCCCGCGCAGGCCGTCGGCCTGCCGGTGGGCGCGGAAGCGGACGGCTCCGACGCGGGCCAGGGCGGGGCGGCCCGCCGCAGCGGCGTCCTCGGCGGTCTCGACCAGGAGGACGGCGGCGCCCTCGCCGAGCGGGGTTGCCCGGTCCTCGTCGGCCCCGCCGTGCCACTCCAGCCAGGCGCGCTGGGTGGAGAACTCCTCGGCCGCCCCGCAGAGCACGCGGGCGCAGTGTCCGCCCCGGTGCAGCCGCAGTGCGTGGCTGAGGGCGAGCAGGCCGGTCAGCGAACCGCCCGCCACGGTGACGTTGGGGCCCTTGATGCGGTGCCAGATGGCGCTCTGTCCGGCCGCCCGGTTCATCACGGTGTTCGGGAAGCGGGCCGCCTCCACGTGGTAGGGGCGCTCACCGGTGAGGGAGTCCCTGGTGAAGTCCATGATGCTCTGGACGCTGCCGGAGCCGGTGCCGAGGACCAGGGCGGTCTCCTCGGACCGCTCGGCGTGTTCCTCGGCGACGCTCTCGACGAGGCCCCCGACGGCGGTGACGGCGAGCGCGGTCACCCGGTCCATGGTCCGTACGCCCTTCTTGCCGAGGTACCGGGCGGCGGTGAAGTCGGGCACCAGGGCGGCCCGCCGGTAGGGGACCTCGTGGACCTCGCGGTCGAGCAGGGCCACGGCGTCGCGTCCCTGGGCGAGCCCGTCGCGCAGGGGGGTGTTGCCGACGCCGTAGGCGGTGATCGCCGACCAGGCGGAGATGACCAGGGACGACATCACGCGGCCTCCTTGCCGGGCTCCGTGCGGGGCGTGCGCTGCGTGCGGTCCGCGCGGCCGAGGATCAGCACGGCGTTGTTGCCCGCGAAGGCGAGCGCGTTGTTCTGCACGACGTTCAGGACGGCCGGGCGGGCCTCGTTGGGCACGCAGTCCAGTCCGCACTCGGGGTCGGTCTCCCGGTGGTTGACGGTCGGCGGGATGAAGTTCTCGGTGATGGCGAGGGCGCAGGCGGCCGCCGCCAGGGCGCTGGCCGCCCCCATGGAGTGGCCGATCATCGACTTGATGGAGACCGCGGGCGGCGGGGTGTCGAAGACCTGCCGGATCGCGCCGGTCTCCGTGGCGTCGTTGGCCCGCGTCCCCGTGCCGTGCGCGGAGATGAAGTCGATGTCGTCCTGGCCGACGCCGGCGTTGCGGTGCGCGATCTCCATGCAGCGGGCGAGGCTGTCCCGGTCGGGCGAGACGGGGTGGTGCGCGTCGCAGTTCAGTCCGTAGCCCAGCACCTCGGCGTAGATCCGCGCCCCGCGCGCGAGGGCGGACTCCATGCTCTCCAGCAGCAGGATGCCCGCCCCCTCGCCGGTGAGGATTCCCTTGCGGTCGACGTCGAAGGGCTGGCAGACCTCGGGAGCGATGGTGCCCAGGCGGTAGAACCCGGTGAAGGTCTTGCGGCAGACGGCGTCGGCACCGCCGCACAGCGCGGCCTCCACCTCACCGTGCCGGATGGCGTCGAAGCCGCTGCCGATCGCGTAGTTGCCCGCGGCGCAGGCGGTCGGGATGGTCAGGGCCTCGACGTCTTCCAGGCCGAGTTCCCGGACGATGCCGAGGGACAGGTGACCGGCCTGCGCCCGGCGTGCCAGGCCGGGCGGGAAGTGCTCCGGCCCCTCCTGGAGCTGGACGCCGGCCAGCGTGTCGAGATCGCGCGACTCGGCGTCGGTGGTGCCGACCGAGACCAGCACCCTGCGTTCGCGCAGTTCCCGCGCGCTCAGGCCGGCGTCCTCGACGGCCATGTTGGCCGCGGCGACGGAGAACTGGGTGGCCCGGCCCAGTTCCTCGGGGTCGACGTGGTGGATCCACTCCGCCGGCACGAAGTCGGTCACCTCGCATCCGTTGGCATGCGCGAAACCGGTCGTGTCGAAGGCCGTGATGGGCCCGACCTCGCTGCGGCCGGACCTCAGACCCTCCAGGAAGGCCGGGGCTCCGAGCCCGATGCTGGTGACGGCGCCGAGTCCGGTGATGACCACCCGGCGCGCCTGCTGCTCCTCGTCGTACACCGTGTGCTCCCGTCGTGTCCGTCAGGCGGCGGTGGCTAGTTGGCCCGGGCGGGCTGGACGGGCTGGGCGGACTGGGCGGACTGGGCCGCGACGGCCTCGCCGACCACGGTCACGACGCTGTCCAGGTCGACCATGCGGGCGAGTTCGGCCTGGTCGATGTCGGCGCCGAAGGTCCGCTCCAGCTGGGAGAGGATCTCGATGGCACCCATCGAGTCCGCCTCGTGGTCCTCCTTGAAGCGGCTGGTGCCGGTCATGTCCTCCGGCTCGATCTCCAGGACGTCGCAGATGATTTCCTTGATCCTGGCGCGGTCCTCGGCGTTGAGCGAGTTCGTTGTTGTCATGCCTACGATGCTGGCGGCACGCGCTGACCCTTCACTGATGCTTCGCTGACCACACGCTGACAGGCTCTGCCCCGAGATCTTGTGTTCCGGTGGACCGGGTGAGGTGCGGCCGCAGTTCGGGCAGCTCGGCCCGGTGCTCGACGAGCCATTCCCAGTAGCCGGGCAGCGTGCGCGCGTACGCGCAGTAGTAGTCGCGCACCGCGTGCACGAGGCGGCGCAGGGTCTCCTCGGTGACCGCGCCGCGGCGCCACACCAGGAGCATGTCGACCAGCTCGGTGTCGGGGAGCGGGTCCAGGCGTACGTCCGCGGTGGCGCCGGAGGGCGTGGCCAGGGCCGCGGCTTTGCTGTCGTGCACCCACGTCATCGCCTCGCGCTGCGTGCTGACCTGGTGCAGCACCGTGGCGGGGCCGCCCCGGCCGGGCCGGTCGAGCAGCCGTTCCTCGACGGTGTGCAGCCAGTGGTGCCGGGAGTAGCGCACCCAGGCACTGCCGGACCACTCGCCGTGCGCCGGCAGCGCGAGCCAGACCGGCTCGCGTACGACGACCTCGCTGCCGACGGCGGGATCGGCCACGTCGGACGCGGTGCCCGGCTGCAGGGCCGGGCCCGGCACCAGGGCCACGGAGAGCGAGCCGCGGCGCACGCCCGCCACCGCGGCGGCGGGCGAGAGGGTCTCGGTGGCGACGGTGGTGCCGGGCAGCACGCCCTGCAGGGTGTCGCCGAGGGCGGGCGGGGTCCATTCGGTGTTCCCCAGGCGCAGTTGACCGGCGGTGGCACAGCTCGCCTGGGCGGTCACCTCGTCGGCCCGCCGCACGAGGTCGCCGAGCAGGGGGATCAGCCGCTCCCCCAGGGGGGTGGGCGTGACACCGCTCCGGGAGCGTACGAACAGTTCGCCGCCGACGGCTCTCTCGATGCGCTTGAGCTGGGCGGTGATGCTCGGCTGCGGGAGATTGAGTTCGCTCGCGCCGCGGGAAATGCTCCCGGCTTCACTTATGGTGACGACGACACGCGCATGTCTGAGTTCGATGTCCATGAGCCGCCTTAAATCCCCGAGCGGACATACCGAATCCGCCCGTTCCGGGACCCTTTCGAGAGTTCGGGGACCGGAACGAACGGAGTTCCACTGGTAATCCAACTTAGCCGTGTCACCGGGGAGCGGCAGCCCCGTTCCGCCGTACGTCAGTATTCCTTCAGTGACGCCTCAGCGATGGACGAGAACCTGTCGTGGTTCACCGAGTCTGACGTCCTGTTCCAGAATCGCCTGATAGGCACGGTGCAGTGCGCGGCCCGGTTCGAGTCCCATGTCGTCCGCGAGTCTGCGCCGCGCGCGATGGAACACCTGGAGCGCCTCGGCCTGGCGCCCGGCGTGATAGAGCGCCAGCATCAACAGCTCGCTCAGCCGCTCCCGCTCGGGATGGTCGGCGGCCGCCCGGCGCAGTTCCGGCAGCGGGATCCGGTGCGGGTCCACCGCCAGGCGCGCGGTGATCAGATCCTCGTACACGGTGATCCGCTGCTCCTCCAGGTCGGCCGCCGCGATGCGTACCCGGAGTCCGTCGTGCACGTCGCGCAGGGCGGGGCCGCGCCACAGGGCCAGGGCCGATTCCAGTACGACGGCGGCCAGGGCGGGGTCGCCGGCCACCAGGTCGGCACCGCTGCGCGCCTGGTCACGGAAGCGGTGGGCGTCCACCGCGCCGGCCGGAACGTCGAGCTGGTAGCCGCCGCCCACGGTGCGGATCAGTTCGTCCCCGCGCCGGCCCGTGATCGACCCCAGATGCTTGCGCAGCCGGCCGACGCCGGCCTGAAGCGCGTTGCGCGCGTTGGTGAGGGTGCGGCCCTCCCACAGCTCGTCCTCCAGCTGGTCGGCCTGGATCGTGCGGCCGGGCGAGAGTGCGAGCAGGGCGAGGATCGCCTTCAGGCGCTTCGACGCCATGGCGTGCTGCCTGCCGCCGTGGCGCACCGAGAAGGAACCGAGAACCTGTATGCCTACTGGGTCCATTGCGAACGCCCCCGTATTCGTCGGTTGGATGGCCCAATATCGCCTGTGTCCACCGGTCGGGGGAAATACCACTCGCGCCACCGACGGGCGCCCGGAAGGTATGGCCGGGGCCGGAACGCGCTCGGTGCGTACGCGCGGGCACTCGGTACCCCTTGCTGCGCGTGCGGCACGTCGGCATAATGCCGAACGTCACTGACGGTTCGCTGACGCCGGGGTGTACCCGCCGGCGGACCGGTTCAACCGGCGTGTTTCAGCGCCGACTTAACAACCTGTTGTGCTCTGTGGCTGATTCCTAGGCTCCTCCCGTGTACGGGAAGTCGGTCAGCGAAAGGAGTCACCCCATGCTCAACAGACTTGTGATCGTCGGCGGCGGAACAGCGGGTTGGATGACGGCCTCCTACTTCAAGGCGGCGTTCGGCGACCGGATCGACATCACCCTGGTGGAGTCCGGCAAGGTCGGCGCGGTCGGTGTCGGCGAGGCGACCTTCAGCGACATCCGGCACTTCTTCGAGTTCCTCGGGCTCAAGGAGAAGGACTGGATGCCGGCGTGCAACGCGACGTACAAGCTCGCGGTCCGGTTCGAGAACTGGCGGGAGAAGGGCCACTACTTCTACCACCCCTTCGAGCAGATGCGGTCGGTCAACGGGTTCCCGCTGACCGACTGGTGGCTGAAGGACGGCCCCACGGACCGGTTCGACCAGGACTGCTTCGTGATGCCCTCGGTCATCGACGCCGGGCTCAGCCCCCGGCATCTGGACGGCACGCTGATCGACCAGCCCTTCGACGAGGGCGCGGACGAGATGCAGGGCCTGACCATGGTCGAGCACCAGGGCAAGACGCAGTTCCCCTACGCCTACCAGTTCGAGGCGGCGCTGCTCGCCAAGTACCTGACGACGTACGCCGTGGAGCGGGGCGTCAGGCACATCACGGACGACGTCCAGAAGGTCGGCCTGGACGAGCGCGGCTGGATCTCCGGTGTCACCACGGCCGAGCACGGCGAGATCGAGGGCGATCTTTTCGTCGACTGCACCGGGTTCCGCGCGCTGCTCCTCAACAAGGCCCTCGAGGTCCCGTTCGTCTCCTACGCGGACACCCTGCCCAACGACAGCGCGGTCGCCCTCCAGGTCCCGCAGGACATGAAGGCCCGCGGCATCCTTCCGTGCACCACCGCCACCGCCCAGGACGCCGGCTGGATCTGGACGATCCCGCTGATGGGCCGCATCGGCACCGGCTACGTGTACGCCAAGGACTACCTGTCCCCGGAGGAGGCCGAGCGCACCCTGCGCGAGTTCGTCGGCCCGGCCGCGGCGGACGTCGAGGCCAACCACATCAGGATGCGCATCGGCCGCAGCGAGAACTCCTGGGTCAAGAACTGCGTCGCGATCGGCCTGTCCAGCGGCTTCGTCGAGCCGCTGGAGTCCACCGGCATCTTCTTCATCCACCACGCCATCGAGCAGCTCGCCAAGTACTTCCCCGACGAGTCCTGGAACCCCGTCCAGCGGGACCTCTACAACGACTCGGTCGCCCACGTCATGGACGGCATACGGGAGTTCCTCGTGCTGCACTACGTCGCCGCCAAGCGCAACGACACGCAGTACTGGCGCGACGCGAAGACCCGGCGCATACCGGACGGGCTGGCGGACCGTCTAGAGAAGTGGAAGACCCAGGTACCCGACTCGGAGACGGTCTTCCCCTACTACCACGGCCTGCCCGCCTACTCGTACATGTGCGTCCTGCTCGGCATGGGAGGCATCGACATGAAGCACTCGCCGGCCCTCGCCCTGGCCGACTCGGGTGCGGCGGAACGGGAGTTCGCGGCGATCCGGGACAAGACGCGCCGGCTGACCGAGACGCTGCCGAAGGCGTACGACTATTTCGCCGCACAGCACTGACGACGACGGCTGGAGGGTCCCGCGCGATGGATTCCCTGCAACCGCTGGGCCACGCCGCACACCTGGCGGCGCTGCTGGCCGCGATTCTGCTGCTCGCCCGGGTGGGCCGGGGCCTGGCCCGCCGGCTGCGCCAGCCCGGGGTGATCGGCGAGATCGTGGTGGGTCTGCTGGCCGGGCCCGCCGTGCTCCACCTGTTCGGCCGGGACACGTTCGACGCGGTGCTGCCCGGTTCCGCCCTGGACGCGCTGAAGGTCGTCACCGAGGCCGGACTCGTGCTGTTCCTGGTCGGGCTGGCCCATGAACTGCGGGCCGCTTCCGGCACCGAGCGGCGCGCCACCGCCTGGGTGGCGGCCGGTTCGCTGGTCCCACCGCTGTGCGCGGGCGCGCTGCTCGCCGGCTACGTGCTGCTCGCGGACGACCCGGTGGTGCGCGGGTCCGCGCCGACCGCCGCGTTCGTGCTGATGGTCGCCGTCACGATGTCCATCACGGCCGTCCCCGTCATGGCCCGCATTCTCGCCGACCGCGGCATGAACAACACGTCGGCCGGACGGCTCGCGCTGTCCGCGGCCGTCGCGATCGACGCGGTCGGCTGGCTGCTGTGCATGCTCGCGATCAGTCTGGGAGCCGGCAGCGCGACGGGCTTCCTGCGCTCCCTGCTCGGCATCGCGGCGGGTGCGGCGGGGGCACTCGCCGTGCGGTACGGGCTGCGGGTGACGGCCGTGCGCAAGGCGTGCGCGCGCCGGCCGCGGACCGCCACCGCGGTGCTCGGGGCGACGGCGCTCGCCGTGGCCTCGGCCGTGGAGCACCTCGGTATGACGGCGATCCTCGGCGCCGCCCTGGTGGGGCTCGCGATCCCCACCGGCGACGGCACCCCGTGGTCGCCGATGGTGGCGACGCTGACCCGGACCGGGCGTGCGCTCGTGCCGGCGTTCTTCGTCGTCACCGGAGTCACCGTGCTCAACCAGGCCTTCTCCCGGCTCTCCTGGACGCTGGTCGTCACGGCCCTCGTGCTCGCCTGTGCGGGCAAGGGGATCGGCGGCTACCTGGGAGCCCGCCTGGGAGGTCAGCCACCCGCGGCGTCCCGGCGGATCGCCGTGCTGATGAACGCGCGCGGTCTCACCGAACTGATCATGCTCCAGGCCGGGCTCGCCGCGGGCATCCTCACGGCTCCCCTGGTGCTCGCGCTGACCGTGATGGCGGTGGCCACCACCGCCGTGACGGGCCCGCTCCTCGGCCTTCTCGACCGGGGCGCGGGCGAAGTCGAACCACCCACCCCGAACCCTCCGGTCGCCGTGGCGGCAGAAGGCGGTATCCGATGACCCAGTCCACCGTCCGCACGACGGCGGCCACGGCCGCCCGGTCCGACGACTTCCGCGTGATGATGGGCAGCTTCCCCACCGGGGTGGCCGTGATCGCCGCGGAGGACCTCGACGGCACCCCGCGCGGCATGACGTGCTCGTCGGTGTGCAGTGTCGCGCTCGACCCACCGACGCTCCTGGTGTGCCTGCGCGAGGGCAGCCCCACGCTCCAGGCCGTCCTCGACTCGGGCGAGTTCACCGTGAACCTGCTGCACGAGGACGCCAGGGGCCTTGCCGAACTGTTCGCCTCGGGAGACTCCGAACGGTTCCGCAAGACGCACTGGGAGCGGACGGCCGAGGCCGCGGGACCCCATCTCCCCCGGCACGCGCACACCATCGCCGACTGCGCCGTGGCCCTGACCCAGCGCATGGGCGACCACACGACCGTGTACGGACGCGTGCGACGCATCCGCCGACCGAGCGGGCGGCCCCCGCTCCTGTACGGGCTGCGGCAGTTCGCCGCCTGGCCCACGACCAGCTGACCGTCCGGCCACCGGGTGCGGGGCGTGCCGCCTCCCCGCCGCACGCCCCGCACCCCTGCTCCGGCCCTGCCTTCTCCACGCCACGCCCTAAGGACACCCATGAACGGGACACAGGACCCGCACAGCCAGCCAGTCGTCCGCCTCGATTCCGTCACCCGGTTCTACGGCGGCCCCAAGAACCGGGTGACGGCCCTCGACAACGTCAGCATCAGCCTGGAGAGGGGCACGTTCACCGCCGTCATGGGCCCCTCCGGGGCGGGCAAGTCCACCTTCCTGCACTGCGCCGCGGGCCTCGACCGGCCGACGTCGGGGTCCGTGCACCTGGACGGGGTCGACCTCGCCTCGTTGCGGGAGAAGGCCCTGACCAAGTTCCGCCGCGAGCGCATCGGCTTCGTCTTCCAGGCGTTCAACCTCCTGCCCGCGCTCAGCGTCGTGGACAACGTGACGCTGCCGCTGCGCCTGTCGGGCACCCGTCCCAAGAAGGCCCTGGTCGACGAAGTCCTCGAACAGGTCGGTCTGTCGGGCCGGCGGCGCAGTCGCCCCGGCGAGCTGTCCGGCGGTCAGCAGCAGCGCGTCGCCATCGCGCGGGCGCTCGTCACGCAGCCCGCGGTGATCTACGGCGACGAGCCGACCGGTGCCCTGGACACGCGCACCGCCGCCGAGGTGCTCACGCTGCTGCGGCAGTCGGTGGACGTGGCGCGGCAGACGATCGTGATGGTCACGCACGACCCGGTGGCCGCCGCCTACGCCGACCGCGTCGTCTTCCTCGCCGACGGCCGGCTCATCGGCACGCTCGAAGGCCCGACGGTCGAGCAGGTCACGGAGCAGATGCAGAGCCTGGGCACCTGGAGCGACCCGTTCGCGATCCAGCGGCCGGAACACGGGGTGCGCCGATGATCCGGATCTCGCTGCGCACGCTGCGCTTCCACAAGAGCGGCTTCATCGCCTCGTTCGTGGCCCTGTTCTTCGGTGCCGTCATCGTCATCGGCTCCGGCGCGCTCCTGGAGACGGGCATCCACAACGCGGCACCGCCGCACCGGCTGTCCGCCGCGCCGATCGTCGTCTCCGGCGACCAGCGCTACGCCTACACGCAGCAGGAGCTGGTCTTCCCCGAGCGGTCCCACCTGGACGCCGCTCTGGCGGACCGGATCGCGAAGGTCCCGGGTGTCGAGGACGCCGTACGGGACCTGTCGTTCCCGGCGGCCCTGTCCGAAGGCGGCTCCGTCACCGGCCACGGCTGGTCCTCGACCAGGCTCTCCTCCCACCGGCTCACCGAGGGTGCGGCACCGGCCGCGGACGGCACGATCGTCCTGGGCAAGGAGCTGGCGGACGGTGCGGGGCTGAAGACGGGCGACCGCGTCCGGCTCCTCGTCCACGGCACGGAACACGGCTACCGGATCTCCGGCCTGGCGACCGGTCCCGACGACGGCGGCGACGTCTTCCTCGCGGACGCGGAGGCCGCCGAGGTCGCGGGCCGCGTCGGCACGACCGACAACATCGGCGTCTTCCCGGCCTCCGGCGCCGACCCGCAGCAGGTCGCCGCCGCGGTCCGCGAGGTCGTCGACGGCTCGCCCGTCACCGTGCTGACCGGGGACGAGCGGGGCCGCGCCGAGGACCCCGGCGTGGTGGCCGACGGCAGCGACCTGATCCCGCTCGCCGCCGCGTTCGGCGGTCTGTCGGCGATGGTCACCGTGTTCGTGGTGGCCAGCACGCTCGGCCTCTCCATCCAGCAGCGGCAGCGCGAGATGGCGCTGCTGCGGACGATCGGTGCGACACCGGGGCAGCTGCGCCGCCTCGTCCTCGGCGAGACCTTCTTCCTCGCGGTCGTCGCCACCGGGCTCGCCACCGTCCCGGGGCCCCGCTTCGGGCAGTGGCTGCTGGACGCGTTCGCGGGCGCGGGCGTCGTGCCGGAGTCGATCGCGTACCGGGCCGGCTCCTGGCCGGTGATCGTCGGAGTGGGCACGGCGCTGCTCACCGCTGTCGGCGCGGCGTACATCGCGGCGCACGGCGCGGCCCGTACCAAGCCGACCGAGGCGCTGGCCGAGGCGACCCTGCAACGCCGCTGGTTCAGCGCCTTCCGGCTGGTCGTGGGGCTGCTGTGCCTGGCCGGGGGCGCGGCCCTCGCCTGGGGCACCGCGGGCTCGGCGGGGCCGGACGCGGCCGGGGTCGCCACTCCGGCGGCGATGGTGTGGGCGGCCGCGTTCGGCCTGCTCGGACCCGTCGTGGTGCGTGCCATGGTCGCCGCGCTGCGCCGTCCGGTCAGCAGGCTGTCCGGGCTCTCCGGAGAACTCGCCGCGCACAACGCGCGGGCCCGCACGGCCCGTCTCGCCTCGGCCGTGATGCCGGTGATGCTGGCCAGCGGTCTGGCGGTCGGCCTGATCTACATGCAGACCACGCAGTCCGACGGTGCGAAGCAGGCGTTCGAGGAGAGCATGCGCGCGGACGTCGTCGTGACGTCGGCATCCGGCGGTCTGCCGCTCGACCTCGTCGACACGGTGCGTTCGCAGCCGGGGGTGGCGGCGGCGTCCGCGCAGATCCCCACGACCGGCTACATCGAGCCGGACGAGCCGATGCGGCCCAGCGAGGGAGAGGACACGGGCCCGCAGCCCACCGAGCTGTCGATGCTGGGCGTCACGCACCAGGGCCTGGACCGCACGACCGCCTACCGGGCGGCCTCGGGCAGCCTGGCCGACCTGAGCGGCAAGTCGGTGGTGCTGCCCGCCCGGTACGCCGAGGACCGTGAGCTGGGCGATCTGGTCCCGATGCGGCTCGGCGACGGCACGCAGGTCGAGCTGAAGCTGGTCGCCACGGTCGACGGGCGGCGTGGGTACGAGACCGCGCTCGTTCCGGCGTCGCTGCTCGTCGGGCACACTGACGGCGGGCTGGTCCCGCAGATCCTGGTGACCGCGGCCGCCGGCACGGACCCCGCCGCGCTGACGTCGTCCCTCTCCGCGCTGGCGAAGGAGCAGCCCGGACTCCAGGTGAGCGGACGGGAGGTCCTGGAGGCGGCGCAGGCCGACGCGGACGACACCCAGGCGTGGATGGCGTACCTGGTCCTCGGCGTCGTCGTCGGCTACGCCACGCTCGCCCTGATCAACACGCAGGTCCTCGCGACGACCGAGCGGCGCAAGGAGTTCATGCTGCAGCGTCTCATCGGGGCCACGCGCCGCCAGGTGCTGCAGATGATGACGGTCGAGGCGTCCCTGGTGGCGCTGGCCGGTGTCATCCTCGGTCTCCTGGTCGCCGGGGCGACGCTGGTGCCGCTGAGCATGAGCGTCCTCGGCACCGCGCTGCCCGGCGGCTCGCCGTGGATTCTCGTCGCGGTGGTGGCCGGGGCGACGGCACTGACCCTCATGACGACCTTGCTGGCCGCGGGCGCGGTCCTGCGGGGCCGCCCCGGGGACATGGCCGGAATCAAGGAGTAGCGGCACACCCGCTGTCGCCCTTCCCGGAAACGGCGGTGCCCGGCACGCAGTACCGTGCCGGGCACCGCCGTTTCGGCACCACGGGCCCACCGCGGCGGGCCGGGCCTCAGGCGGCGGGGGTGCTGTGTGCCGCCAGGCCGGTCACCTGGCGCGGGTCGCGGTGGCGCACCGCCGGGCCGGCCGGGCGGCGGCGGGCCGCCTCGCCCACGGCGGCCGGTTTCGCCGGGCCGGGGGAGATGCCCTTGAGGAGGGCGACTCCGAGCGGGGTCAGGGTGTGCAGCACCGTGTTGCGGATGCGGCGGGTCGTGATGAGGCCCGCCCTGCGCAGTACCGCGGTGTGCTGGCTGGCGCCCGCCGCCGAGATGCCGAGCCGGTCCGCCAGCTGGCTGGTGGTGCAACTGCTGCGCAGGGCGTGCAGCGCGGCGGCCCGGGTCTGCCCGACCAGGGCGCCGAGCGACTGGCCGCTGTCGTCCGGCTCGTCCCACAGCCCGGCCGCCTGACGGGTGTCGGGCGGCGCGGCGAAGGCGAGCACGACCGGTCCGTTCTCGGCGAGGCGGCGGGTGACCCGGCCCGGCCGGTGGGCCAGGAACACGGACGGAGTGAGCACCAGGCCGCGCCCGTCGAGGTCGATGTCCTCGTCCGGGCCGTCGTGGACCTCGAGCACCGGAGCACGCCAAATGATCTTGGAGTGCAGGGTGGTCAGGAGCAGTTCCACCCCGCCGGCCATCAGCACGCGGCCGCGGGCCTCGCACTCGGTCTCCAGATAGGCCCGTACGTGCTCCCAGTACGGCGCGACGGCCGCCCGCCACACCAGCGACAGATCGCCGGCCGCCGGCGGGAAGTGCCGGCCCGGCGCGCTCCGGACGGCCAAGGGGTCGGTGCTGACGCAGCGGCCACTGCGCTCGATGAGATCGATCAGCCCGTCGAGGCCGGGGGCGGCGCTGCCGCCGCTCAGCGGGAGCGGGCACTGGGCCAGCCGGTCCCCGACCTGGCTGCGCCAGCGGGCGAACGGCGCGCCGACGCCCCGCCCGAGCAGCCCGTACGCGAAGGCGCTCTCCACCAGCGGGCCGGCGGTCGTCCCCAGCCGGACCCGGGCGAAGTCGGCCGGGGTGAAGCGGATTCGTTGCATGGTGATGCCCCCGTGGTCACGCTGCTGGCGGCAACCGTCGCCCAGGTCCTGTCGCGGGGGGGGGGGGGGGCGGCCCCCCCCCCCCGGCGGGGGGGGCGGGGGGGGGGGGGGGGGGGTGTTTGTATAATGGGGGGGGGGGGGGGGGGGCGGCGCGGGCGGGGTTACGGGTTATTGTTTGGTGGTTTTCCCCCGGGGGGCCCCGGGGGGGGCGCCCCCGGCCCCCGGGTCCGGGGGGGGTTCGGTCCCGGTCCCGGCCCGATCCGCGACAGGGCCGCTAGGCGGACTTGCCGGTGAGGGAGATGAAGACGTCGTCGAGGGTGGGCCGGCGCACGGCGAAGTCGGCGACGTCCACGCCTGCCCGGCGCAGCGCCGCCGCGGCGGACTCGATGCTCTGCATGCCGTCGCTCAGCACGATCGAGACGGTGCCGTCGGCCGGGTCCGCGGTCGCCTCGCCCCCGCCGACGCGACGCAGCGCGTCGGCGGCCCGGTCCACGTTCTCCGGCCGGGTGAGGGAGACTTCGAGCCGCTCCTCCCCCGCGGTGCGCTTGAGCTCCTCCGGGCTGCCCTCGGCGATGACCCGGCCGGTGTCGATGACCGCGATCCGGTCGGCGAGGACGTCGGCCTCTTCGAGGTACTGGGTGGTCAGCAGCACGGTCACCCCGTCGGCGACCAGTTCCTTCACCGCGTCCCACAGTCCGGAGCGGCTGACCGGGTCCAGGCCCGTGGTCGGCTCGTCGAGGAAGAGGACGGACGGCCTCGCCACCAGGCAGGCCGCCAGGTCGAGCCGGCGCCGCATACCGCCCGAGTACGTGCGCGCCGGGCGGTCGGCGGCGCCGGTCAGCTCGAACCGGTCGAGCAGCTCCGCCGCCCGGGCGCGCGCGGCGCCCCGGCCGAGGTGGGTCAACGTGCCGATGAGGACGAGGTTCTCCCGCCCGGTGAGCATGTCGTCGACCGCGGCGTACTGTCCGGCGAGCCCGATGCGCCGCCGCACCTCGGCCGGCCGGCGCACCACGTCGTAACCGGCGACGCGGGCCCGGCCGCCGTCCGGTTCGAGCAGGGTCGCGAGCATTCTGACGGTGGTCGTCTTGCCCGCCCCGTTCGGGCCCAGCAGGCCGAGCACGGTTCCCGGTGGCACCGCCAGGTCGACTCCGCCGAGCGCTTGGTGTCGCTCGTACCGCTTGCACAGGCCCTCGGCCTCGATCGCCCATTCCGCCGCTGCCACCGCTGCTCCTCACGCCCCGATTCGGCCGGGCTCGTCAGGCGGCCGGGAGGTCGGCGGCCGGGAGGTCGGCGGCCGGGAGGTCGGCGGCCGGCTTGTCGGCGGCCGGTCCGCGCAGGCTGCGCGGGCGCAGGTCGGTCCAGTGCTCCTCCACGTAGGCGAGCGCCTTGTCCCGCGAGGTCTCGTCCAGGGCCACCGTCCATCCTGCGGGACGCTCCGCGAAGGCGGGCCACAGGGAGTGCTGGCCCTCGTCGTTGACCAGCACCAGAAAGGTTCCGTCCGCGTCGTCGAAGGGGTTCGCCACGTCGCACACTCCAGGTCGTGTCGGATTCGGTCGCCCGGTGGTTTCGCACCGGGTTCATCGAGGATCTCGACCCGCGCTGACGAAATGCTGACTCTTCGCTGATGTGTGCCGCGCGAGGACTCCCCGCTCAGGCCGCGCGCGTCCTCGTCGCCGCCACGTCGCACTTGCCGTTGGCGTTCACGACGATCTCCGGCACGGTGTGCACGGCCTCCGGCACCAGGGCGGAGGGCAGCACCGCCGCGAGCGCGGACCGCACGGTGGCGGCCAGATCCCCGGCGCCGCCCGCCGCGACGGGGCGTACGAACAGCTCCAGCGTGTCGATCGGGCCGCGCACGACGTCGAACACCGCGTCGGCGACACCCGGCACGGACAGCACGTGGTGGCGGAGTTCACCGAGTTCGATCCGGTGACCGTTCACCTTCAACTGGTCGTCGCCGCGCCCGAGGTAGAGCAGCGTGCCGTCGGGGCGCAGCTCCACCACGTCGCCCGTGCGGTAGGCGCGCCCGGGCGGCCCGCCCAGCTCGGCCTCGTCGATGAACCGCTCGCCGGACGGCTGCGGGCCCAGGTAGCCGGCGGCCACCGCCCGCCCCGCGACGACCAGTTCGCCCGGGCTGCCCTGCGGCACCGGCCGCAGCTGGTCGTCCACGACGTACGCCCGGGTGTTCCACGCGGGGCGGCCGATCGGCACGGTCGGTGTCGCGGGCAGCGTCGCGCGGTCGAAGGAGAAGGCACAGCAGCCGATGGTGGTCTCGGTCGGGCCGTAGTGGTTGACGAGCCGGACCCCGTCGAGGCGCTCACCCAGGGAGGCGATGAGCGCCGGGTCGAGGCCCTCGCCGCCGAACATCAGCAGCCGGGTCACCCGGTCGTAGCGGGGCGGCTGGGCGAGGACGTCGAAGAAGCGGGCGTGCGACGGGGTCATCTTCACGAACGTGTACTTCTCCGGGCGTTCGCCGAACAGCGTCTCCTGGTCCCACAGCCCGGCGACGGTCACGACGGTGCGGCCCCGCGCGAGCGGCACCCACAGGGACGTCATCGCCAGGTCGAAGCCGAGGCTGCCGAACAGCGGGCTGCCGGTGCCCTCGGAGCCCACCAGGTCGCCGCACCAGGAGACGTAGTTGGCGAGCGACGCGTGCGGCACCCGGACCCCTTTGGGGGTGCCGGTCGAGCCGGAGGTGAACACCACGTACGCGATGTCCTCCGGGCCCGGCAGCGCGGCGCTCCGGTCGGGGGCCTCGGCGTCCGGCAGGGCCGCGATGTCGATGAACGGCACCGACCGGGCGGGCAGCCCCGCGGCCGCGTCAGGCAGCCCCGCGGCCGCGTCGGGTCCCGAGTGCAGCAGCGCGGCGGGAGACGCGCCGGCCAGTACGGCGGCCGTGCGCTCACCGGGGTGCTCGGGGTCGATGGGCACGTAGGCCGCCCCGAGGGCCATCACCGCCAGGGCGCCGGCGACGGTGTCCGGGGTGCGCGCGGCGATGAGCGCCACCCGGTCCCCCGCGCCGACGCCCGCCTCGTCCAGCGCCGCGGCGACGACGAGCGCCCGGCGCCACAGCTGCCGGTAGGTGAGGGCGCCCCGGGACGAACGCACCGCCACGGCGTCGGGCCGGGTCCGCACGTGCCGGACGACCATGTGGACGACGGACGGCTCCGCGACGCGGCGCACCGCGCCGGACACCGCACTGGGATGGGGCACACGGACCATGACGAGGACTCCTCGGGGAGGGAGGGGGCGAGGGCGCCGGCACGGTCTTCCGGCAGTCGCCAGCGTAGGAACCGTCCGACCGCCCCGACCACGCTCTTAAGCCCGGGCCGAAACTCACCGGTCAGTGGCTGTCGCGCACGGCCCGCAGCACGGCGGCGCCCAGCACCGTGCCGGGGTCCGCGAGGTCGAAGGGCAGGTCGAAGTGGTGGCGTCCGGGTACGACGAGACCGGTCACGTCGGCACCACCCGCCCGGGCGGCGTCGACGAACCGGTGGTGCTGGGCGGTGAAGGCGTCCGTCTCGTTGTCGCCGAGAGCGACGACGAGCCGGGGAAGCCGGGCGGGCAGACGGTGCAGCGGGCTGCAGTCGCGGGCTTCGCCGGCGTCCATGCCGAGGGCGTCGTTGACGTAGGTGTGCCGCAGGGGTTCCAGGTCGTAGACGCCACTGATCAGGGTCGCGGAGGCGAACCCCGCCGGGTGCGGCCCGTCGGTGTCCCCATCGGTGTCCCCGTCGGTGTCCCCGTCGGTGTCCCCGTCGGTGTCGACCAGCGCGCAGGCGACGAGATGGGCGCCGGCGGAGTGACCACCGAGGTGAACGGCCCCGGGGGCGATGGGCAGGCGGGCCCGGCCGGTGCGGATGCGGCGCAGCGAGTCGCCGACGGCCGCGGTGATGGCGCGCAGGCGAAAGCGCGGAGCCAGGCCGTAGCCGAGCGCCGCGAAGGAGATCCCGGCGGCCGTGAAGTCGCGTGCGGCGAAGGCGGCTTCGGACTTGCTGAGTTCCTGCCAGTAGCCACCGTGCACGAACACGAACAGCGGGGCGTGCGGGTCGGGCGCCGGGAACAGGTCGAGCCGCTGCTCGGGCAGGGGGCCGCAGGGCACGTCCAGGTGGACGGGGAGAGCGGTACGGGCCCGGGCGCTGTCGGTGGCGTACCGGGCGAGATGGACGTCCAGGTCGACCACGCGCGAGCTGGGCGAGTACTCCCGGTCGAGGGCGGCGCGGACCGTGCCCGGCCCGGTCACGGCACCGGGGTCCACACCTCGGGCAGCATCCGGCGCAGGGCGGCACGCCACAGGTAGCCGGCGCCCTCCGAGCCGGCGGTGCCCACGGCCGTACCGAGGAAGCGCTCGGCGAGCACGGCGTGCCGGGCCCGCCACACGGCGGCGGCCTCGTCGAACTCCAGGAGGGCGAGCCGCACCCGTTCGGCGGCCGGCCGGTCCGCGCACGAGTCGGCGAAGTCCCGGTAGGCCTCGGCCACCGAGCGTTCTGCCAGCCGCGCCTCCAGTCGCGCGCGGTCCGCCTCGGTGAAGCCGCCCGTGGTCAGGTAACGGGAGTCGCGCAGTCCGCAGAGGAACTCGACCTCGCGGAACTGCGCGGACTGGAATCCGCTCGCATCGCCCAGGGCGGTCCTGATGTCCTCGAACGCGGCCGGGGTCAGCGTCGCGAGACCGTCGAAGTGCCGGGTCAGCGTGTCCATCAGCCGCGGCAGCGGGGCCGCCCTGCGCACGGCCCTGTCCGCGTCGCCCGCGTCCAGCGCCGCGCGGATCTCCTCCAGGTGGCGCAGGGCGACGGCGAAGAGGATCTCGCAGGACTGGTGCGTGGCCAGGAAGAGGACGTGGTCCACGTCGTCGTCATGGACGCGGGCGGCCCGCAACAGCTCCTCGAGCCGGAGCACTTGGCCATAGGGCGGGGCGGCGGTCACGGCATTCACGGGGGCCTTCTTCCTCGTGTACGGAAGCCGAAAGGGGCGTCGTCCCGGTGAGCGTAGCCACGTGGCACGGGGCGGATCACCGTGATCAAGCGGAGCCTTAAAGGGCCACCTCCGGCGGCACGTGAATTCTTCATCTCGCAGTGATGAAACCGGCACTGTGCGCAGCGGGGCCCGACTTCGCAGAATCTTTCCCGGAGCAGCACGGAGCACCACCGCGCACCACGGAGCACCACCGCGCACCACGGAGCACCTCGAGGAACAGAAAGACCCGTCGCACACCACCAAGGGATGAGGACATGAATCTGCTTTCCTCCGGCATTCAGCTGAAGTCCGCCGGTGCCGTCGGCACCGACAGCGCCGTTCCCGCCCGGTCCGCCCTCGTGATCGAGGAGCTCGACTCGGTGGCGGACCACATGGTCGCGCTCTCCACGTTCTGCATCCAGGCCGAGAGCGCTGTTCCGGCCGCCACGCGGAGAGCGGGACGGCTCGACGCGTGAGCCTTTCCGACGTACGGAAGGACGGGTCCCCCGTGCTCGCTGCGGGGGACGGTGTCCTGGTGGGTTTCAAGAGCCACTTACGCCCCACGGTCCTGCCGGACGACGCGACGTACCTGGTGTCACGTCGCGGTGTCACGGCACTGCACGGGCACCCCGCGGAGGTCCTGGTGCCGCTGCTGGACGGCACCCGCAGCCCGCACGCCGTGCTGTGCGAGGCCGCCCCGGTGCTGGGCGCGGCGGACGCCGAGGCGGCACTGCGGGCCCTGGACGGTGCGGGTCTGCTGCGGTTCGACGTACCCGAGCCGCCGGACACGGACCCGGCCGCCGAGGCGTACTGGGATCTGATCGGCCTGGACGGTGGCCGGGCCGCGGCCACCGTCGCGGGTGCCACCGTCGCGGTGGAGGCGCTGCCCGGGGTGGCGGGGGATCCCGTGGTGCGGGCCTGCAGGGCCGAGGGGATCGCCGTCTCCCCGCCCGGCGGCGACGCGGACCTGTCCCTCGTCCTGTGCGACGACTATCTGTCGCCCCAGCTCGCCGCGGTGGACGCGGCCCACCGCGCCGCCGGGAAGCCGTGGCTGCTCGCGAAGCTGTGCGGGGCGGACCCGTGGGTCGGCCCGGTCTTCCGCCCGGACGACGGGCCCTGCTGGCACTGCCTTTCCGTACGGCTGCGCGGGCACCGCCACTCGGAGGTGCCGGTGCAGCGGGCCCTCGGACTGGACGGGCCGCTGCCCCGTCCGGTCGCCTCGCTGGCCGCGGGCCGCTCCCTCGCCATCGGGATCGCCGTCCTGGAGACGGCGAAGTGGCTGGCCGGGGTGCGCGATCCGGAGCAGGGCCACGTCCGCACGATGGACACGGTCCGGCTGCGCACCGCCTCCCACCCGGTGAGCCGGCGCCGGCAGTGCCCGGCGTGCGGAGATCCGGGGCTGGTCGCCCGGCGGGTGCGCGCCCCCTTCCGGCCGGTCTCCCGCCTCAAGGCCGTCACCTCGGGCGGCGGCCACCGGGCGCTGACGGCGCAGCAGATGCTCGGCACGTACGGTCATCTGGTGAACCCGGTGACCGGTGTCGTCAAGGAGATCAGACAGGCGCCCGGCTGCCCGGACTTCGTCACCTCCTACGTCTCCGGGCACAACCTGGCGATGGGCTCCGCGACGCTCGCCGGACTGCGCTCCGGTCTGCGCGCGCTCAGCGGCGGCAAGGGCCTGACCGAGACGGAGGCCCGGGTCAGCGCCCTCTGCGAGGCGGTGGAGCGCTACAGCGGAACCCGGCACGGCGACGAGCCGGTGGTGCGGGACTCCTACCGCGGCCTCGGCCCGGCGGCCGTGCACCCGAACGACTGCCAGCTGTACGCGGACCGGCAGTACGCGCAACGGGAGCGCTGGAACGCGACCCACTCCCGCTTCCAGCACGTCAGCGCCCCCTTCGACGAGACCCGGGTCACCGACTGGACCCCCGTCTGGTCCCTGACCCACCACACCCAGCGCCTGCTGCCCACGTCGATGCTCTACTTCGCGGGCACGAGCACGGGCACGGGAGCGGGGACGGGCACGGAACTCGGTGCCGGTGAGGGGGACGGCCTGTGGGCCGACTCGAACGGCAACGCCGCCGGCAGCAGCCCCGAGGACGCGCTCCTCCAGGGATTCCTCGAACTGGTCGAGCGGGACGCGGTCGCCCTGTGGTGGTACAACCGCACCCGGCAGCCCTCGGTCGACCTGGACGCCTTCGACGAGCCCTACGTGGAGCGGCTGCGCCAGGGCTACCGGCGCGTTCACCGGGACCTCTGGGTCCTCGACCTGACCTCGGACTTCGGCATCCCCGTCATGGCGGCGCTCTCCCGCCGCCTCGACAAACCGGCCCAGGACGTGATCTTCGGGTTCGGCGCCCACTTCGATCCGCGCACAGCCCTGCGGCGGGCGCTGACCGAGATGGGACAGCTGCTGCCGGCGGTGTGCGACGTCCTGCCCGACGGGTCCGGGTACCGGCTCGACGATCCCGAGCCGCGACGCTGGTGGCGGCACGCCACGGTCGCCAACCAGGCCTATCTGACGCCGGACCCGCGGGTGGCGCCGCGCGGCCCCGGATCCTGGCCCACCACGCAGCGCCCCGACCTCCTGGACGACGTGCACGCCGTCACGGAGTCGGTGCGCGACAGGGGCCTGGAACTCCTGGTGCTCGACCAGCGGCGCCCCGACCTGGAGCTGCCGGTGGTGAAGGTGATCGTGCCGGGACTGCGGCACTTCTGGGCCCGCTTCGCACCGGGCCGCCTGTTCGACGTGCCGGTGGCCCTGGGCCGCGTCCAGGAGGCCACCGCGTACGACGACCTGAACCCGACACCGCTCTTCGTCTGACCCCCGGAACACGGGCGGGTGGAGGCCGGATGGAGCCCGACCAGGGCTCCACCCGGCCCCGGGCCTTGATCACAAGGCGACGCCGCAGGGGGGCGGCAGACGAGTCGGGCTGTACGCCGGGTTCTGTTCCGACGGGGCCTCGCGGTCCCGTCGGCGACGGCCATCCATCTAGGACCGGCGTTGCCACCGGCCTCCAGCGGTCTACCCGCGGACTCGGGCGGGCAGCCCTCGAACGTCCGCGCAGAAGCACCGGGGTGCTTCCTTCTTGACCTTGCTCCGGGTGGGGTTTACCTAGCTGCCCAGGTCGCCCTGGGCACTGGTGGTCTCTTACACCACCGTTTCACCCTTACCGGGGGCCGAAGCCTCCGGCGGTCTGCTTTCTGTGGCACTGTCCCGCGGGTCACCCCGGGTGGCCGTTAGCCATCACCCTGCCCTGTGGAGCCCGGACGTTCCTCGGGAAGTCCCGTGAGGGACTCCACGCGGCCGCCCGCCCGGCTCGTCTGCCGTGTCGACCATGGTACCCGGCGGACCTCCCGCCCCGGACCGTCAGCCGCCGCCGCGAGGACCTAGCCGGCCAGGACCAGGGTGCAGGCGACGGCGACCGCTGCCCACTCCCTGCCCCCAACGGGATCAGAGGAAGTCGGTGGTGTCCAGGTCGAAGGAGAAGGGGGCGGGGAGGGTCAGCGACTTTCCGAAGGCGACGGTGCAGTGCTGTCGGTAGTCGTCGTGGCCTGGATCGCCGAACAGCGTGATCGACGACTCCTGGCGGTCGACGAGCAGGTAGCACGGAATGCCGCCGCGCGCGTACGCACGGCGTTTGGCCTCGCGGTCGGTCCGCCGGCACGGGGACGCCACCTCCAGCACCAGGGTGACGCCCTTGCCCGGCATCCAGGGCGCTGCCCCGCGGAGCAGCCGAAGCTCGCGGGGGCGAAGGTGCCGTCCGGGATCACGTGGTCCAGGGGTTGTCCTTCCGCGTTCTGCAAGGTCAGGCCCTTGTGCGCGGAGAACTGCAGCGCGGCTCGCGACCGCCTGTGCATCTGGCTCAGGATCCGGCTGATGCAGTGCTCATGATGTCCGTCCGGCGGCGGTGTGAGGGCGAACTCGCCCTCGACGAGTTCCGCCCGGAAGCCCGTGGGAGCTTCCGGCCCGACGAACCATTCCACGAGCAGCCGCTGTGACACCGGATCATGCGTCGTCGCCAAGGCGGACTCCCCTTCGTTCCTCGCCGGCCACCGGCCATGTTCGTGCAGCCACTCCGCCGCTGTCCGCGGGCAGGCGAGCCGTTCCCTCGATCGTGGTCGCTTGACCCTGCCGCAACGTCAACGTTTCTACTGAGGTCATGCGGATCGGAGAACTCGCCGACGCCGTCGGCGTCACCACGCGGACCGTGCGGCACTACCACCACCAGGGCCTGCTGCCCGAACCGGAGCGGCTGGCCAACGGGTATCGGACGTACACGTTGCGGCACGTCGTCGTGCTGGCCAGGATCAGGCGGCTGACCGAGTTGGGGCTCGGCCTGGCGGAGGTACGGGACGTGCTGGCGGACGACGCCGGGAAGGACCTCGCCGAGGTCCTGGAGGAGCTGGACGCGGATCTCGCGCGGCAGGAGGCGGCGATCCGGGACCGCCGGACGCGGCTGCGGGCGCTGCTGGGGGCGGAGGGCGGGGTGCCGCCCGAGGGGCCGGTCTCGCCCGAGCTGGCGGAGCTGTTCGCCGGGATCGGGGACGTGTCCGGCTCGCCGATGGCGCTGCGGGACCGGGAGATGCTGGTGCTGCTGGAGAGCACCGTCGCCCCGGAGGAGCGGGCGGGACTGCTGGCCGCGATGCGCGGTGCCCTGGGCTCGCCGGAGGCGGCGGCACGGGCCCGCCGTGCCTATGCGCTGCTCGACGAGCTGGACGGCGCCGGTGCCGACGACCCCCGTGTGGCGCAGGCGGCCCGTCTATTCGCCGACTGCATGCCCGCCGAGCTGCTGCCCGAGGAGGGCTTCGACCTCGACCCCGGCCACGGTCTCCTGCGTGCCCTGTACGCCGACTTCGCGCCGGCCCAGGCTGAGGCGGTCCGGCAGGCCATGGTGATCGCCTCCCGGGGGCGGCGGTCGTGAGGGGCACCGGTCTCGCCACGTTTCCGTACCTGCTCGTCCGGCACGAGCTGCGGCTGTGGGCGAGCCTGTGGCTGTGGGCCGCCCGGCGGACGCACGGGGCGGCGGCCGGCGGGTCCGCCTTCGGGTACGCGCGGGGGCAGGGCGCGATGATGGCCGGTTTCGGATTCGTGTGTGTCGTCGAGTCCGTGATGATGTCCCTGCTGCTGCGGGACTGGCCCGCCGTGCACCATGTGATGCTGGTGCTGGACGTGTACACCGTCGTGATGGTGGTCGGGCTGCACGCCGCGTCCGTCGTCCGGCCGCATGTTCTGGACCCGGGTGCGGGCGTGCTGCGGATCCGCCGGGCCCTCCACGTCGATCTGCGGATACCGCTGGAGCGGATCGCCTCGGTCCGGCGCGAGTTGCGTACGACGCACGAGCCTGCCGACGGGGAACTCGCTCTCGCCGTGGGGTCCCAGACCTCCGTCACCGTCGAGCTGGCGGAGCCCGTCGCCCACGTCTCCTTCTTGGGGCGCCGGCGCGAGGTGCGCGTGGTGCGGTGTCACGCCGACGATCCCGGGGCGCTGGTACGGGCCGTCGAGCGGGCGCGGGCGGGGGACGCCGTACCCTGACCGGGGGCTGGGGAGCCGGCTCGATGTGAAGGAGTACGTGTGCTTGTCCTGCTGCCACCGTCCGAGGGGAAGGCCGCGTCCGGCCGGGGCGCCCCGCTGAAGACCGGGTCGCTGTCCCTGCCGGGGCTCACCGCGGCCCGGGAGGCCGTCCTCGGCGAGCTGGTCGAGCTGTGCGCCGGCGACGAGGAGAAGGCGCGCGAGGTGCTGGGGCTGAGCGAGGGGCTGCGCGGCGAGGTCGCCAAGAACACGGAGCTGCTGACGGCGGGCGCGCGTCCGGCCGGGGAGATCTACACCGGAGTGCTGTACGACGCCCTGGACCTGGCCTCCCTCGACGCGGCCGCCAGGCGGCGGGCGGCCAGGTCGCTGCTGGTCTTCTCGGGGTTGTGGGGTGCCGTGCGGGTGACCGACCGGATTCCCTCCTACCGGTGCTCGATGGGCGTGAAGCTGCCCGGCCTCGGGGCGCTGGGCGCGCACTGGCGGGCGCCGATGGCCGAGGTGCTGCCGGAGGCGGCCGGGAACGGGCTGGTCCTCGACCTGCGTTCGGCGGCGTACGCGGCGGCCTGGAAGCCGAAGGGCGAGGTCGCCTCGCGGACGGCGACCGTACGGGTGCTGCACGCGCCGACCCGGAAGGTGGTCAGCCACTTCAACAAGGCGACCAAGGGGCGGATCGTCCGGAGTCTGCTGGCTTCCGGTACCGCGCCCGAGGGACCGGCGGAGCTGGTGGAGGCGCTGCGGGACCTGGGGTACGAGGTGGCGGCGGAGGCGCCCGCGAAGGGGGGGCGGCCGTGGTCGCTGGACGTACTCGTGCACGAGGTCCACTGAACCGTCGCCCGCAGTCGTTGCGCCTGCTGCAACGGTAATTGCAGGGAGTGCGTTTCGGCGGCACGATGAGGGCATGAGTTCTCCGCTGCCCTCCTCCCCCGGCGCCTCGGTGCTGGATCTCGCGCCCGTCGTGCCCGTCGTGGTCGTGGACGACCTCGCCGACGCCGTGCCGCTCGCCAGGGCGCTCGTCGCCGGCGGGCTGCCCGCGATCGAGGTGACGCTGCGGACACCGGTCGCCCTCGACGCGATCCGGGCCATCGCCGGTGAGGTGCCGGACGCGGTGGTCGGCGCGGGCACGGTCGTCACCGCGGAGCAGGTCGCGCAGGTCGTGGCGGCCGGGGCGCGGTTCCTGGTCAGCCCGGGGTGGACGGACGCACTGCTCCAGGCCATGCGGGGATCCGGGGTGCCGTTCCTGCCGGGGGTGTCGACCACCTCGGAGGTGGTGGCGCTGCTGGAGCGCGGGGTGCGGGAGATGAAGTTCTTCCCGGCCGAGGCGGCGGGCGGCACCGCCTATCTCAAGGCGCTCGCCGCGCCGTTGCCGCAGGCACGCTTCTGCCCGACCGGCGGCATCACCCCGGCCTCCGCGCCGACGTACCTGGCGCTGCCCAACGTCGGCTGCGTCGGGGGCAGTTGGATGCTGCCCAAGGACGCGGTGGCCGACCGGGACTGGGCGCGCGTGGAGGCGCTGGCCCGCGAGGCGGCCGCACTCAGCGCAGGTGGGACGTCTCGTTGAACAGGCGCACGCTGGCGCCGCCGTCCGCGTAGTACGCCACCGCCGACAGCGACGCCGCCGAGAGTTCCATCCGGAACAGCGACTCGGGCGGGGCGCCCAGGGCGAGGCGCACGAACGTCTTGATCGGCGTGACGTGGGAGACCAGCAGCACCGTGCGGCCCGCGTACGCCGCGACGAGCTTGTCGCGGGTGGCGGCGATCCGGGTGCCGGTGGCCGTGAAGCTCTCGCCGCCCCCGGTCGGCTCCGCGTCCGGGGAGGCCAGCCAGGCGTCCAGGTCGGCGGGGTGGCGCTCGCGCACCTCGCCGAAGGTGAGCCCCTCCCACACGCCGAAGTCGGTCTCGCGCAGCCCCTCCTCGACCGCCACCTCCAGCCCCAGGTGGGCGGCGACGATGCCGGCGGTCTCACGGGTGCGGGCCAGGGGCGAGGCGACGATCGCCTCGATCGTGCCGCGCCGGGCGAGGCTCGCGCCGGCCCTCTCGGCCTGCTCGCGGCCGACGGGCGACAGGGACGGATCGCTGCCGCCGCTCCCGGAGAACCGCTTCTGCGGGGTGAGCGGCGTCTCCCCGTGCCGCAGGAGGACGAAGGTGGCCGGAGCACCCATGTCGGGCGGCCCCCAGCCGGGCGAGGCCACGGCCTTCGCGGCCCGCACGTCGGCCTCGCCCGAGGTCTCGGCGGCGGCACCGGTACCGGCAGCGCCGGCGGCGGCGCGCGTCCCCGCACCGGGCGACGCGGCTTCGACGCCGGCCCGGCCCGCCCGCGCGAGGCGCTCGCCCGCCACCGCTCGGCCCTCTTCCACCGCGGACTCCCCGCCGTCGCCGCCTTCGGCCCCGGCGGGATCGCCGGTCGGCGCGGCCCCGCTCCGGCGGGATCCGGCCGTACGACCGGCGAGTGCGGCACGGTCGGCGGCGGCCGCGTCCAGTTCCGCCGTCGAGGCGGACGGGGACCACGCTTCGCCGCGCGCACCCGCGTCCATCGCCTCGTTGGCCAGGCGGTCGGCGTGCTTGTTGTGGGCGCGGGGGATCCACTCGTACGTCACGCGGCCGGGCGGGAAGACGCGGGCCGCCTCGGCCGCCAGCGGCTTCATGTCGGGGTGCTTGATCTTCCAGCGCCCCGACATCTGCTCGACGACGAGCTTGGAGTCCATGCGGACGTGCACGGTGGCGTCCGGGTCCAGTGCGGCGGCGGCGCGCAGGCCGGCCAGCAGGCCCCGGTACTCGGCCACGTTGTTCGTGACGACGCCGAGGTACTCGGCGGCCTCCGTCAGGGACTCCCCCGTCGCCGGGTCGAGGACCACCGCGCCGTAGCCCGCGGGCCCCGGGTTGCCCCGCGACCCACCGTCGGCCTCGACGACGAACTCCCGCGCCGGACGCGGCGTCTGGTCGGCCACCGGGCCGCCCCTACAGCCCGGAGTCGGCCGTACGCACCAGGATGCGACGGCAGTTCTCGCAGCGTACGACCGTGTCGGGCGCCGAGGAGCGGATCTCGCTCAGCTCGGTGATGGCCAGCTCCTGGCGGCACCCCTGGCAGCTGCGCTGGTACAGCTTGGCCGCGCCGACGCCGCCCTGCTGCTCGCGCAGCTTGTCGTAGAGCTTCAGCAGGTCGTCCGGGACGGCACCCGCGACGACCTCGCGCTCCTTGGTCACCGAGGCCACCTCGCCGTCCAGCTCCTCGACGGCCGCGTCCCGGCGTGCGGTGGCGTCGTCGATCTTGCCCTGGACCGCGCCGACCCGTTCGGTCAGCTCGGCGACCCGCTCCTGCGCGGACTCGCGGCGCTCCATCACCTCCAGGACGACGTCCTCGAGGTCGCCCTGGCGCTTGGCGAGGGAGGCGATCTCGCGCTGGAGGTTCTCCAGGTCCTTCGGGGAGGTGACCGCGCCGGAGTCCAGGCGCTGCTGGTCGCGGCCGGCGCGCTGGCGCACCTGGTCCACGTCCTGCTCGGCCTTGGTCTGCTCGCGGGCGCAGTCGCTCTCCTCGGTCTGCGCGGCCACGAGCAGGTCGCGCAGCTGGGTGTGGTCCTTGGTCAGCGACTCGATCTCGGCGTGCTCGGGCAGGGACCGGCGCTTGTGCGCGAGCTGCTGGAGCCGCGTGTCGAGGCCCTGGACGTCGAGGAGTCGGATCTGGTCGGCGGGCGCGGCTTTCAGTTGGGGGCTCCCATTGCGCTAGAGGTCGGGGCGGACGCCACCTGGGCGGTCCAGGGGTCGGTGACCGTCTTCGAGACGTGGACCCTGAGGTCCCAGCCATTGCGGTCGGAGATCTCGTCGAGCTGGGCGGCGCCCAGCTCGCACCAGGGCCACTCGGTGGCCCAGTGTGCCGCGTCGAGCAGCGCGAGGGGACGACGGGCCGCGCGGTCCGCGGCGAACTCGGACACGGGGTGATGGCGCAGGTCCGCGGTGAGGAAGGCGTCGACGCCGGCCGCCCGCACGTGGTCGAAGAGGCTGTCGCCGGAGCCGCCGCTGACGGCGACGGTGCGCACCCTCGCCTCCGGATCGCCGGCGACGCGGATGCCCTGCGCCGTGGCGGGCAGCCGCTCGGCGGCGCGGGCGGCCAGCTCGCGGACCGTCAGGGGGTGCGTCAGCTCGCACACCCGGCCCAGGCCCCGGCGCCCCTCGGGGTCGCTCGGGTCCGGCACCAGGGGCCGTACGACGTTCAGGCCGAGGGCGCCGGCCAGTGCGTCGGAGACGCCCGGGTCGGCGGTGTCGGCGTTGGTGTGGGCGACGTGCAGGGCGATGTCGTTCTTGATGAGGGTGTGCACCACGCGGCCCTTGAAGGTGGACGCCGCGACCGTCGTCGTCCCGCGCAGGTACAGCGGGTGGTGGGTGACGAGCAGGTCGGCGCCCAGCTTCACCGCCTCGTCGACGGTCTCCTGGACGGGGTCCACGGCGAACAGGACCCGCGTGACCTCCTGGTCGGGCTCGCCCACGACGGTGCCGACCGCGTCCCAGGACTCGGCCCGCTCGGCGGGCCACAGGTCCTCCAGCGCGGCGATGACTTCTGACAGACGGGGCACGCGTGCAAGGCTACCTGGAGGTTCTGCGCCGTTGTACCCGCGGACGCACTCCCCGCCCGCCCCCGCGGCCGGCCGGTCCGGCGCAGCACACACCGTGCCTTTCCCTCAGGCGAATCGTTCCTGTGACACACGTATGTGTGATGGGGGCCGCTCCGGTCCCCCGCCCGTGCGTGCGAAAACTAGCTTCGTCGCCGGAGGTGACCGAACGATGACGGCCTGTGCGATCGAGCCCTCGGCGGACCCCGGGAACAGCGGGGCCCCGCGGGCGGGCTGCAGCATCACCGCGGCGGGTGCCTACGCCGCGCGTCTCGCCCGGAGCGGGCCGGACGGCGACTCCTGGTACCCGGAGCGCTGGACCCTGGACGGCCCCGAGCCGTACGCGGTGCCGCTGCCGGGCAACCAGCCCGAGGAGGCGGGCACCGAGGTGCAGCCGATGGGCGACGGGCGGGTCCTGGTCCACCGCGTCGCCGCCGGGCGGCACGTCTTCGCGCTGCTGTACCCGACCGGACCCGGTACCGGCGAGCTACCGCTGGGCGCGGTCGAGTGCCCGGCGGACACCACCGGACTGCGGTTGCTGCCGCCGGTCCCGGGCGGTGAGCGGGCGTACGCCCTCGCGACCGGGCCGCGTTCGACGGTGCTGTGGCAGGTCGCGGGCGGCGCCTTCGGCCCGGAGCGGGTGGCGGAGGTCCCCGGCCGCTGCTCGGGCGGGGTCTGGCTGGACCGTGCGGGCCGGATGCTGGCGGTGGACCGGGAGACCGGCGGGCGCACCAAGGCGGTCGTGGTGGACCTGGAGCGGGACGGCGAGGTCTCGCCGCTGCTGCAGATCGCCGCGGACAGCGACGACCGGCTGCTGCTGGCCGACCCCGACAGCGGGCTGGTGCTGATCGGCTCGGACGCCCCCTCGCCGGGGCGGGAGCGGCTCGGCTGGGGCGTGCTCGGGAGCACACTGCCGGTGCGCTTCCCGGAGTGCCTGCGCATGCCCGACTGCGTGGTGACGCCGTTCGCGATCCAGCCGGGGCAGGTGCTGACCCCGGAACGCTGTGCGGTGGCCCTGCGGGTGGACGGCGCGTTCGGCAGCTGGGTCGGAGTGTGGCGGCCGGCCGAACGGCGGGTGCGGCATCTCCCCGCCCCCGAGGGCTGGTTGACGGGCGCCGGGCTGTGGACCCCGGACGGGGAGCTGCGGCTGCCCTGCTCCACACCGCGGTCGCCGTGCGGCGTGGCCCGGCTGGCCGCACCCGACGCGGGCGGCGGACGGACGGAGGCGGCGAGCGGAACCGGAGACGCGGGAGACCCGGGGGACCCTGCGGATGCGGCGGACACGGGGGAATCGGCAAGCGCGGAGGAATCGGCGAGCACGGAGGAATCGGCTCCGGACGAGTCGGGCGACCCCGGTACGACGGACCCGTCGACGCGCGCCTCCACACCCGCTCGGCCCTGCCCCGTACCGCTGCAACAGGCCCCGCTGGCACGGCTTGTAACGAAGTAGTGCCGGTTGGCGCGGCCGCCTGGATTCGGCCCGAGGTGTGCCGGTTAGACTCGCCCGGTTGTAGGAAAGATCATGTTGACGGGGTGAATTCCTTCCGATGAACGACGCCAGCACGACCCAGCCGATGCAGGCCGCCGGTGCCGACGTTTCCGAGACCGACACCGGCCACGGCAAGCACCGTGGACCGTTCTCCAGCCAGGAGGGCGTGGCGACTCCACAGGGCCGCCACCGCAAGCCGGCCGAGGAGTCCGAGACGGCCGCCTGAGGCAAGCGGCTCCGGCCCCGTTCGCCGTATCCGGCGGGCGGGGCCGTTGTCGTTCACCCGTACCGGACGACCGTGTCGGCGAGGACCGGCGCGTCGTCCCGCTCGACGGCGCTCACGGTCACCCGCGCCTCCCCCGCCCCGCTCCTCTGCGCCGCCGCCGACCACATCCGCACCCGCAGCGTCTCCCCCGGGTACACCACTCCGGCGAACCGCGTGCGGTAGTCGCGCACCCGGGTCACGTCGCCGTCCAGCAGCGTGTCGACGACCGCCTTGAGCGTGGCGCCGTAGGTGCACAGGCCGTGCAGCACGGGCCGTTCGAAGCCGGCCCGCGCCGCGAACTCCGGGTCGGCGTGCAGGGGGTTCCAGTCGCCGGAGAGCCGGTAGAGCAGCGCCTGGTCCTCCCGTACGGCCCGTTCCACGATCTGGTCCGGCGGGCCGGCGGGCGGCGGCGAGGGGCGTCCGGAGGGGCCCCGCTCACCGCCCCAGCCGCCTGCCCCGCGCACGAAGACCTCGGCCTCGTCGGTCCACAGCGGCCCGTCCGCGTCGGTGACCTCGGTGCGCAGTACGAGGACGGCCGCGGTGCCCTTGTCGTACACGGCGACGACGCGCGAGGCCGCGCTCGCCCGGCCGCGCACCGGGACCGGCCGGTGCAGGCGCAGACGCTGCCCGCCGTGCAGGACGCGGGCGAGGTCGACGTCGACGCCGGGTGCGGACAGGGTGCCCATCACCCCTGGGGCGCCGCCGCCGGCCACCGTCGCGAAGCTCGGCAGGACGTGCAGCCGGGACTCCAGGGTGTAGCGCAGCTCGCGCGGGTCGGTGGCGGGCCGTCCGGCGCCGATGCCGAGGTGGTAGAGCTGGACGTCCTTGTGGTCCCAGGCGATCTCACGGACCCGGGGTGCGGCGGCGAGCGCCCCGGCTGCGTCGACGGGCATGGCCCTCCTGCTCCTCCCGGGCACGACGACCCGGCACAACGCCCCGGGCACAACGCCCCGGGCACGAAGACGATCACGGACAGCCCCGACCGTACGGGACGCCGGCCACCCATGACATTTGTCATCGCCAACTCCGGACAACCGCATCTGCCGCCCGTCCGGGCCGCCTCCGTAGCGTCACCGGTATGAGACCGACAGAGGGCACCACCCCCGCCGTAGCCTTCACCGGAGCGGCCAAGGCCTACGGCGACGTCCGCGCCGTCGACGGCGTGGACCTGCGCATCGGGTGCGGCGAGACGGTCGCGCTGCTCGGCCGCAACGGCGCGGGCAAGTCGACGACGATCGCGCTGCTGCTCGGCCTGTGCCCGCCCGACGCGGGCACCGTGGAGCTGTTCGGCGGGCCCGCGGAGCGTGCCGTGCGCGCGGGCCGGGTGGGCGCGATGCTCCAGGAAGCGCGGGCGGTGCCCCGGGTCACGGTGGGCGAGCTGGTGGCCTTCGTGGCCGGCCGTTATCCGGCGCCGATGCCGGTCGGGCAGGCCCTGGAGCTGGCCGGGATCGAGCGGTTGGCCGGGCGGCGCGTGGACCGGCTGTCCGGCGGGCAGACCCAGCGGGTGCGGTTCGCGCTCGCCCTGGCCGGCCGCCCCGACCTGCTGGTCCTGGACGAGCCGACGGCGGCCCTGGACGTGGAGGCCCGGCACGCCTTCTGGCAGTCGATGCGGGCGTACGCCCGGCGCGGCAGCACGGTCCTGTTCTCCACCCACTACCTGGAGGAGGCCGAGGCGCACGCCGACCGGATCCTGGTCGTCGACCGGGGGCGGATCGTCGCGGACGGCACCGGTGACGAGCTGCGCCGGGCGGCGGGCGGCAGCCGCGTCTCCTTCGACCTGGCCGGGCGGGCCACCGAGGACCTGACGCTGCTGCCCGGGGTCCGCTCGCTGGAGGTGCGCGGGGACCGCGCGCTGCTGCGCACCGAGGACTCCGACGCGACCGTGATCGCCCTCGCGCGGCTCGGCGCGATACGCGGCCTGGAGGTCGCGCCCGCGTCCCTGGACGACGCGTTCCTGGCCCTGACGACGGCGGCACCGGTGCCGGAGCCGGTGCCGGTGCCGGAGAAGGAGAGCGTGCGATGAGGGACTACCTGATCCTGGAAACGCGCCGCACCCTGCGCGACCCCGGCTTCGTGGTCGGCGGTGTCGCCATGCCGGTGCTGATGTACCTGCTGTTCACCAACCTCGGGGGCGACGCGGGCGAGTGGAAGACGGGCGCGATGGTCGGCATGGCCGCGTACGGCGCGGTCGGCTCCGCCCTCAACACCGGCGGCGGGGTCGCCGAGGACCGTGCCATCGGCTGGCTGCGGCAGCTGCGGGTGACTCCGATGCGGCCGCACCAGGTGGTCGTGGGCCGCGCCCTGACCGCCTCGGTCACCGTGCTGCCCGCGATCACGGCGGTGCTCGCCGCGGGCGGCCTGCTCAACGGCGTACGGCTGGACGCCTGGCAGTGGGCGGCGCTGGCGCTGCTGCTGTGGCTCGGCTCGGTGCCGTTCACGCTGCTGGGGCTGGGCAACGGCTACCGGCTGACCGGACAGACCACGGGCGTGGCGAACATGGTGGCCAACCTGGGTCTCGCGGTGCTCGGCGGGCTGTGGTTCCCGCTGGTGCTGTTCCCGGAGTGGCTGCGCACGGTGTCGGCGTACACCCCGACCAACCGCTTCGCGCAACTGGGCACCTCGGTCGCCACGGGGCACGCGCCCCCCGCGGGTGCCATTCTCGTCCTGACGGGGTGGCTGCTGGCCTTCGGCGCGTACGCCGTCCTGTCCTACCGCCGCGGCGCGGCGAACGACTGAGCGCCGCGGGCGCCGGAGTGGAAGGGAGCCGACACCCATGACCGGGACCCGAGGGCGGCTGCGCAGCATGTCGTGCCGTCTGGACGCGTGGCAGCTGGCACGGCAGTCGGATCCGGCCGACGCGGCCGGGGCGGCGGCGGGGGCGGCGGGGGCGGGCGAGCGGCCGGAGCGGATGGGGCCGCCGCCCACCGGATTCACGCTGCTGCCGTGGCTGCTGATGGGCCTGGGCAGCCTGGCGAACATCTTCCAGGGGAACAGCGCCAACCCCTGGATCGGCGGCCTCGGCCTGTTCGTCTTCAACTCGCTCTACATCTACGTCGCCTTCCGCTCCTTCGACAAGGAGCTGCGCGAGTCGCCGTCCACGCGGCTGGCGCTGGCCGCCATGGCGCTGGTGACCTGTGGTCTGGCGCTGGCGTACGGGGGCAGTTGGCTGCTCTTCTTCCCGCTGCTCGGCCTGGCCGCGGGGGCGGCGCTGCGCGGCCGGTGGCTGGGCCGGTGGGGCTGGTCGCTGGCGGTGGTGGCCGGTGCGGTGGCGGGCGTCAAGGACGGCTGGACGGGCCTGAACATCGCCTACGGGACCTTCCTGTCGACGATGGTGACGGCCGCGATCCTGAGCCTGTCCGACGCGGTACGGCAGTTGCGGGCCGCCCGGGAGGAACTGGCCACGCGGGCGGTGGCGGAGGAGCGGCTGCGGTTCTCGCGGGACCTGCACGACCTGCTGGGACACACCCTGTCGGTGATCGTGGTCAAGTCGGAGGCCGCCCGCCGGCTGGCGCCCCGCGACCTGGACGCGGCGCTGACCCAGATCACGGACATCGAGTCGGTCGGCCGCCAGGCGCTGACCGAGGTCCGCGAGGCGGTCACCGGCTACCGGGAGGGCAGCCTCGGCACCGAGCTGGACCGGGCGCGCTCCGCGCTGAGCGCGGCGGACGTGGACCCGGTGGTGCGCCGCTCCGGACCGCCGCTGCCCCCGCAGGCGGAGGCGCTGCTGGGGTGGGTGGTGCGGGAGGCGGTCACCAACGTCGTACGGCACAGCGGGGCGAGCCGGTGCGAGATCGCGGTCGCGGGCAGCGCGGACCGGGTCCGGCTGACGGTCACGGACAACGGCACGGGCGCCGCTCCCGCCACCCAGGGTCCGGGCACCGGTCTGACCGGGCTCAGGGAACGCCTCGCCACGGCGGGCGGGTCGCTGACGGCGGGGGTGGAACCGCGGGGCGGCTTCTCGGTGACGGCGGAGCTGCCGGTCCCGGCGGAGGGAAAACCGGTGGGCGCACCGGCGTAACACCCCGCCGTGCGAGGCGCCGAGCCTCCGGTGCACATGCCCTCCGGCGCCTGCCCTCCGGCGGCCTGCCCTCTGGCGGCCTGCCCTCCGGCGCGCATGCCGTCCGGCGCGCATGCCGTCCGGCGCCCGTCCTCCGGTGCGCATTGCCGTCGGGCGCCTGTTCTCCGGCGGCCTGCCCTCCCGTGCGCATGCCCTCCGGTGCGCCTGCCGTCGGGCGCATGTCCTCCGTGGCCTGCCCTCCGGTGCGCATTGCCGTCGGGCGCCTGTTCTCCGGCGGCCTGCCCTCCCGTGCGCATGCCGTCCGGCTCCCGTCCTCCCGCGGCCTGCCCTCCGGTGCGCATGCCGTCGGGCGCCTGTTCTCCGGCGGCCTGCCCTCCGGTGCGCATGCCGTCCGGCTCCCGTCCTCCCGCGGCCTGCCCTCCGGTGCGCATGCCGTCCGGCTCCCGTCCTCCCGCGGCCTGCCCTCCGGTGCGCATGCCGTCGGGCGCCCGTCCTCCGGCGGTCTGCCCTCTACCCTTTCCCCGTGACCGACGAGACGCCCTGCGCCCACCCCGTTCGCGTCCTCCTCGCCGAGGACCAGGGCATGATGCGGGGCGCGCTCGCGCTGCTGCTCGGGATGGAGGATGACATCGAGGTGGTCGCGCAGGTGTCGGCCGGGGACGAGATCGTCGCCGCCGCGCTCACGCACCGCCCCGACATCGCCCTCCTCGACATCGAACTGCCGGGCCTGAGCGGCCTGGACGCCGCCGCGGAGTTGCGGGAGCGGGCGCCCGGCTGCCGGGTGCTGATCCTGACCACGTTCGGCCGCCCTGGGTACCTGCGGCGGGCCATGGAGGCGGGCGCCGCCGGTTTCCTGGTCAAGGACGGCCCGGTGGAGGAGCTGGCCGGGGCGATCCGCCGGGTGCTGGGCGGCGAGACGGTCGTCGACCCGGCGCTCGCCGCCGCCGCGCTGAGCGCGGGTCCCTGCCCGCTCACCGCGCGGGAGTGCGACGTCCTGCGGGCCTCGGCGGACGGCGCGACGGTCGCCGACATCGCCGGCGCGCTGCATCTGTCCGAGTCCACGGTGCGCAACTACCTCTCCGCGGCGATCGGCAAGACCGGTACGCGCAACCGTGCGGAGGCGCTGCGCGCGGCTCGGGCGCAGGGGTGGCTCTGATCTGCCCGGGGTGCGGCTTGTCGGCCTACGGGCCGGGGCGGTTTGTCGGCCGCGGGCCGGTGGGGGTTGGCCGCGCAGTTCCCCGCGCCCCTTGCAGGGGCGATCCACGCACCCGGCGACGCGCGGCGCCCCCGAACGGCCCCGGGCGGGGGCGGTTTGTCGGCCGCGGGCCCGTGGGGGTTGCTCGCGCAGTTCCCCGCGCCCCTTTCAGGGGCGATCAGTCTGTGCTGTGGGCTGCCTTCCGCTCGGGCTTTGGGCGTCCTGCCGGAAGCCAGAGCCACATCAGCAGGGCCGCGGCGACCAGGACCACCGCCGCCGTGCGGAAGACCAGCGCGTAGCCGTCCGTCAGGGCCACCGGGCCCGCGTCCTCGCCCCCGGCCCGGGTGGCCGCGATCGTCGACATCACCGCGAGTCCCAGCGAACCGCCCATCGTCCGGGAGGTGTTGATCAGCCCGGAGACCAGCCCGGCGTCCCCGGGTGCCGCGCCGGAGATGGCCAGCGAGGCCAGCGGGGTCGCCGCGATGCCCGCGCCCAGCATCATCAGCACGCCGGGGATCATGATCGCCGTCAGATAGCCGCCGTCCGCGGTCATCGTGGACTGCCAGCCGAAGCCGACCGCCGCGACGAGCGTGCCGAGCACGGCCACGTTCCGGGCCCCGAGCACCGGCAGGAACCGCGGGGCCGCCTTCGAGCCGAGGATCACCGCCAGGGAGCTGGGCACCAGGGCCACCCCGGCCTCCAGCGGCGAGTAGCCCAGCACGTTCTGCGCGTACAGGGTCATGAAGAACCACATCGAGAACATCGACGAGCCGGACACCAGCATCGCCACGTTCGCCGACGCCACCGCCCGCAGCCGCAGCAGCCCGAGCGGCATCAGCGGCGTCGCCGTCCGCGCCTCGACGAGGAGGAAGAGTCCGAGCAGCGCGAGCCCGGCCACCAGCGGCACCAGGGCCGCCGACGCCGCCCACCCCTCGGACTCGGTCTGCGAGATGCCGTAGGCCAGCGTGGCGAGACCGGCGGTCACCAGCAGCGCGCCGGGCAGGTCGAGCCGGCGCCGCGGGCCACCCCTGCTCTCGGCCAGCCACAGCGCCGCGCCGGCCAGCACGACCGCGCCCACCGGCACGTTGATCAGCAGCACCCAGCGCCAGGACAGCCCGTCCACCAGGGCGCCGCCCACCAGACCGCCCGCTGCGCCGCCGCCCGCGCCCACCGCGGTCCAGGTCGCGATCGCGCGGGCCCGCGCCGCGCCCTCCGGCACCGCGGCGGTCAGGATCGTCAGCGTCGAGGGGGCGAGTACGGCCGCGCCGAGCCCTTGCAGGGCGCGGGCGAGCAGCAGCTGCCAGCCCTCCTGGGCGAGGCCGCCGCCCAGCGAGGCCAGCGTGAAGAGCCCGAGCCCGACCAGGAACATCCGCTTGCGCCCGTAGAGGTCGCCGGCCCGCCCGCCGAGGAGCATGAAGCCGGCGAAGGCGATGGCGTAGGCGTTGACCACCCACTGGAGCCCCTGCGCGCTCAGGCCGAGGTCGGCCCGCATCGAGGGCAGGGCGACGTTGACGACGGACACGTCGAGCACGACCAGGAACTGTCCGGCGCAGGCGAGCGCCACGACCAGCCAGGTGGGCGGAGTACGGCGCGGGGATATCCGCGCGGTGGCGGAGGCGGGGGAACCGGTGGCTTCGAGCATGGGTGTCATGGTCTCAACCCCGACCTGACCCTTGCATCGGTATTTCGGCCCCGGACCGGCCTAGGTCTCCCGACCTAGCCGTGCCCTTCCCTCCGCTCCCCTCCCGTGAACGCCAAGAGAAGGTCAAGAATTAGTTAGGGACTCGAAGCAACGGAATAGTTGCCCCGGCGCACGAGGTTCAGTCTGCACGTATCACGATCACGCTTCGCACCCGCCAACTCCGGCCTGGAGGCCCCACCCCATGTCCCACACGACGACCGACGAGCCCGTGCGGCGAGCGAGCGGGGCCACCGTCCCGGTGCTCGCGTTCGCGGGCATCGTCGTCGCGGTGATGCAGACCCTGCTGGTCCCGGTCATCAAGGACCTGCCCCGACTTCTGGACACCTCACCCAGCAACGCCAGCTGGGTCCTCACCTCCACGCTCCTGTCCGGAGCCGTGGCCACGCCGATCATGGGCCGGCTCGGCGACCTCTTCGGCAAGCGCCGCATGCTGATCGCCAGCCTGTCGGTGATGGTCGTCGGCGCGCTGCTCAGCGCGCTCACCGACGCCCTGGTCCCGATGATCGTCGGCCGTACGCTCCAGGGCTTCGCGATGGGCGCGATACCCCTCGGCATCGGCCTGATGCGCGACATGCTGCCCCGCGAGCGCCTCGGCTCGGCGATGGCCCTGATGAGTTCCTCGATCGGCGTCGGCGGCGGCCTCGCGCTGCCCGCCGCGGCCCTGGTCGCGCAGCACACCGACTGGCACGCCCTGTACTACGGCGCCGCCGGCCTCGGTGTCGTCTCCATCGCCCTGACCCTGCTGGTCGTACCCGAGTCCCCGCTGCGCGCCAAGGGCTCCTTCGACCTGCCGGGCGCGCTCGGTCTGACCGCCGGTCTGATCCTCTTCCTCCTGCCGATCAGCAAGGGCAGCGACTGGGGCTGGTCCTCGCCCACCACGCTCGGCCTGTTCGCCGCCGCCGTCGTCGTGCTGGTCCTGTGGGGCCTGATGGAGCTGCGCGTCAAGGCCCCGCTGGTCGACCTGCGCACCACGGCCCGCCGCGAGGTGCTGCTCACCAACCTGGCCTCGATCATGGTCGGCGTCTCCTTCTTCGTCATCTCCCTCGTCCTGCCGCAGCTCCTCCAGCTGCCCTCTCGGACCGGTTACGGCCTCGGCCAGTCGATGGTGGTCGCCGGTCTGTGCGTGGCGCCGCTGGGCCTGACGATGATGTTCACCGCGCCGGTCTACGCCCGCCTGTCCGCCCGCTACGGCCCCCGCACCACCCTCATCACCGGCCTGGTGATCATCGGCATCGGTTACGCCGGCGGCCTCGGCCTGATGAGCGCCGCCTGGCAGACCGTCGTCACCTCGGTGCTGATCGGCGCGGGCATCGGCCTCGCCTACTCCTCCCTGCCCGCCCTGATCATCAGCGCCGTCCCGGCCTCCGAGACGGGCGCCGCCAACGGCCTCAACACGCTGATGCGGTCCATCGGTACGTCGGTGTCGAGCGCCGTCATCGGCATGGTGCTCGCCAACACGGCGAACGACGTGGGCGGCGTCGCCGTCCCCACCCTGCACGGCTTCCGCGTCTCCTTCATGATCGCGGCGGGCGCGGTCGCCGTCGGCCTGGTCCTGGCCTTCTTCCTCCCCCGCCGCACCCCGGCGGCGGTGTCCCAGCTGCGCGCGAGCAGCGAGGAGGACGCGAACCTGGCCCGCGCCGAGCAGGCGCTCGCCGGGGCCGGGCAGCACCCGCACGGCTTCCGGGGCCGGGTGCTGGCCGC
This sequence comes from Streptomyces sp. NPDC059906, assembly GCF_042730645.1. Lineage (NCBI taxonomy): Bacteria > Bacillati > Actinomycetota > Actinomycetes > Kitasatosporales > Streptomycetaceae > Streptomyces > Streptomyces sp. NPDC059906. The sequence goes on from NZ_JBHWKU010000034.1 coordinate 55,475, forward strand.
CGACGGCGCCCCCGTCGCCCGCGCCAAGGTCACCCTGATCGACCGGCACGGACGGCAGGCGGGCGCGACCCTCTCCGCGGGCGACGGCAGCTACGCCCTCGCCGTGCCCGCCCAGGGCCCGTACGTCCTGGCCGCCCGCGCCGCGGGCCACGCCCCGCTCGCCCACGCCGCCACCCACGGCGGTGACCGCCCGGTCGACCTGGACCTGTCCCTGCCGGGCGAGACGGTCCCCGCCTGACCCTCGCCCCGCCGTCCCGGCCCCGTACCCCGTACCCCGTACCCCCTGTCGCAGCACGCGGCGGGGGGTACGGCAGCATGGGGCGCCGGCACACCCCGTACGACCACCGAAAGGCCCCCATGACCGCGGCCCCCGGCTCCCTCCCCGCCCCCTCCCCCGAAGTCCTGGCCGCCTTCGAGGCCGCGAAGGGGTTCATGCCCGCGCACGAGGGCCGCGCGCTGTACGCCGCCGCCGTGGAGGCGGCCGGGCTCGGGCTGCCGCTGCTGGAGGTGGGCACGTACTGCGGGCGTTCCACCGTGCTGCTCGCCGACGCGGCCCGCCGGGCCGGGGTCACCGCGCTCACCGTCGACCACCACCGCGGCAGCGAGGAGCAGCAGCCGGGCTGGGACTACCACGACCCGGAGACGGTCGACCCGGAACTGGGCGTGATGGACACCCTGCCCACCTTCCGCCGCACCCTGCACCGGGCCGGTCTGGAGGAGCACGTGGTCGCCCTGGTCGGCCGCTCCCCGCAGGTCGCCGCGGTCTGGAACTCGCCCCTCGGCCTCGTCTTCGTCGACGGCGGCCACACCGACGAGCACGCGAACGCCGACTACGAGGGCTGGGCCCCGCACGTGGCCGAGGGCGGCCTGCTGGTCATCCACGACGTCTTCCCGGACCCGGCCGACGAGTTCACCGGCCAGGCCCCGTACCGCGTCCACCTGAGGGCGCTGGCGTCCGGCGCGTTCACAGAGGTCTCCGCGACCGACTCGCTGCGTGTCCTGCGGCGAACCGGCGCGGGGATCTGAGGGCGCGGTTAGAGTCGCTGACGTGCTCTACCGGTTCCGTCTCTCCTACTGGTCAGAGGCGGTTTCGGGAGCTAGGTCACAGCGACTATCTCACTTTCTCTCACATCAGGGTGTCGGAACGGCCAGCGGAGACGCCGAGAAGGTCGTTCAGGTGAGTCACGGCGGCGCCCATGTCTGCGGCCGACGGATGCACGTACTTGGCCTTGGTGAAGGACGCCGAAGCGTGGCCGGCCCACGCGGCGAGGACGACGTCCGGGACGCCGTTCACCGCGAGGAAAGTGAGGCAGGAGTGCCGGGCGTCGTACAGCCGCACCCGCCGCAGCTCCAGTTGCCCCATGAGGCGATACGCCGCGTCCCGCAGGTCCCGCGTGGTGAGCGGCTGGCCGATCTCGTCGGCGAACACGTAGCCGGATGCCGCGTAGTCGTCGCCCATGGTGGCCCGCTCCGCTTCCTGTAGGACACGGAAATTCAGCAGGGCGAGCCGGACCGGTTCGGGCAGGGGAAGCGTGCGCTCCCCCGCCTCCGACTTCGTGTCCTTTTCGATCACCTTCGCGTTCCGCAGCATTGTGCGGGTGTTGGCAATGGCGAGGGTGCCCGCGGTGAAGTCGACGTCCTCGTTCCAGCGGAGGCCGGCCACCTCGGCGGGCCGCATGCCCATGAGGGACAGCAGCAGCGGAGCGAAGAGGCGGTCTTCGCGGGCGCCGACGACGAACTCTTTCACCTCCACCACGTTCCACGGGGCGGGGCGCCGGTTGTCGCGCCGGTCGGCCTTGCGTGCCTTGCGCGGTACCTCGATGTATTCGGCGACGTTCCGGCCGACGTACCGCTTCCGCACGGCGTACCGGAGCGCGGCGCGGAAGCGGCCGAGGACACCGTCAACGGTCGTCGTCCGCAGGCCGGTCCCCTTCTGCCCGCCGCGGCGCCGCGCGGCCACCAACAGCCACGCCACCCACCGCTCAATGTCGTCTTCGGTGAGCGCCTGGAGGCGTATGTGCCCGAGGTAGTCGCGGGCGTGCAGGAGCCGGTTGCGGTAGCCGTCGAGCGTCGTCTCTTCGAGGTCGTCGACCTTGCTCGCGACGTAGGCGTCTATCAGCTCGGACACCGTCAGCCTGCTGGGCAGAATGAGTTGCCCGGTGCGGCGCTCGTGCTGGATCCGCGCGTACTCGCCCTTGGCTTCGGTCTGGGTGTCGAACGTGTACGTGAGCTGCTTGCGCTTGCCGTCGGCGTCGCGGCCGGCGTCGATGACGAACCGCCATCGGGTCTTACCGTTCTTCAGCGTGATCTTCTTGATCTCCGCCATGATCCCCCGACTCCTCCCCCTCCAAGACCCACTTCGTCAGGGCCGCCTTCAATTCCCGCGTGATGTGTCCCTGCCGCGCCTGACGCTCCCCAATCGAGAGGTCACCGAGCGCCTTGACGCGCCGATTTCGTTCCTCGGCAAGGGTCAAACCCCACAGGCCAGCCGCAGAGTGAATGACCCGCGAGGGGTCAACGCCGAGTTCCTCGGCTAGCTCCCGCTCGATCTGCACGGGAGGGTCCCTCAGCTCATGGTCAATACGCCGCAGGTCAACCGATAGCGTTTCCCGTCCGACAGGCCAGATCATCCAGTCATTCCCACCGCTCAGGGCTGCACGAAGAGCGTCAGCTCTGGCCGTAGCTCCGTGCTCTGGCCAGTCGGCCTTAGGCGACAGGAGAACGTGACCTTCTCCCTCAAGCAGCCTCGCCAGAGGCACGCCAAGTACGAAGGCCAGCGTTACGAGCGTCCCCAAGTCGATGGTCTCCCGGCGTCCGCTCTCCAGATCAGCGACGTGCGTGCGCTTCCAGTTCAGCCCACGAGTCGACAGCTTGGCAGCCAGGGTCACTTGCGTCCAACGGCGCCCTTTACGCAGGTCGCGAACGTTCGCACCGATCATCACGCCGACAGGCTGGTACTTCTCTGGGGATTCACTCACTCGCGCAAGCCTGCCATTCCTTGCCGTGGCCTGGCAACACAAACGACAACATCGCTTGTGGGTTGCCACCACTGACGACCGTGGTGCAGACTGCAGCCGTCCCGACGTGGGTTCACCCCACATTCGACTCTCGGAGGCTTCCCGCCATGCCCAAGCGCGTGTCCTTGCCCCAGGCAAACCACCAGCAGCATCGCAAGCTCGCCACGGCCCAGGACATCGCCGATTACTGCGGCGTACCGATCGGCACCGTCTACCAGTGGTCCAGTCGCGGTGGCGGCCCCAAGCTCATCAAGGTCGGCCGGCACCTCCGCGCTCGCTGGGACGACATCGAGCAGTGGCTCGACGCCAACACGGTCGGTGCCGCATGAAAGCGATGCCACCGACCCTCGACGAAATTCGCGGTTGGCCGGCCACGGTCGACATCCCGCGGGCCGCCTGCGCCCTGGGCATCTCGTCCTCGAAGCTGTACGACCTGATCAAGCGCGGTGAGGCGCCGGTGCGCGTCCTCGACTTCGGCGCCAAGCGCGTCGTTACCGCGTCGCTCGTGCGGCTGCTCGAAGCCGTATGAGAGCGGCCCCCAGCAGGGGGCGCGGTGTTGGACGCACCGCGTGATCCCGGGCTGAGGGCCTCAGTACCCACCCGCAGAAACACCGTGACCCGGGGCTCAACGCTCGCCAGCGTCCCCGGGCCGCGCCTGAACAGATAAGGCACCACCGTCATGTTCGCACAGCCCTCCCCCATAGCGCCCCTCGCCTCGGTCAACGGCTCCCCCGCCGTCCCTGCCCGCCTGCTCGACGCGGACCTCCGCACCGCCAATCCGGCGCACGCCGCCGAGGCCGCCACCACCTTCGTCACCGTGCCCGGCGCGGTGACCGTGCCCGCCTCCGTCTCCCAGGTCGCCGCCCTCGGGAAGCGGGAAGTCGACAAGTACCACGACGCGCTCAAGTGCGGCGACATCCAGGCCGCGGCGTCGGCGCTGATCGCCTTCGGTGTCCTGTTCGAGGTCGCGTCGGCCGAGCTGGGCGCGCGCCTCGACGTCATCGAGGCCGGCCTTTTCGACGCCCTGCGGGGTGACCGGTGACCGACCGCCGTCGCCGCGGCGCGGCCAGCCGTGCGCCCCAGATGGAATGCGGCTGCCGTCACCGCTTTCACTCCGACCCCCTCGACTGCCGCGCAGCCCCGCCCGGCCCGTCCACGTTCAGCCTCGACGCGCGCGAGCTGGTCACCGAGGCCCGCAGGCTGCTCGCCCTGGGCTGGGCACCGGCCGAGATTCGCCGAGTCCTCGACCTGTCCCTCATCCTCCCCACCACCCACGACCCCTTGGAGTCCCTCCGTTGACCGCCGCTCCCCGGCGTCCTGGTGAATGGCCCGCGGGCGTATCGCGCCCGCGGGCTGTTCCCGCGCCCGCAGCACCTACCGACGGCCACGGCGGCAGCGTCGCGGCCCTCACGGTGCCCACCCACACGTACGACTACGACCGGCCGCCCGTCGAGACGCCGACCGCACTGCACCACCTCTCCCCCGACTCCGAGCCGCCTGCGGCGCCGCCGGTTGAAATGCACCGCGGACACCTCCGCATGGCCGAGCGCTTCATTCACGAGCACGCCGACGCCATCCGCCACGTCCACGGCATCGGCTGGCACAAGTGGGATAGCTCCCGCTGGCAGCCCGACGACCAGCGCGCCGACATCGAGGCCGCCGTCACCACGGTGAAGAACGCGCTCCGCGAACTCGACCGCCTCGACGGAGACGACCGCGACGCCCTGTACAAGGACGTCCGCAAGTCCGAGTCCGCGGCCGGTATCGAGGGCATGCTGAAGCTCGCCTCAGCCCTGCCGCCGATATCGACCCCCTCGACCGCACTCGACGCCGACCCCTACCTGTTCAACACGCCCGCGGGCACGGTCGACCTGCGCGCCGGGACCATGCGGGCCAACAGCCGCTCCGACCTCATCACCAAGGTGGCCGGCGGACCGATCGGCGCCGAGCCCAACCCGGAATGGGTCGCCTTCCTGGAACGCATCCTCCCTGACGACGAGGTGCGAGCGTTCGTGCAGCGCCTGTTCGGATACTCGATGCTCGGCAAGGTCACCGAACACGTGATGCCGATCTTCACCGGGACCGGCGCCAACGGCAAAGGCACCCTGCGCGATGCCGTGATGAGCGCATTCGGTGACTACGCCATCGAGGTTGACCCCGCGATCCTCATGGAGTCCAAGCACGAACGGCACGGCGCCTTCAAGATGCGCCTGCGAGGCGCGCGGCTCGCGTTCTGCTCCGAGACGGAGAAGGGACGCAAGTTCGCCGAGGCCACCATGAAGCGGTTGGTCGGTGGCGACCCCATCGAGGCGAACCTGATGCACAAGAACCCCATCGCGTTCGATCCGTCCCACACCCTGATCATGCTGACCAACTTCCTGCCCGCGGTCTCCGGCGACGATCCGGCCGTATGGCGTCGCATCCTCGTCGTCCCGTTCGATGTCACGATCCCCGAGGCCGAGCGCGACCCGGGCTTGCCCGAACGTCTCAAGGCCGCCGCGCCGGCCGTTCTCGCATGGGTCTACGCCGGGTGGCACGACTACCAGCGCCAGGGGCTCAACCCGCCCTCGGTCGTACGGGCACGCACGGAGGAATACCGCGTCGACAACGACGTCTTGGCCCGCTTCCTCGCCGAGCGCACCGTCACCGTGCAGGGCGCCAGCGTGCCCGCTCGGAAGCTGTTCACCGCATGGTCCGACTGGTGTCACCAGAGCGGCTACAGGGATGACGTCGTGGGCAGCGAGAAGGCGTTCGCCGACTCCCTCGCCAAGCGCGGATACGAGAAGAAGCGGACTCGCGCGGGACAGGCGTACACCGGTATCGGACTCATGAGCGATGAGGTTGAGGCCGAAGACCTCTGACCTGTGGTGTGCAGGGTTGTGCTGGGTTTTCCGCAACTCCCCACGCGTACACACATAGAGAGATATCGGGAAACCCGTCACACCCTACACACGCCCCGCTGACCAGCAGAAACACGCTCTGACGTCACCAGAGCCAGCCGCCCCGGACACCGCGAGCACCCGCGACCCGGGGCACACCCATACCCCCACACACAACCCCCTGTCGCCGAGCGGCACGCCGCGTCTCACGCGCGCACCTGAACCACACGAACCGCGACCACGCCCGCGACCGGTCGCGACCCCCCTCGCGCGTAGCCGCGCGGACATGTACGAGAGGACCAACCCCATGCACAGCACCCCCTCCCCCGGTGACCAGCCGAACGGCTACCCCGGCCGTGACCGACTCGACGACGCCAACCGCCACTTCCGCCGAGCCCTGGCCCGCCTCGCCCGTGAAGGCCGCCGCCACGACCCCGACTTGCTCGCCGAAGTGGAGCGGATCGCCGCCGAGGCCGCCGGCATACTCGACCGGCTCGCCCAGGCCGCCACCACGGCCGAAGGGAACTCGACCCGGCACCGCACCGCCTTGGCCCGGGAACAGCAGAACCTCGACCGCCTCGCCCGAAAGCTCGCCCGCCGCGGGGGCGCCCGTGGCTAGCCACGTCGAGCAGGCCGTAGCGGCCCGCATTGCCGCCGTACGCGCCCGCCATGAGCAGCAGCGCCATGACCGCGCCGCACGGACCGTACGGAGGCGTGCAGGAGTCGACGCCCGCAACCGCGCCAAGCTCCGCCGCCTCGCCGAGCAGGACACGGAACATGGCCCCGCCAAGGACGATGGCCACTGAACAGCCAGCCCCGCGCCAAGCTCCCGCGGCCCTCCGTTCACCGCGGGCAGGTTGGTCAAGGCCCAGGCGTAGCCAACATACGGCCGCGCCACTGCACCAAGGCAGGCGCCACCATGACCGACCACGTCATCCCGTACGAGCAGGCCATCGCCAACGCCCGCGCCGTCCTCGACGCCGCCCTCGACCGCATCGCCCGCGACCGTGCCGCCGGCCGACTCAGCCCCGAGGCCGAAGCCCGCATTGCCGCCGCCGAGCAGCGTTACGCCGACCGCCAGGCCGCCCTCAAGGCCGCTGCCATCCGCGAGGCCGCCCGCATCTGGCGCCGCGGAAACGACGCCCTCGACCGCATGACCGTCCCGGATGCCGCTCACGCCTGCCACGTCCCCGGCGGGCCGAGCCTCGCCGAGCTGGAACAGCGCATCACCGCCGACCGCGCCGCCCGCACCGCGCCAAGCATTCGTACAGCGCGGTGACCGAATCGAACGTGCGATCACTGGCCGATAACGGCCAAGATCCCGTACAGTAGGCCGCGACCCCGGCATGCCCGGAACCAAGTCACTCAACGCCCCATCACCACATTCCAGGTGACGGGGCGTTTTTGTATGCCCGGAGGTACACCGTGCCACCCCAGGCCACCACCCCCGCCCGCGCACACACCGCGCCGGCACTCAACCTCGTGCCCGTCGACGAGGCAGCAACCCTCTTGGGCCGCTCACCGCGGACCGTCCGCCGCCTCGCAGCCGCCGGCACCATCCCCGCCCACCGCATCGGCGCCCGCACATGGGCCATCGACCGGGCGTCCCTTGACACCTACCGCCACGGAGAAACCGCAGCATGACCACCGCCACCCCGCCCGACGTCGCCCAGGCCGAAGCCGACGCCGCCACCGCCGAGCAGGCAGCCGAGGCCCTCGCCGAACGCGTCCGCGAGGGCGACGAGCAGGTAACCGCCGACCAGCTCGCCACCGCGCAGCAGGCCGGCCGGTTCGCCCGCCTCCGCGCCGAAGCCGCCCGCCGCAAGGCCGACCGCGCCGCCGCCCAAGCCGCCGAGCAGCACCACACCAACCTGATCAAGCAGGCCCTCGCCCTCGTCGACGAGAAGGGCAACCGGGCCCCGATCGCCGCCGCGTACGAGCAGGCCCTCGCCGCCGTCGCCGAACTGGTCACCCTGGTCGCCGACCACGACCAGGCCGTGAGCGAGGCCGGCCGACTCCTGCGAGAGGCCGAGTGCGGGCCAATCACTGAGTACGTGCGGGTGCAGCACACCCCCGACTACGCCACCAGCGAGCCGCGCCGCCTCCCCGGGACACGCACCGCGCCCCGCGTCGACACCAACCCGCACGCCGTCGCATTCACGTACGGCGAGGGCAGCCGCGCCCCGATCGGTACCGGGCCGATGCTCGCCGTCCTGTTCGCCGAGGCAGCCGGAACGGGCGTGCAGATGCCGCAGGGCGCACCGCACCTCACCGCCGCGCCAATCAGCCAGCTTGCCGACCAGCACGGCGGCCAGGCGCGCGCCCTCCTGACCGCCGCCACCACCACCAAGGAGAAGTGACCCATGGCCACCCCAGACCCCACCGCCGTCAAGACCGCCGCCGCCACCGCCCGCACCGCGATCGAGGACCTGATCACGGCCGCCGACGCCTACCAGACCGCGGCCGGCGGACACTGCCCGTCCACCCCGCAGGTCATCGCCTCCGTCGTCATCGACGCGTTCGGCGGCACCATCGACGGAGTCGACCACGACCGCGCCGGAAGCATCACGGTCATGCGAACGCTCTGGTACGCACGGAAGAACGTCGTTCGCACCGCGCACCCGGTGGTGACGCCGTGACCCGCGAGCACATCACCGAAGCCGCGGGTGATCCCGCGCCGCGCCGCACCACGCCCGAGCGGTCTGGTTGGGTGTCGCCCGCCATGCGCCGGTACGCCGAGGAGCAGGCCCGCGCCGCCGTCGAGGCCAAGCGCGACCGATACCGCGTCCCCGAGACGCGCGAGCAGCTGCTCGCGATGCGCCCCGCCGACCAGAACCGGACGTACCTCGAGCACCGCGCGACGTACGACCGGCTGATGCACGGGGGTGAGGCTGCGTGAGCCTCGCCGACGCCCTCGCCCGCCACATCGAGCAGCAGGAGCGGGCCAGCAAGAAGAGGCGGGCAGAGCAGGTGCGCGAGCCCCTGTGGACCGCCGTAGCCGACACCCTCGCCCTCTGGCGCCGAACCGCCACCCAGAACCCGAACCCCAAGGAGTCGCCCCGTGGCTAAGACCCTGACCCCCGCCGAGATCACCGCCGCCGCCGAGGCCGAGCAGGCCGAGCAGCACGCCGCCGAACTGCGGGCCGCCGTCGAGAACGGCGACGCCACGATCACCCCCGCCGCCCTCGCCGAGGCCGAGCAGAAGGGCAAGTTCGCCCGGCTGCGGATCAAGGCCGCCGAGAAGAAGGCCGCCGCCCAGGCCGAGGCGGACCGGCACAAGCGCGCCGACCAGGTGGCCGCCGCCGCCCGCACCCTCGCCGAGCAGGACGACTCCGCCGACCTCGCCGCGAAGATGCGCACCGCCGTCGACGCGCTCGCCGCCGTACACGCCGCCGCCACCAACCGCCACGACCGCATCAGCGACATGGTCAACCGCACCACCGTGATCCGGAACGAGGCCGAGCAGGCCGGCGTCCCCGACCCGCGAGCCCGGTACGGCGTGGGACTGACCCCCATGGTCGGGGAGACGGGTCTCATCGTGGGCAAGACGGACCCGATCGCCGTGCGGTCGGTCAGCCCGGAGGACGCGGTGGCCGCGGTCGTTGCCTTGGCCGTGCCGTCCGGCAACGCGACCATGGCCACCCGTGCGGCGAAGGTGTGCCGGAACGTTCCGGCCGTGGGCGACGTGTTCACCCAGCCCGCCGGCCGCGCCGCGTGACGCCCCGCGAGCAGCCGCCTGTCTTCCGGGCGTTCCGTCCGCCGGCCACCCTCCCCGAGGCCCGCCGCCTCACCCCGTGGCAGTGGTACCGGCTCGCCACCGAGTGGCCGGATGACTATGAACGCCTCGTCGACCAGCCACGCACCCGCATCTAGCCCGCCCCGGCACCACCCCGCCGGGGCACCCGCCGCCCGGCCTCGCGCCGGGCGGCCCCGTCTGTAACTGAATACCGCGCCACCGTGCGCGACCCATCCGAAAGGAGGTCGCGCCCATGGCGTTGACCGTTGGTGAACTCATGGTGTTGGTCGAGGCCGACGACACCCGGATGAAATCCGGCCTCAACGACGCCGAGACGCAGGCCCGCCGCGCAGGCGAGCGCATAGGTGAGGGCCTCGCCGACGCCGCAGGAGACGGAGCCGAGGCAGCAGGCGACAGCATCGCGACCCGGCTCGGCGACAGCCTCAAGGCCGGACTCGCAGGAGTCGGCCTCGCCGCGGGCGCACTGCTCGCGGCCGGCATGTCGCAGGCCCTCGAACAAGGGCAGATCGTCGCGAAGCTCGGCGCCCAGCTCGGCGCCACCCCGGCCGAGGCCAAGAAGTACGGCGAGATCGCCGGCGACCTGTACGCCGACGCCATCACGTCCGACTTCCAGACCGCCGCCGACGCCGTCAAAGCCGTCATGAAGGCAGGTCTCGCCCCACCCGACGCGACCAACAAACAGATCAAATCCATGGCCACCAAGGCCCAGGATCTCGCCTCCGCGTTCGGCGAGGACGTTGGTGGAGCCACCCGCGCCGTATCCCAGCTGCTCGCGACCGGCCTCGCATCATCCGCTGAAGAGGCGTTCGACCTCATCGCGCAGGGCTACCAGACCAGCGCCAATAAGGGTGAGGACTTCCTCGACACGATCAACGAGTACTCCGTCCAGTTCAAACGGGTCGGTCTCGACGGACAGACCGCGTTCGGCCTCATCGATCAGGCCATGGACAAGGGCGCCCGCGACAGTGACCAGGTCGCCGACGCCATCGGCCAGTTCGGCGAGAAGGCCCTTGCCGGCGGTAGCGCGGTAGAGGCCGCGTTCGAGTCCATCGGCCTGGATGCCGACGACGTCGCGGCCAAGCTGAAGAAGGGCGGGAAGGACGGCCAGGCCGCGCTTCAGATGACCACGGACGCGCTCCGCGGCACGAAGGACGAGACGACCAAGCTCAACGCGGCTACGGCCCTGTTCGGCGACCCCGGCACCGTCATGGGCGACGCCCTGTTCGCCCTCGACCCCGCCAGCGCCGCCGCATCGTCCGGCATGGACAAGGCCCGCGGTGCGGCAAAGAACCTCGGCGACGGATTGCGGGACAACGCCGCCCACAGCATCGCTCAGTTCAAACAATCCTTTCAGCAAGGACTTGTTGAGTTCCTCGGTAACACCGTGATTCCAGCACTGATGGGTTTCGCCGGTTTCCTCGTCGACCACAAGGAAGAGCTGAAGGCGTTCGCTACCGTCATCACGGCGGTGGTCGTTCCTGCTCTGCTGCTGCTCGGCGGCAAGGCGCTGTGGGCGGGTATGCAGATGGCGCGGGCGTGGGTGCTCGGTCTCGGTCCGATCGGCTGGATCGGCCTCACCATTGCTGGTCTGGTCATCCTCATCATTGCGTACTGGGATGACGTCAAGAAGTACACGCTGATTGCGTGGGATTGGGTCGTCGGAAAGCTGATCTGGGCCAAGGATGGCGTTCTGGAGGCGATTTCGTTCCTGGGCGCGGTACCGGGGATGGTCAGCGACTTCTTCGGCGACGCCAAGGACTATGCGGTCAAGAAGACGCTTGAGTTGCTGGCGTGGTGCTCTGCTCTGCCCGGCAGGATTGGCAGCGCAATTTCGGGGCTTGGCTCGCTGCTGTGGTCTCGGGCGGGAATTGCTTGGCAGAAATTCCGCGACGGGACCACTCGAAAAGTCCTTTCCATGATTTCGTGGGTGTCGGGCTTGCCAGGCCGGATCGCCTCGGCTATCGGCGACTTGAATAGCCTGCTGTACAGCAAGGGCATGGACATCGTCTTTGGCCTGTGGAATGGCATTAAGTCCATGAGGTCATGGCTGAAATCCACCCTGATGTCGTGGGCCAAGGATCTGATTCCGGGGCCGATCGCGAAAGCGCTCGGCATCAACTCGCCTTCGAAAGTCATGCGCGACCGGATCGGCCGGTGGATTCCGGCCGGTGTGGTCGAGGGCATCAAGGGCGGGTACGGCGCGGTGCGTGCAGCGATGACGTCGCTCGTGCCCACTCCGTCTCTGCCTGCTCTCGCCCCAGCGGGCGCGGGCGCGGCCGGCGCGTACGGGTCGCCGTTCGCTGCGCAGTCGACGGGCGGCGCTCTGGTCCAGATCGAGAACTGGAACGCGGCCGAGCACGGTTCGCCGGATGACAACGCTCGCGCGCTGGAGTGGCTCGCGAAGGGGAGGGGATGACCGATGAACGGCAGGAAAGCACGCGCGAAGAGCCGGGAGCTGCGAGAGCGTAACGAGCGGCTGCTCGCAGCCGTGCGGGCCGCCGTCCCCGAACGGCTGCGGACGACCGCCGAGGGGTACGAGGTGTGGCGGCGCGGCCCCGCGACCATCGTGGTGCCGGTGGTGCCGCTCCACTACCCGGAGCCGATACAGAGTGCGCTCACCGCGTACCGCATGGCCGCGCTCACACACGACTGCCCGCAGTGCGCCCTCGAAGTGAAGGTGACCGGGGCCGGCGCGGTGCTGTACCGCCACGAAGTGCACTGCCCTGCCGACCCCGACCGCCTCGCCGCCCTGGCCGCAGAACACGGCATCGTGATGAAGCGGAAGGTCTGACCGGCCCGCCCATGAGCGTGACCGGTCCGGCCCCAGCGCCTCACAGCCGGGGCCACGCCGTACCCGCAAGGTTGCGCGCAATCAGCCGCGACCGCGCCGCGCGCGCAATCTTCTGCAATCCACAAGCGCCGCCCCACACTCCGCCGTCATCCTGGACGTCCGACCAGCCAGACCGGAGGGCGATATGACGCTCAGGTTCATCGGCACTACCAGCGAGCACGGCAACTGCCCCACCCTTTACGAAGTCGTCGAGACGGGCGACATCATCGTCCAAGGCGACCAGCTCGCCGACAGCGAGCACCTCGCACAGCTCCGCGACCTCGGCGTCAAGGAAACTGCCGTCGTCATCCCCCGCGAGCTGCTCACCCGATTCGCCCCCAAGGAGTAGCACCGTGCCGCCCCTGCTCCCCTTCGAGGAGATCACCCACCTGTTCGCCGAGTTCCAACACACCGCGTTCCGGATGGAGACCCGCCGCGGCTACGCCACCGATCGAGTCGGCGCCCGTTTCCAAGCATTCATGCGCGGCATCGACCCCGCCCCGGAGCCGGACCATCCATGGAACGTGAACGTACGGACCAAGGCCGAGCAGGGCGCACGGTTCTCTCGCGTCCGGATCATCGACCAACCGCCCACGGACGGACAGCGGTTCCTTATGGCCACGGCTGTCGGCAACACCGCCGCAGGAGAGGACATCCGCGTACTGCTGCGGTCCGAGGCTCTGGCCCTCGGCCTGCCGAACTGGGACTTCTGGCTCTTCGACTCTCGGACCCTGGTACGCATGCACATCGACGACACCGACACGACGACAGGCGTTGAGGTAGTTGAGGATCCGGCCGCGGTACTCGCTGCCTGCCGGGTCCGTGACGCCGCGGTTGCTGCGGCAACCCCTTCTGCCGAGGTGTGGGCGAAGGTACGTTCGTCCGTGTGAGCACGGACTTCCAGCACGGGCGTGAGGCCCTCGGCGCGCGGCTCCGCGAGCTTCGCGCCGAGGCTGGCGTCGATGGCAAGACCCTCGCCGCCCGTCTCGGATGGCAGCGTTCCAAGGTGTCCCGGCTCCAGAACGGACGCCAGACCGCCACGGAGGACGACTTAGAGGCGTGGGCCAAGGCAGTCGGAGCACCCGGGCAAGCCTCCGAGCTGAAAGCACGTCTCCGCGGTCTTGAGTCGCAGCAACGACACTGGCGTCGCCAGCTCGCCGCCGGCCATGCCCCAGTGCAGGACCGGTACGTCGTCGAGTACCAGCGCACCGTCACAATGCGCGGCTACGAGGCGAGCGTCATACCTGGCCTGTTCCAGACACCTGACTACGCCCGGCACCTCTTGGCGCAGAACTCCGAGCTGATGCGTTCGCCACGGGACACCGACGCTGCTGTGCAGGCCCGCATGCGCCGTCAAGAGGTCTTGTACGAGCCAGGCAAGCTGTTTCGCGTGCTGATCTGGGAGGCAGCCCTACTGGCCATGGTCGGCACCCGTGAGGTGATGGCTGGCCAACTCGATCGCCTCGTCGGCTTGATCGGCATGTCCACCGTCGAACTCGGCATCGTCCCATTGGGCGCCCCCATGCCGCTCACCCCGAAGCACGGATTCTGGATCTTCGACGAGGAACGCGTCATCGTCGAGACCATCAACACCGAACTGCAATACGACTCTGCCGACGACCTCGCCCTCTACAGCCGTGTGTGGGATCAGCTCGCCGACGCTGCTGTCTCCGGGCCTACGGCTCACCGCCTCATCGCCCGGGCCCGGGGCGCGGTTGCAGCGACCTGAGCAACCCGCCTCAACCGCGGGCGCGGCCCGAGCAATCCGGCGCAATCGGTCGGACAGACGCGTTACGCCCTCCCTACGGTCCCGGCATGACCACACGGACACCCGCACTGAGCATTCAGCACATCCCCTGGTCAGCCGGTGAGGCGGTCGCCTATCGCTCCCTCGTCGACCACACGGGCGGGACGGAGACGACCGACCCATGCCCCCGCTGCAACAACCCGGAACGCGACTGCGAGACCGGCACCCGCCTCCGCCATGCGCTCAGGGACGCCACCCGCGCCCGCAGGACCGCCGACCGGTGACCGGACTGGCGCAGCTTCCGCCGCTCGGACAGCACTCCGTCCCGCAGCTGCGCGGCTGGACCTGCGTCCTCTGCGACGCGCCCGTACCCCGGAGCGCGGATCCACTCGCCAAGATCCCCGCCCGGTACGCCGATTACCGGTTCGTCTACCAGCCGACCGCGTGCGCCGCCTGCGCGCCCCGCATCCCGCGACCGGTGCAACTCCCCGCCCTCGCCCAAGACAGGCCGACCCACTACCACGCCGGAGGTACGCCGTGACCGCGCCGACCCTGCCCGTGCCGTACATCGCAGCGTGGTCGGGCGAGCCGACCGCCCAGCGGCGCATCGTCTGCCGGGCCGACGGCATCGCCTACGCCGACGAGCAGCCCGACGACCGCGACCAGCACGGCGTGCTGTGGAACGGCCGTGCCTACGCCCGCGGCACCGGCCGCCCCCGCTTCGGGGACGTCCACCCGACGCGGCAGCGCGAAGCCATGACGCACCTGCTGTGCCAGGTGTGCGGGATGCCGGCCGACCGGAACGACCGCGGGACCCTGTGGCTGCTGGAAGACAACCGCAGCGACTGGCCGGACTGGCCGGACCGCCTCATGACCACGCACCCCCCGGTGTGCCTGCGGTGCGCACGGCTGGCCGCCGACATGTGCCCGCACCTGCACGGCCGCTACGTCACCGTACGCGCCCGTGAAAGCGACGCGTGCGCCGTGCTGGGCCAACTGTGGACGCCGACCGCCCTGGGCGTCCCGCAGCAGCTAGACGGGCGCGTGGTGCCCTACGGGACAACCGCGGCCCGGTGGGTGACAGCCGGACAGCTCATCCGGTCTCTGCACGGCTGCACGTTCGTCGACCTCGACGACACCCGATAGCCCCGCTGCCCACCCCTACGCCGACGGGGGCGGGCAGGCAGAACACGGAGCGGCCCCCGACTCACGGAAGCCGGGGGCCGCTCTCGCATGCGCTACGCCTGCGGTGCGCTACTCATCTCCTGCTGCTCACCACGCCGCCGCGCTTCGGCCCGAGCGCGCCAGTGGCGGCGCACGCTCTGCGCAGCCTGATGGATCGCGAAGCGGGCCGCGTCCTCCGGCCGCGCCTTGTACGCGGCGGTGAGCACCGCGAGGTTGCGCTGTAGCTGCACCCCGTCGGGCAGCAGCAGACCGGCCGCAACCGGTGCGGCAGGCTCAGGCTCGGCGACCGGCGCCGGCGGGGGCGCGTCCGCCAGGTCCCTGCGCACCGTGTCGCGGGAAACGCCCAGTTCAGCGGCGATCTCCGCCGGACTCATGCCGCGGTCGGTGAGGTGCGTGACGACGATGCGGCGCGTTGCACGGGACATCGCAGCCATCACGCACCACCATCCACCGCGACGGCCTCGGACCACGACTTGCCCGCGGCCAGGGCAGCGTGCGCCTGCGCGGTGGTGACGTAGCCGGTAGGCGGGTGGTCACCGAGGCGATCGCGGAGGTATCGGGTAGTCCACCCGACGCCGAGCGGTGCGCCGTCGAGGACGTCGCGGAGCGCATTCCGTGCGTGCATGGCGCGGTCGTTCAGCACACGGTCGTGTGCCGCGCTGCCGCCGACCGTGGCGGGCGCGGGGATGTCGAGGGCATCGAGGACAGCGGCGAGCAGCTCCCGCACGGCGCCCGCGGACACGCCGTCGTCGACCGGCCCGGCCAGGGCAGCGAGGTTCCCGTCATCCCGGCGGCTCTGTCCCTGCCGCGCGGTCTCCGCCTGCTCGTACTCGCGCCGGGCCTCGGCGAGCAGCTCCCCCACACGGGCCGCGGTCCGCCCATACAGGGGCTCACCGACCGGCACGGCCGCGGTGTCATCGGCGGCCTCGCCCTGGCCCTCGCCGAGCAGGTCGAACAGTCCACCGGTGACCGGTGCCGCCGGCACGTCGAAGAGGGCCGGTGACGCGCTCGCGTCGAAGTCCTCCGGCCGCATCTGCGCCCAGTCCGGGCCCGCCGCCGGGCGCCCGTCGTTGTTCGGTACGTTCTGGTTCATGGTCTGGCTCGCCATCCTTGATCGAGTCGAGTCGGGTCAAGGCGCCGTCCGGTGTTACGAGCACCGGGCGGCGCCGTTCTGTCTCACACCCGTCTCACACGCGGTGCGAACGGGGGCGGTCGATTCGCCTCTGAGGTGGAACAAGTGGAGGGCTGAGGAACCCTGCGGAGCACGCGAGCGGCCTTTAAGGTGGCTGACGTGTCGTACACAGGCCCGGACTTCGAACCTTCCCCGCCCCCCCGCTCCCCGCTGCGCCGCGTGCTGACCGTGGCGGTCGCCGCGCTGGTGCCGGGGGCGCTGCTCGGGTGGGGGGTGTACGCGGCGGTCGGCGGCCCCGACGACGGGGACGGGGGCGGCTCCGACCGGGCGGGCGGTGCAGGGACGTCGGCGGCGCCGTCGTCCGTCGCTCCCGCCTCCAGTGCTCCCGCGTCCCCGGGCGACGACGACGGCAAGAAGCCCGCGGGTTCGTCACCCGCCCCCACCTCGAAGGCACCGTCCGCCTCCGGCCCCCTCACGGGCAAGGTCGTCGTCATCGACCCCGGTCACAACCCCGCCAACTTCCAGCACGCCACCGAGATCAACCGCAAGGTGAACGTCGGCACGCACTGGAAGGAGTGCGACACCACGGGCACGGCCACCAACGCGGGCTGGCCCGAGGCGAAGTTCACCCTCGACGTGGCCCACCGGCTGCGCGACCTGCTTCAGAAGCAGGGCGCGACCGTGAAGCTGACGCAGGACGGCGACCGCTCGTTCGGCCCCTGCGTGGACGAGCGGGCCCGGATCGGCAACGAGGCGAAGGCCGACGCCGCGATCTCGATCCACGCGGACGGGTCGGGGGCGGGCAACCGCGGCTTCCACGTGATCATGCCCGGCTCGGTGCACGAGGGCGCCGCCGACACCCGCGCGATCGTGGCGCCCTCCGCCGAGCTGGGCGAGCGCGTCGCGGGCGGCTTCGTGCGCGTCACGGGCACCGCGCCCTCCAACTACCTCGGCGACGGCACCGGCCTGGTCACACGCACGGACCTGGGCGGTCTCAATCTGTCAACGGTTCCCAAGGTGTTCATCGAGTGCGGCAACATGCGCGACAGCAAGGACGCGGCGCTGCTGACCAGCGGCAGTTGGCGGCAGAAGGCGGCGCAAGGGATGTCTGAGGGGATTGTGAGTTTCCTGCGCGGGTAGTGATCGGCGTCCCGATCCCTGCGGACAGCCCCGAGGTCCGGACGATAGTGTCCTCCGTACGATGAGGGGCCACCCCCGCGCTTCACACCGGAACCTTTCGGCGCCGTCGTGACAGCGACGCCTCTACCGACGACGAGACGACCTACGAAGGACCTGAAGTGAATATCCGCTCGCTCACTCGAGGCGACGGCGTGGTGATCGGAGCAGCGGTGTTGCTGTTGATCGCGTCGTTCCTCGACATCTACTCGATCGAAGGTGCGCCGGACAGCGCCGACATCCCCAGCCTGTGGGGCAGTGGCTCGGTCGTGCTCGGTGTCGTCCTGGCGGGCGTCATCGGCGCCGCGCTCGTCGTCGTGAACCGCGCCATGCCGCAGCCCAGGAAGGTGGCGGGTCTCGACCTCGGCCAGTTCGGCATCGCGTTCACGGTCTTCGCCGCGTGGTGCGCGCTCGGCAACATCTTCGACCCGGCGGGCGCCTTCGACAACGACGGGGGTGCCAGCGGCATCGGTGCCGGCCTGGGCCTGATCCTCGCTCTCGTCGCCACGCTGGTCATGGCCGCCGCGGCGGTGGCCACGCCGCTGCTGCCCGCCCTCAAGGGCACCCTGATCCCGGCGGCCCGTCCGGCCGCGCCGCAGCCCTACGGCGGTCAGCCCCAGGGTGGTTACGGCTACCCGGGCGCCCAGCAGCAGCCGTACGGCGGTCAGCCGGGCCAGCCCGGACAGCCGGGTCAGCCCGGTCCGTCCTTCGGCGGCCAGCCGCAGCCGCAGCCGGGGCAGCCGCAGCCCGGCCAGCCCCAGCCCGGCCAGCCGCAGGCCCCGCAGCAGGCGCAGGCGCAGCCGGCCGGGGACTTCTCCCCGTTCTGGTTCGCCGTGCCGGTGCCGCGTCCGCTGTTCGCGGAGGACGGCTCCCCGACGCCGATCGCCGAGCTGGCGCCGGGTACCTGGTACCTGGCCGTCGAGCAGCGCGGCGCCAACCTGGTCGCGCAGACCCAGGACGGCCGCCGCGGCGTCCTCCAGGACACCTCGGGCATCCAGCGCGGCTGACCGGCCCCGCTCGCCCGTTCACCTCAACGGCCCCTCGCCCACCGGTACTTCCGGGCGAGGGGCCGTAGGTTTTGAACGCGCTTTCCGGGCCAGACGGAAGGCATGTCCCCTAGAACGCGCAGTGGCTCCCACTCCGCCGGAACGGCCGTCGCGGTGATCGCGGACATCATGGCCTTCATCCTCGGACTGTGGATCCTGATGTATCTGTTGGACGCCAACCGGGCCAACGACCTGGTGCGGTTCGTCCATGACGCGGCCGACTGGCTGGCCGGCTGGTCGCACGATCAGGGGGTCTGGGGGGACACCCCCAGAAGGCACAGCACCTTCGACGAGGCCTGGGCCCGCGTGGTCGCCGGGTACGGACTGGCCGCGGTCGTCTACCTCTTCGTCGGCCACGCCGTCGCCAACCGCCTGCACCGGGGCTGACGCCCGGCGGCCTCAGACGCAGCAGTCGGGGTCCAGGCCCCGCGGCAGCAGGTCGCCCGCGAAGACCTGGCAGGTGGCCTCGTGGCCGCCGAGCGCGGCGACGGCCAGGAGCAGGGAACCGGCCGTCCAGGTGGTCAGTTCGCGGGGCCAGACGGCCTCGTCCTCGAAGACGTAGCCCGTCCAGTACAGGCCGCTGTCCGGGTCCCGCAGGTGCTGGACGGACTGGAGGATCTCCAGGGCGTGGTCGGACTCGCCCACCGCCCACAGGGCGAGCGCGAGTTCGGCCGACTCGCCGCCCGTCACCCACGGGTTGCGGACGACGCAGCGCACGCCGAGGCCCGGGACCACGAAACGGTCCCAGCTCTCCTTGATGCGGGACCTGGCCTCCGTGCCGGTCAGGGCGCCGCCGAGGACCGGGTAGTACCAGTCCATCGAGTAGCGGCCCTTGTCCAGGAACCGCTCCGGATGGCGGCGGATGGCGTGCCGCAGCGCGCCCGCCGCCAACTCCCAGTCGGGCTGCGGTTCTTCACGCTGCTCGGCGATGGCGAGCGCGCAGCGCAGGGCGTGGTGGACGGAGGAACTGCCGGTCAGCAGCGCGTCGGTGGTGTCCGTGCCGTCATCGTCCCGGCGCCAGCCGATCTGCCCGCCGGGCTGCTGGAGGCGCAGCACGAACCCGACGGCCGCGTGGACGACGGGCCACATCCTCTCCAGGAACAGGTCGTCGCCGGTGGCGAGGTAGTGGTGCCAGACGCCGACCGCGACGTAGGCGACGAAGTTGGTCTCCCGGCCGCGGTCGGTGACGTCGGCGAAGTCCCCGTCGGCGTAGGCGGCGTACCAGGAGCCGTCCTGGTTCTGGTGCCGGGCCAGCCACGCGTAGGCCCGCTCGGCGGCCTCGTGCTCGTCGGCCGTGTCCAGGGCCATCGCCGCCTCGACGTGGTCCCACGGGTCGAGGTGGTGCCCGCGGAACCACGGGATCGCGCCGTCCTCGCGCTGGACGGCGAGGATGCCCCGGACGGTCGCGGCGGCCTCGTCGGCGGTCAGGACGCCGGGCAGGACGAGGTGTTCGGTGCGCGGGGTGCGGGGTGTGCCGGGGGTGCGGGGCGCGGTCACGCGGCGTCCACCGTCGGCAGGTGCGGCTTGGTCGCGTAGGCGACGAAGCTCTTGCCGATCAGCGGGTTCAGCGCCTGCTCGGCGACCCGCGTCGCCAGCGGCTTCTTCATGATGTCCCACACCAGCAGCTTGTGGTACGCCCGCACCGGCAGCGCCTTGTCGTTGTCGACGCCGAACGCGCACTTCAGCCACCAGTACGGCGAGTGCAGCGCGTGCGCGTGGTGGCTGCCGTACGGCTTGAGGCCGGCCTCGCGGATGCGGGCGAGGAGCTGGTCGGCCCGGTAGATGCGGATGTGGCCGCCCTCGACCTCGTGGTAGGCGTCGGACAGGGTCCAGCAGACCTTCTCGGGGCCGTAGCGCGGCACGGTGATCGCGATGCGGCCGCCGGGCTTGAGGACGCGGACCATCTCGGCGAGGACGCCCTTGTCGTCGGGGATGTGCTCCATCACCTCGGAGATGATGACGACGTCGAAGGACTCGTCGGGGAAGGGCAGGGCGAGCGCGTCGCCCTCCATGGCGGTGGCGGTGGCGCCGGCCGGGGCCTCACCGGCCTCCTCCATCGCCGCGAACCACTTGGCGACCTCGCGGATCTCCTCCGCGTTCTGGTCCAGCGCGACGACCCGGGCCCCGCGCCGGTAGCACTCGAACGCGTGCCGGCCGGCGCCGCAGCCGAGGTCCAGGACGCGGTCGCCGGGGGCGAGCGGGAACCGGGAGAAGTCGACGGTCAGCACGTGGCCCTGCTTTCGGGATAGACGCCGGTGTCACTGGTGGTCGAGGTCGGGGCCGGGGCCTGGGCCTGGGCCGGGGCCGGCTTCTGGCCCGCGGACACGGCCCCCGGGGCGCTCACGGCACTCGGGGCGCCCGGGGCGCTCGGGGCCCCCGAGGCGCTCACGGCACTCGGGGCGCCCGGGGCACTCGGGGCCCCCGAGGCACTCACGGCACTCGGGGTGCCCGGGGCGCTCAGGGTGCCCGGGGCACTCGGGACGCTCGTGCCAAAGGGGCGGCGGCCGATGGCCTCGCGGTAGCGCGCGACGGTGCCCTCGGCGGCGCGGGCCCAGGTGAAGTGGCGCAGCACACGCTCGCGTCCGGCGGCGCCGAGCCGGGCCCGCAGTTCGCGGTCGCCGAGCAGCCGGTTCAACCCGGCGGCCAGCGCGTCCGCGTCGCCCGGCGGCACCGCGAGGCAGGTCTCCCCGTCGGGTCCGGCGACCTCGGGGACGGCCCCGCCGGTGGTGGCGAGCAGTGCCGTGCCGGTCGCCATGGCCTCGGCGGCGGGCAGCGAGAACCCCTCGTACAGCGAGGGCACGCAGGCGACCTCGGCGGACCGCACGAGGTCGACCAGCTCGGCGTCCGAGATGCCCTTGACGAACTCGACGGCGCCTTCGAGGCCGTACCGCTCGATCGCCTGGGCGACGGGCCCCTCGGCGGGCCGCTTGCCGACGACGACGAGGTGGGCCCGCGGATGCTCCGCGCGCGCCTTGGCCAGCGCCTCGACGAGGAAGACCAGGCCCTTGAGCGGTACGTCCGCGCTGGACGTCGTCACGATCCGGCCCGGCACCCGCGGCACCGACGGGTCGGGCGAGAACAGGTCGGTGTCGGCGCCGATGTGGACGACGTGGACGCGGTCGTCCCGTACGCCGAGGTGGTCGACGATCTCCTGGCGGGAGGTGCCGGAGACGGTGAGCACCGAGGGCAGGCGGCGCGCGACGCGTTTCTGCATCCGGGTGAAGGCGTACCAGCGGCGGACCGAGTAGCGGCGCCCGCGGCTGCCGGCGGCGTCGAGTTCGAGCTGCCGGTCGACGGTGATGGGGTGGTGGATGGTGGTGACGAGGGGTGCGCCCACGTCGCCCAGCAGGCCGTAGCCGAGGGTCTGGTTGTCGTGGACGACGTCGAAGTCGCCGCGGCGGGCCCGCAGATGGCGGCGGGCGCGCAGCGAGAACGTGAGGGGCTCGGGGAAGCCGCCGGTCCACATCGTGCCGACCTCGACCGCGTCGATCCAGTCCCGGTACTCGCCCCGCTTCGGGGTGCGGAAGGGGTCGGGCTGGCGGTAGAGGTCGAGGCTGGGCAGCTCGGTGAGCGAGAGCCGGTCGCCGACGAGGGGCCCGTCGTCGAGGACGGGGTAGGGCTGCGCGCCGATGACCTCGACGCAGTGGCCGAGGCGGGCCAGTTCGCGGGAGAGGTGGCGGACGTAGACGCCCTGGCCGCCGCAGAACGGGTTCCCCTTGTAGGTGAGGAGGGCGATGCGCAGCGGTGGCGAGCCGTCGGCGGCTGGCTCCGGACGGGGACCCGTCTGACTGGCCTCGGCGGTCACTCTGGGCCCCCTCCTTACTGCGCTGTCCCGCGACACTACGTCGGGAGGTTAATCTAGAACAAGTTTCAGACTTGATCGTCAGAGGCTCCGAATCTACCGGCAGGTAGCGACCCTGTGCCGAGTGGATCAGGTGATTCACGCCACGGCGCGGCACACCGTCGCGCCGGGCTCGGGGAGATCCGGACGCGGGACCCGGGGAAGCAGGTGACCAAGGTGGACAACCCGGCGGCGACGGCGCCCGGTTCGGCGCACCGCTCCACCGCCCCGCCCCTGACCGAACGGCAGCGGGAGCGGCGCCGGCGCATCCTGCACGCGACCGCCCAGCTGGCCTGCCGGGGCGGCTTCGAGGCGGTGCAGATGCGGGAGGTCGCGGAGTCGTCGCAGGTGGCCCTCGGCACGCTGTACCGGTACTTCCCGTCCAAGGTGCATCTGCTGGTGGCGACCATGCACGACCAGCTGGAGCGGCTGCACGGCACCCTGCGCAAGAGCCCGCCCACCGGTGAGACGGCCGCGGACCGGGTGGCGCAGACCCTGATGCGGGCCTTCGGCGCGTTGCAGCGCGAGCCCCGGCTGGCCGAGGCGATGGCCCGCGCCCTGACCTTCGCCGACCGCAGCGTCTCCCCGGAGGTCGACCAGGTCTCGCGGCAGACCACGGCGATCATCCTGGACGCGATGGGCGGCCTGGAGAACCCGACGCCCGAGCAGCTGTCGGCGGTCCGGGTGGTCGAGCACACCTGGCTCTCGACCCTGATCACCTGGCTGGCCGGCCGCACCTCCCTCGCCCAGGTGCGGGTGGACATCGAGACGGTGTGCCGGCTGATCGACCTGACGGAGGCCGGGACGGGAGCGGCGGCGGCGCGCCCCTGAGAGCCCCGCCGTTCAGTCCAGGTGGGAGCGGATGAGCGCCTCCGCGGCGGGCAGCAGGCCCACCTCGTCCCGGCTCATCGTCGGGTTGGCCGCCCGGCGCCGCAGCGCCTCGGCGAGACCGTCCGGCGTGAGGGCGGAGGGATCGGCGAGCAGCGCGGCCAGCGCGCCCTCGACGGGCTCGGACATCGGCCCGCCGGCGGCCGCCACCTGGGCGAGGATCACCGCGGACATGCCCCAGTCAAGGCCGGGATCGCCCTCCTCGGTGTTGGACCAGTCGATCACCCGCGGCCCGTCCGCCGTGAGGATCACGTTGTCCGGGTGCAGGTCCAGGTGGAGAACGCGCGCGCCCGGGTCGGCGCCGCGGTACGCGGGCACCCGGTGCAGGCGCCGCAGCAGCGCGGCGAGCATGCCGCCCGCCTCCCGGGGCGTCAACGCCCCGTCCTGCCAGGCCCGCTGCATCGTCGGCCCGGTCAGCCGCTCCATGACCAGGTCCGTGCGCGGTGATTCCGTCGTCCCGGGCCACACCCGCGGCACGGGGTAGCCGTGCCCCCGCACGTGTTCCATCACCGCGCCCTCGGCCACCGCGTCCCCGACGCCCTCCCGGTCGCGCCGCAGCACCCGTCCCGCGTCCGCCTCGTACACGTCGGCCGAACGCCCCGCCCCGATCAGTCTCCCCGTCCGCATGCCCGGGAACGTATCCCGCGGCCCCCGCCCCCGTCCCGGCCCCGCCCCCGTCCCGGCCACCTCTCGGCCCGGACCCGGGAGACGGGTAAAGTGGCGGCGTCGTCATCACCCGTACGGGGGGAAGCCGGTGCAATTCCGGCGCTGACCCGCAACCGTGAGCCGCCCGCCGAGCCTCCCCGAGGCTCCCGGACGGTGAGCCGGACTGCCCCGCACGGATGTGACCGGCTCACGTGCCCGGCACCCGCCGGCGCACGGGCACCGTCGAGGCATACGGGGCCGAGCCGCCGGGGGTGCCCCGTGCTGCCGGACCCCGCACAGGGAAAGGCACCCGCCGATCATGAACGTCCGCCGTCGCAGCAGCGCCGCGGCTCTGGCCGCCATAGCCGTGATCGGCGCCGCCACCGCGCCCGCGGTCGCCGCCGATCCGTCGCCGTCCTCCGCCCCGTCCAAGACCGCACCTTCCGGGCTGTACGGGAGCACCGACCCCCAGTACGACGGTGTCTGGCGCCAGTCCCTCGCGCTGCTCGCGCAGGACACGGCGGGCGTGATCCCGTCCTCGACGGCCGTGAAGTGGCTCACGGACCAGCAGTGCGCGAACGGCGCCTTCGCCCCGTTCCGCGCCGACCCGGCCGCGGCCTGCGACGCCAAGACCCCGATCGACACCAACAACACGGCCGCCGCCGTCCAGGCCCTGTGGGCCGTCGGCGGGCACGGCGACGTGATCGAGGAAGCCCTCGGCTGGCTGAAGTCCGTACAGAACAAGGACGGCGGCTGGGGCTACCTCCCCGGCACCCCCAGCGACGCCAACTCCACCTCCGTCGTCATCGGCGCCCTGACCGCCACGGAGACGGACCCCGCGAAGGTCGTCAAGGACGGCAAGTCCCCCTACGACGCCCTGCTCACCTTCGCCCTGCCCTGCGCCAAGGACAAGGGCGCGGGCGCCTTCGCCTTCCAGCCCGACAAGGACGGCAAGCTGCTCCCCAACGCGGACGCGACCGCCGCGGGTGTCCTCGGTGCGCTGGGCGCGGGCCTGGTCGCCGAGGCGGGCGAGAAGACCGGCGCCGCGTCCTGTGCCGACGCGGACAAGCCCGACCGCGAGCGCGCCGCCGCCAACGCCGCCGCGTATCTCACCGAGACGCTCGCCGAGGACGGCCACCTCACGTCCGCTCTCGGCGGCTCCGCCGACCAGCCCGACTACGGCAACACCGCCGACGCGGTCGTCGCCCTCGCCGTACAGGGCGGCGCGGACAAGGCGGCCGAGCCGCTGGCCTGGCTGGAGAAGAACGCCGCGAAATGGGCCGGGGAGAGCGGTCCGGCCGCCTACGCCCAGCTGATCTTCGCCGCCCACGCCACGGGCACCGACCCGCGCGACTTCGGCGGCACGGACCTGGTGGAGAAGCTGAACGCGACGGGACCCGCTCCGCAGGGGACGGCGGCCAAGGACACGGCGACCGCGAGCGACGACGAGCAGACGAAGGACGAGAAGAAGGACGACGACTCCCCCTTCGGCGTCTGGTGGTTCGTCGGCGTCTGCCTGCTCTTCGGCATCGGCATCGGCTTCCTGCTCAGCAACCGCAACAAGAAGCAGCAGCCGTGACACCCCGCCGCATCGTCCCCCTCCTCCTGGCCGCGTTCCTGCTGATCGGGACCGCGGGCCAGGCCCAGGCCGCCGGATACCGCTACTGGTCCTTCTGGGACCGCGACGGCGCGAAGTGGGTCTACGCCACCCAGGGCCCGTCCACGGCCCGCCCCTCCGACGGAGACGTCCAGGGCTTCCGCTTCGCGGTGAGCGAGAACTCGGGCGACGCGGCACAGCCGCGCGGCACCGCGGACTTCGCGTCGATCTGCGCGAAGACCCCGGCCGAGGACGGCACCAAGCGGGTGGCGCTGGTCCTCGACTTCGGCACGGCCCCCGACGCCCCGTCCGGCGAGACCCCGCCCGCCCCGCGCACGGCCTGCGCCCAGATCTCCCCCGACGCGACCACGGCCGACGCCCTGGCCGCCGTCGCCGGCCCCCTCCGCTACAACACCAACGCCCTGCTGTGCGCGATCGCGGGCTACCCGAAGTCGGGCTGCGGCGAGCAGGTGTCGCAGAAGCAGGAGAAGCAGGGGGCCACAACCGCCCCGGAGCAGAAAGACACCTCGGACGACGGGGGTCCCTCGGTCGGCCTCATCGCGGGCACAGCGGTGATCGCCGCCCTGGCCGCCGCAGGCGCCTGGCAAGCAAGGCGGCGCAGGAATGCAACCCGCTAAACCCGCGGACAGTCGTACCGCTCAGCCTGCGGGCAATCGTGCCGCTGGGGCGGCACGGGTGGGCGCAGGCGGCACCCCGTCAGCGCGGGCAAGCGCCCCCACCCCCGCCAGCCACCACCGCCGGGAGGCCCTGCACCCCGGCGCCTGGTGGCTCTGGGCCCTCGCCCTCGGCACCGCCGCCACCCGCACCACCAACCCCCTCCTCCTGGCCCTCCTCGTCACCGTCTCCGCCTACGTCGTCATCACCCGCCGCCCCCACGCCCCCTGGTCCCGCTCCTACGGCGCCTTC
>NZ_JBHWKU010000035.1:0-70871 GCF_042730645.1 Streptomyces sp. NPDC059906
GCGCGCGGGGCCCCCCCCGCCCGCCCGGGCCCGCCCCCACCCGGGGGGGGCCCGCCCCGGCCCTTGTGCTTGCCCCCTCTGTTGCTCCACCTCGTGCATGACTTGCGTGACTTGCGGGCTGGGAACGGTCCGTTCACCGCTCGCCCTCCCTTTGTTGCCAGTTCAAGTGCTGCGCAAGCCCGTCGCAAGCAACGCAAGTCGTTTACGTGTCAATTTCCGCCCCAACCGCGACCGTTGACAAACCGGTGACGCGCTAGAAACCTGATGACGCACTTTCCGCAAAGAATCGACTGTCCTGCTCAATTGGCGCGCAGATTCGGTGCTTCCCCCCAACTGCCGGGCCGCCGCGCCCTCCCCGACTCCCCACGGAACAGAGGACCCCCATGAGACGGAGATCTCTCGGCCGTCGGACGCTCACGGGCGCCGCCGTCGCCGGGCTGATGACCCTCGGGCTGCTGCCACTGCCCCTCGCCGCCACCGCGCAGGCGGCGACGGAGCCGGTGACGGCCGCCGCCGACGTCAACCTGGCCCTCGGCCGCCCCGCCAAGGCAGGCGGCTCGCACGGCGCCTACCCGGCCGGCAATGCCACCGACGGACAGCAGGCCACCTACTGGGAGGGGTCGGCCGGCACCTTCCCCGCGTGGCTCCAGGTCGATCTCGGCACCGCCCGCGACGTCGACCGGGTGGTCCTCAAACTGCCCGCCGGCTGGGAGAACCGGACCCAGACGCTCTCCCTGCGGGGCAGCACCGACGGCTCTACGTTCCACAGCCTCGACGCCTCGGACGGCCGGGCGTTCGGCCCGGCGCAGGCCGGCACCGTCGCCATCGACCTCGACACCCCCTCCGAGGCCCGCTACGTCCGCGTCGACATCACCGGCAACACCGGCTGGAACGCGGCGCAACTGGCCGAACTGGAGGTGTACGGCGACGACGTCGACACCGGCCCGCCGCCCACCGGCACCAACCTCGCCCGCAACAAGCCGGTCGAGGCCACCTCCACCACCCAGAACTACGTCGCCGCCAACGCCACCGACGACTCCACCTCCACGTACTGGGAGGCCGCCGGCAACCCGGCCGACCTCACCGTGAAGCTCGGCTCCGACGCCGACGTCAGCGGTGTCGTCGTCAAGCTCAATCCGGACCCGGTGTGGTCCGCCCGCACCCAGAGCATCCAGGTGTTCGGACGGGCCCAGGGCGAGGACGGCTTCACCTCGCTGCGCGACCGCGCCGACTACGCCTTCAGCCCGGGCCAGGACAACGCGGTGACCATCCCGGTCAGCGGCCGGGTCTCCGACGTACGGCTCCGGTTCTTCTCCAACACCGGCGCCCCCGGCGGCCAGGTCGCCGAGTTCCAGGTCCTCGGCAGCGCCGCACCCGCGCCCGACCTCACCGTCACCGGCCTCGACTGGTCGCCCGCCGCGCCGAACGAGCGCGACGAGGTCACCGTGAACGCCACGGTCCGCAACGCCGGCACCGCGGCCTCGGCCGCGACCACCACCGAGGTCACCGTGGAGGGCACCACGGCCGGCAGCGCCGCGGTCCCCGCGCTCGACCCCGGCGAGTCCGCCGAGGTCGCCGTCTCCACCGGCACCCACGCGGCCGGCAGCTACGCGGTCGCCGCCGTGGCCGACCCGAAGGACACCGTCGCCGAACTGGACGACACCAACAACAGCCGCTCCGCCGCCGACCGCCTCGTCGTCGACCGGGCGCCAGGACCCGACCTCGAAGTGCGCTCCATCACCACCAACCCGGCCAACCCGGCGGTGGGCGCCGAGGTCTCCTTCACCGTCGCCGTGCACAACCGCGGCACCAGCGCCGTCGAGGCGGGCTCGGTGACCCGGGTCCAGGCCGGCACCACCACCCTGGACGGCACCACCGGGCAGGTCGCGGCAGGCGCCACGGTGAACGTGCCGGTCAGCGGCACCTGGAAGGCGACGAGCGGCGGGGTCACCCTCACCGCCACCGCCGACGCCACCGCACGGGTCGCCGAGACCAACGAGAACAACAACGTGCTCGCCAAGTCCCTCGTCGTCGGACGCGGCGCCGCCGTCCCGTACACCGAGTACGAGGCGGAGGACGGCCGATACGACGGCACGCTGCTCAAGACCGACGCCAAGCGGACCTTCGGGCACACCAACTTCGGCACCGAGTCCTCGGGCCGCGAGTCCGTCCGGCTCGACGCGACCGGCGAGTACGTCGAGTTCACCTCCACCACGCCCACCAACTCAATCGTGGTGCGCAACTCCATCCCCGACGCCCCCGGCGGCGGCGGAGCCGAGGCCACCATCAGCCTCTACGCCGACGGCGAGTTCGTGCAGAAGCTCAACCTGTCGTCCAAGCACAGCTGGCTCTACGGCAGCACCGACGACCCGGAGGGCCTCACCAACCGGCCCGGCGGCGACGCCCGGCGCCTCTTCGACGAGTCCCACGCACTCCTCGACCGGACCTTCCCGCAGGGCACCGAGTTCCGCCTCCAGCGCGACTCGGGCGACTCGGGCGACTTCTACGTCATCGACCTGATCGACCTGGAGCAGGTCGCGCCCGCCAAGGCCAAGCCCGCCGAGTGCACCTCCATCACCGAGTACGGGGCCGTCCCCGGCGACGGACTCGACGACACCGACGCCATCCAGCGCGCCGTCACCGACGACCAGAACGGGAAGATCGACTGCGTCTGGATCCCTGCCGGGCAGTGGCGCCAGGAACAGAAGATCCTCACCGACGACCCGCAGAACCGCGGCCAGTACAACCAGGTCGGCATCAGCGACGTCACCGTCCGCGGCGCCGGCATGTGGCACTCCCAGCTCTACACCCTGACCCCGCCGCAGGAGGCCGGCGGCATCAACCACCCGCACGAGGGCAACTTCGGCTTCGACATCGACGGCAACACGCAGATCTCCGACATCGCCATCTTCGGCTCGGGCACCATCCGCGGCGGCGACGGCAACGCGGAGGGCGGTGTCGGGCTCAACGGCCGCTTCGGCAAGGGCACCAAGATCAGCAACGTGTGGATCGAGCACGCCAACGTCGGTGTCTGGGTCGGCCGCGACTACTCGAACATCCCCGAGCTGTGGGGCCCCGCCGACGGCCTGGAGTTCACCGGCATGCGCATCCGCGACACCTACGCCGACGGCATCAACTTCTCCAACGGCACCCGCAACTCCACCGTCTACAACTCCTCCTTCCGCACCACCGGCGACGACTCGCTCGCGGTCTGGGCCAACAAGTACGTGAAGGACACGTCCGTGGACATCGGCCACGACAACCACTTCCGCAACAACACGATCCAGCTGCCGTGGCGGGCCAACGGCATCGCGGTGTACGGCGGCTACGGCAACACCATCGAGAACAACGTCGTCTCCGACACCATGAACTACCCCGGCATCATGCTCGCCACCGACCACGACCCGCTGCCCTTCTCCGGGCAGACCCTCATCGCGGGCAACGCCCTGCACCGCACGGGCGGCGCGTTCTGGAACGAGGACCAGGAGTTCGGTGCCATCACCCTCTTCGCCCAAGGCAAGGACATCCCGGGCGTGACCATCCGGGACACCGAGATCCTCGACTCGACCTACGACGGCATCCAGTTCAAGACGGGAGGCGGCGCGATGCCGGACGTGAAGATCGAGAACGTCCGCATCGACAAGTCGAACAACGGCTCCGGCATCCTCGCCATGGGCGGCGCCCGCGGCAGCGCGACCCTGACCGACGTCACCATCACCAACTCGGCGGAGGAGGACATACGGATCGAACCCGGCTCCCAGTTCAAGATCAACCAGTAGGCGGGCCGGCCGGAACCGGCCGGTAGCAGCAGCCGGTCACCTAAAAGCCGCCCGGCGGCGCGGAGCACCACCGCGTCGCCGGGCTTCCGCCGCGTCCGGGATCCGCCCCGGGGTGCGCTCGACCGGGACGCGGGGGTCGTCCTCGACGCGTTCGGCGTTGAGCTCGTTCACCGCGCCGAGCGCGTCGCCGATCGTCGCGTAGTCCACCGCGATGAAGTTGACCGGTCTGCCGCGCTGCCGTTCACAGGTGTGCGCCCGCTCCAGCACCCGCTGCCGCGAGTTGACGACCCCGGCGTCCAGCCGCAGCCCGCCGCCCGCCGTGACGAAGTGGTTCAGCAGGAACAGCCGCTTGTCCGAACCGCCCCGGTTGGGCAGGCACGACATCTCGTCCGGGCTGCGGAAGGCGAAGGGCGTCTCCATGCCGTACCGGTACAGGTTCCGGTACCAGGGCGCGGGTCCGTCCGCCTTCTCCGCGAAGACGACCAGCCGCCGACCGCTGTCGATCATGTCCCCGAGCGTCGGCCAGGGACGGTCCGGGTCCCGGTCCGGCTCGTACAGCAGGTCCGAGAGACCGGCCCGGACGAAGGCGTCCTGCGTCGTCACCGCGTCCACGCCGTCCTGGAGGATCAGCGTGACGATCTCCGTGGGGTTGTCGCGCAGCCACTCGCCGATCTGCCGCAGCGCCGGCTCCAGTTCGAGGGCCCCGGCGCCGCACACCGAGTGGCACAGCCACAGGCCCGGATGGGGCGGGTTCACCCGTTGCAGGATCGCGGTCAGCCGACGGCGCTCGGCGGGGGAGAAGTCGGAGGTGCTCAGCCGCTCCGCGACCTCCTCGGGCCGCTCCCAGCGGTGCGTGTCGAGCAGCAGGACCCGCGACCCGGCGCCCAGCTGACCGACGATGTCCGGGTCCTGGAGGGGACCGATGAACCGGTCCGCGGTCGTCGCCATCGCGTTGTGCGACGCGAGCTGGGCGATCTCGTCGTAGCGGGCGTCGCACAGCTCGGCACTGCCCTGGCAGATCCGCGGGGAGGAACCGCTGATCGCCACCGGCGCCAGCATCGTCCCGACGAGGGCGACGGCGGTGACCGTGAAGGTCAGCGCCGGAACGTGCCGCGGATCGGTGAGGACCGGCACGCTGGGCCGGGTCTGCCAGACCCAGCCGACGGTGATCAGCAGCGCGCCCGCGGCGAGCAGGATCACCGCGACGACGACGGCGGAGGTCAGCAGCCGGTCGAGCGCGGCGGCCTGCACGTCGGCGAGCAGCCCCGTGGCCGCGGGCGGCCAGGACGGCGGGGTGCCGAACAGCGTGTCGCCCAGCGTGAGCCGCAGCACGAGCACGGTGAGCGCCATGAGCGAGGCGGCGGCGGCCGGCACCCAGCCCAGCGGAATCAGCCGGCGCTTGGCGGGCGACGGCCGCAGGAACCACAGCAGGGTCAGCGCGGCGGCGCACAGCACGGCCGCCGCCGGTTCCACCACCTCCTGGAAGAGGCGGGTGACCTTGCGGGCACGGTCCAGCGGAGCCAGTGCCTCGGTCCCGGGGTCGACGTCGACGCTCACCACCCACGTGCCCTGCTTCGCCTCCCGCAACAGCTCCTCGGCGGCGTCCCGGACCTGGTCGGTCAGGGCCACCGGGGCGATCGCGGCCAGGGCGGAGGCCACGTCGCCCCGGTCCAGGGCCGTCAACACGGTCGATCTGACGCCGTCGCGCGCCGCGCCGTCCGGCACCAGCCGCATCAGCGCGTCCGTGGCCGCGTCCGCCTGGCTGCGGGAGAGCGGCAGCGTCGGCAGCTCGTCCAGCGGCGCCTCACCGGCCACCACCTGCGCCACCAGCTCACTCAGGTGCTGCACGAAGGCCTGGAAGTCGGGTTCGGACCGCTTCTGCAGCGCCGCGACGGCATCACCGAAGTACGCCTGGCTGAGCCGTTCGACGTTCGCGACGACGGGCTCCAGGTCGACCGTGATCCGCAGCCGCTCGCGGTCGCCCTCCAGGTAGTGGACCATTTCCGCGATCTGCCCCTGGCCCATGGTCCGCAGCGTCTCGGGCGGGACCACCACCTTGAGGTTCGAGGTGATGGTCGACTGCGGAACGGGCAGCCGCTCCAGCAGGTCGCTGGTGAACGGCGTACTGCGCGGGTCCACCAGCACCTCGTCGTAGAAGCGCTGGTAGGCGTGCTCGTCCTCCAGCACCTGGCCGTAGAACCCGGGGTCCAGCACCGTACTGCGGACGACGGCCGCCGCGGCCAGGACGGTCAGGCTCAGCACGGCCACGCACCAGACCAGCACCTCGACCCAGGGCGAGCGCCGAACCAGTGCGTTCATGGAACCATTCTCGTATCAGCCGGCCGTAGTGCCGCACGGCACCCGGACGGGGCGTGCCCTCACACGCATGCCCCGGCCGGGGCCGGCCGATACCCGTCAGCTTCCGGCCGGCGCCCCGTCCGGTGCGTCGCTCCCCTGCGGATGGACGCAGTGCCACCGATGCGCCCCGGGTCCCTCTGCCGCCGCCGGGAAGACGGTGGCGCAGGCGTCGTCCGCCTTCCAGCAGCGGGTGCGGAACGGGCAGCCGGAGGGCGGGTGGGTGGCCGAGGGCACCGGGCCGTGCAGCACGATCCGCTCGGGCCGCTCCAGCAGGCTCGGCGTCGCGGAGAGCAGCGCCTCGGTGTACGGGTGCCGGGAGGCGCCGGAGACCTCGGCGGACCCGCCCTCCTCGACCACGCGGCCCAGGTACAGCACCGCGATGCGGTCCGCGAGGTACCGGACCGTCTGGACGTCGTGCGAGATGAACACCATGCCGAGGCCCAGCCGGGCGCGCAGGTCCACCAGCAGGTTGAGGATCTGGGCGCGCACCGACACGTCCAGGGCGCTGGTGGGCTCGTCGGCGACGATCAGCTCCGGCTCCAGGGCCAGGGCGCGGGCGATGGCCACCCGCTGGCGCTGGCCGCCGGACAGCTGACCCGGCAGCGCGTCCAGGGTGTGCCCGGGCAGCCCGACCAGGTCGAGCAGTTCCGCCACCCGTTCCTCCCGCCCGGCCCGCGTGCCGCGCCGGTGCACGTCCAGCGGGTCGCGCAGGATCCGGCGCACCGGCAGCCTCGGGTTGAGCGCGGTGGAGGCGTCCTGGAAGACCACGCCGACGGCGGCTCCGAACCCGGTGCGGCGCTCGGCGGCGCCCATCGTCCACAGGTCCCGGCCCCGGAAGTACACGTGTCCCTCGGTGGGGCGCTGCAGTCCGGTGACCACGCGGGCCAGCGTGGACTTGCCGCAGCCCGACTCGCCGACCAGGCCGAGGATCTCGCCGGGCCGGACTTCCAGCGAGGTGTCGGTCAGGGCGTGCACGGCGTCCCGGCGCAGGATGCCGCCGCTGCGGGCCCGGTGCCGTACGTGGATGCGGTCGAGCCGGACGAGTGGGTCCATGGTGCGGTCCTCGGTGGCGGTCATCGGGCACCCTCCAGCGACTTCGCGGGCGCCGGGTGGTGGCAGGCGAAGTGGTGGTCCAGGCCGGCCTCCCGGTCGGTGGCGGGCGGCGGCGTGGTGGCGCACAGGTCGGTGGCGGCGGCGCAGCGGGAGGCGAACCGGCAGCCCGGACCGAACGCCTTCGGGGCCGGTACGACGCCGCGGATCTGGTGCAGCCGCCCGGCGCCCGACTCCAGTGAGACGACCGAGCCGAGCAGCCCCCGGCTGTAGTGGTGCGCCGGATCGGTCAGCAGCGCACGGGTGTCACCGGCCTCGGCGACCTGACCGGCGTACATCACCGCGACCCGGTGGGCGAGGTCGCCGACCAGGGCGAGGTCGTGGGAGACGAGGACCATCGCGAAGCCGAGTTCGTCGCGGAGCCGGACCAGCAGCTCGACGACCTGGGCCTGCACGGTGACGTCGAGGGCGGTGGTCGGCTCGTCGGCGATCAGCAGGCGCGGGCCGCGGGACAGGGCCATGGCGATCAGCACGCGCTGGCGCTGGCCGCCGGACAGCTCGTGCGGGTAGCTGCGCAGGGTGCGCTCGGGGGAGAGGCCGACCAGTTCGAGCAGCTCGGCGGGGGTGCGGGTGCCGCCGCGGGAGGTGAGCCACTTCAGCTGGGTGCCGATCAGCACGGACGGGTTCAGGGACGACATGGCGTCCTGGTAGACCATCGCGATCTCCGGACCCATCAGCGCCCGGCGCTCCTTCGGCGCCAGCTTCAGCAGGTCGCGGCCCCGGTAGCGGATCTCGCCCTCGGCCTCGGCGTTGCGGGCCAGCAGGCCCATGACCGCCAGGCTGGTGATCGACTTGCCGCAGCCCGACTCGCCGACCAGGCCGAGGGTCTCGCCCTCGCGGACGGTGAAGGAGATGCCGTCGACGACGAGGGTGTCGCCGTAGCGGTCCGGGAAGCGGATGGACAGGTCCCGTACGACGAGCAGGTCGGCCGCGTCCTCGGCGAGCGGCGGCACGGCGGGCTCCATGGCCCCCAGCCGGGCCGCCAGTTCGGCGAGCGCGGCGTTCACCTCGGCCTCGTCCGCCGCGGGAGCGGGGGCGCCGGCGCTGTCGTCGGCGTCGGTGCCGCCGGTGCGGGACCTGTCCGGGGAGGCGGCGGCGTCGGTCATGCCCTCGGAGAGCACGTTCAGCGCGAGCACCGTGACCAGCACGCACAGACCGGGGAAGAGGGTCGCCCACCAGCCGCCGGACAGCAGGATCTGCCGGCCGTAGGCCAGCACGCTGCCCCAGCTCGGGTCGGGGTCCTGCACACCGGCGCCGATGAAGGACAGGCTCGCCTCGAAGATGATGGAGTCGGCCACCATGACCGTCGCGAACACCAGCACCGGCGCCGCGCAGTTGATCGCGACGTGCCGGGCCACGATGTAGCCGCGGCGGGCGCCGACGACCCGCTCGGCGGCGACGTAGTCCTCGCCGTACTGCTCCAGCACGTTGGCCCGCACCACGCGGGCCAGCGAGGGCGAGTAGACGAACGCGATGGTGAAGATGATGACCGGCACGCTGGGCCCGAAGACCGCGACGAGCACGGCGGCCAGCGCGATCGGCGGGAAGGACATGACGACGTCGAGCGTGCGCATCACCGACTCGTCGGCGAGCCTGCGCGAGGTGGCCGCCAGCGCGCCCAGGGCGGAGCCCAGGACCAGGGCGAGCAGGGTGGCGCCGAGTCCGATGACCAGGGAGTAGCGCGCACCGTGCACGACCCGGGCGAACACGTCGCGGCCGGCCCGGTCGGTGCCGAACCAGTGGTCGGCGCCCGGCGCCTGCGCGGGGATGCCGGTGGCGAGCGGGTCCTGGGTGAGCAGCGGCGCGAACACCGCGCCGAGCACCACCACGAGGAGGAGTCCGAGGGCGATCCGGGAGGGCACGGGCAGCCGGCGCAGGCGGGTGCCGGGCCGGGCGAGGTGCCCGGCGAGGGAGCGTGGAGCGAACATCACACCGTCCTGATGCGCGGGTTGACGAGCAGGTAGAGCAGGTCGACGACGACGTTGACCACGAGGAAGGCGATCGCGATGGTGAGCACGGTGCCCTGGACCAGACCGACGTCGCCGCCGTTGACACCCTCGAGGATCAGCTTGCCCATGCCGGGCAGGTCGAAGATCGCCTCGATGACGACGGCGCCGCTGAGCATGTAGCCGACCTTGACGCCGAGCACGGTCAGCGGGGTGACCAGGGCGTTGCGCAGCACCGAGCGGATGATCAGGAACGGCGGCAGGCCGCTGCCCTTGGCGGTGCGCACGTAGTCGCGGTCGAGTTCGGTGACCATCGAGGTGCGGATGAGGCGGGCCAGCGAGGAGGCGACGGGCAGGGCGAGGGAGAACGCGGGCAGCGCCATGCTCTCGATCCAGCCGGAGAAGGAGTCGGCCGGGTTGACGTAGCCGCCGGTCGGGAAGAGCGGCATGTTCAGCGCGAACTGCTGGATGAGCAGCACACCGATCCAGAACGAGGGCAGCGCGATGCCGGCCATCGACAGCACCCGGAAGACCTGGTCCGGCCAGCGGTCCCGGTAGACCGCGCTGAGGACACCGAAGACCAGCGCCAGCACGACGGCCAGCGTCAGGCCGAGCAGGGTCAGTTGCAGGGTGAGCGGGAACGCGGTGGCGATCCGGTCGGTGACGGGCTGACTGGGCGACATGGTGACGCCGAGGTCCCCGCGCAGCAGGTCACCCAGGAAGGCGAAGTAGCGCACGGGCAAGGGGTCGTTGAGACCGTTGGCCTCGGCGAACGCCGCTCGCGCCTCGGGGCTCGCCGACTCGCCCAGCGCGTTGTACGCGGGGTCGGTCGGCGAGAACTGGAGGACCACGAAGACCAGCAGCGCGATGCCGAGGACCATCACCGGCATCATCGCGACGCGGCGCAGCGCGAGCCGGAGGAATGCAACCATCGTGAGGTTCCTAGCGATTGGGGCGGGGGCCGCCGCCGGTGGTGGCGCGGCGGCGGCCCGGCGGCCTGGGCGTGCGGGGTCAGCCCCGGCCGACGTCGAGGAAGGACAGTCCGGTGGTGGGCAGCGGCTCGAACCCGCTCAGCGCCCCCTCCCGCCAGGCGGTGGGCAGCTTGCGGTGCAGGATCGGGTACAGGGCGGCCTCGTCGGCGACCAGGTCGGTGACCTGGCCCCACAGCTCCTTGCGCTTGGCCTCGTCGGCCTCCGCGGCGGCCTTGTCGAGCAGCGACCTGGTCTGCTTGTAGGCGTCGCTGCCCTTCCAGCCGTAACGGTTCTCCGGCCAGAAGCCGTAGTAGAACCAGCGCAGCAGCAGGTCGGCGTCGTTGCCGAAGACGGACGGGTCGCCCGGCGCGGCCAGTGCGTCGAAGTTGCCCTGGTCGATCTCGGCGTACTGGGCCGCGGACTGCTGGATGTCCAGCTCGGCGTCGACGCCGACCGCGGCCCAGCTCTCCTTGATCAGCGGCGCGATGTCCTTGACCCAGCCGTTGTCGGTGAGCATCAGCGTGAAGGAGAGCTTGTCCACGCCCGCCTCGGCGAGCAGCTTCTTGGCCTTGGCCGGGTCGTGCGCGTAGACGGTGGCGGCCTTGTGGTAGTCCGGGTGGGTGGCCGGGACGTAGCCGGAGGCGGCCTCGGCGTTGCCGAGCAGCGCGGTGGAGATGATCTTCTCGGTGTCCAGGGCGTAGTGCAGCGCCTGGCGCACCCGCTTGTCCCCGAACCGCTGGTCGGCGCAGTTGAACATCAGGAAGAGCAGCCCGAAGGACTGGACCGACTCCACCTTGTCCTGGCCGGTGAAGCCCTTGACGTCGATGTAGGGCACGTCCTCGATGGCCTGCACGCGGCCCGACTTGAGCGCGCTGACCCGGGCGGACGGGTCGGACATCAGCCGCCAGATCATCTTCTTGGCCTTGGCCGGGTGGGGGCCGTTGTACTTGTCGTACGCCTCCATGACGATCTTGTCCTCGCGGACCGCCGAGACGAACCTGTACGGGCCGGTGCCGACGGGCCTGGCGTCGAAGGACTTGGCGTCCGCGCCCGCGATCTTCTTCGGCACGATCCGCACCACGGATATGCGGGAGGGGAAGAGCGCGAAGGCGTACTTCAGCTTGAACTCCACAGTCGACTCGTCGACGGCCGTGACCCGGTCGACGAACGGGACGAACTGCGCCATCAGCGAGGCGTTCGCCTCGTCCAGGACCCGCTCGAAGCTGAACACCACGTCGTCCGCGGTGACCGCCGAGCCGTCGTGGAAGGTCGCGCCCTCGCGCAGGGTGGCCCGGTAGGTGGTCGCGTTGATCTTCTTGGGCATCCCGGTCGCCAGCGCCGGGCGCGCCACGAGCGTGACCGGGTCGAGGTCGACCAGCCCCTCGAAGATGTGCATGTTGGCCGCGTACGGGGTCGCACCCGAGGTGATCATCGGGTCGAAGCCGGTGGACAGCGGATAGGACAGCCCGGCCTCGATGGTGTCGCCGCCACTGCCCGAGCCGCCGGTGCCGTCCTTGCTGGAGGCCGGTCCTCCGCAGGCCGTCAGGCCCGTGGTGACCGCGGTCGCCACACCGATGGCACTGGTGTATCTCATGAAGGTGCGGCGATCGACGCCGGCTGCACTGCGCGCGGACAAGGAGTCCTCCAGGCGGGGAGATGAGAGTCGAGCAAGGTGGAGGAGGCGAGCGTGGTCGGCGCCTCACCGACGGCGCATCAGACGTCTGATGTCTGATGCTTGATAACGTGGGAACGTAGCCGGGCAAGTGAGAGGGGTCAAGAGGTGGCGGTGGGGCAAAGGGCGATTCGGCCGAGAGAGCCGGAGCCCAAGACGGCACGACAACCGTTGCGCCAGGAGGTCGTCGACGGCATCAAGGCCTACATCCTGCGCAACGATCTGCGGCCGGGGGATCCGCTGCCGACCGAGCCCGCCCTGTGCGAGGCGCTCGGCGCGAGCCGGTCCAGCGTGCGGGAGGCGATCAGGATCCTCACCGCACTCGACATCGTCGAGGTGCGGCACGGGCACGGCACCTACGTGGGCAGGCTGAGCCTGTCCGCCCTGGTGGAGAGCCTGACCTTCCGCGGTCTGCTCAGTCCCGACGACGACTTCCAGGTGATGAGCGACCTCATCGAGGTCCGGGAGCTGTTCGAACGGGGCATGGCCGAGCGGCTCGTCGCCTCGCTGGACGAGGAGCAGATCGGCCGGCTCGAGGCGCACGTCGACGAGATGCGCAGGGCCGGCGCGGGGGAGGGGCACGGGTTCGTCGAGGCGGACCGGGCCTTCCACACGCTGCTCCTGGCCCCGCTCGGCAACGACCTCATCGGCCAGCTCTCGGCGGCCTTCTGGGACGTCTACGTCATCGTCGCGCCGCATCTCGACGTGTTCACCCGCGAGCACGAGGCGGCCACCATCGCCAACCACCAGCGCATCGTGGACGCCGTGCGCGACCGCGACCCGGTCGAGTTCGCGGCGGCCCTCGCCGAGCACTACGCGCCGGTGCGCCTGCGGATCGAGGAGGCCCGCGCCCGGCGCTGACCGGGTCGCACGGACGGTGAAGGCGCCCCCGCCGGGGGCGCCTTCTTCGCGCCCGGGGCCGGGAGGTCCGGCGCGCGGCCCGGGGGACGGGCACTTGACGGTCGTCTGCGGGATCTCTAATGTCCTCGATCAGCAGACATCAGACGTCTGCTGATCGAGAGTGAACCGCTCCGGCGAACCGCTCTCCTCGTCGGGACCGGTCCGGCCGGTCCCTCCCGTTCCTCCGTGCTGCGCCGCGCGCACGCCTCACCCACCGGGGCCCCTCCATGCCACTGACGGACCTCACCCTCGCCCAGTGCCTGGCACTGCGGCCCGACCTCGACGAGCCCGCCGACCTCGACGCCTTCTGGGAGCAGACCCTCCGCGAGGCCCGGGACGCCGGCGGCGCGTCCGGCTTCACGCCGGTGGAGACCGGCCTGACCGAGGTGACGACGCACGACGTCACGGTGCCGGGGTTCGCCGGTGAGCCCGTCCGGGGCTGGCTGCACCTGCCCGCCCGCAGGAGCGCACCGCTCGGCTGCGTGGTGGAGTTCCTCGGCTACGGGCGCGGTCGCGGCCTGCCGCACGAGCAGGTGCTCTGGGCCAACGCCGGTTACGCCCACCTCATCATGGACACGCGCGGCCAGGGCTGGTCCACCGCGGGCGGCGACACCCCCGACACCGCCGCCCTGAACGGCACCGTCCCCGGGTTCCTCACCCGCGGCGTCGAAAGCCCCCACGACCACTACTACCGGCGGGTGTTCACCGACGCGGTGCGCTTCGTGGAGGCCGCCCTCGCCCACCCCGCCGTGGACCGGGACAAGGTCGTCGTCACCGGCGTCAGCCAGGGCGGCGGCATCGCCCTCGCGGTGGCCGGGCTCGTGCCGGGCCTGGCCGGGGTGATGCCCGACGTCCCCTTCCTCTGCGACATCCGGCGCGGCGCGACGATCGCGGCCCGGCCGCCCTACACCGAGGTCGCCGAGTACCTGCGGCTGCACCGCGACCGCACCGAGGCCGTCTTCACCACCCTGTCCTACGTCGACGCCGCGCTGCTGGCCGCCCGCGCCACCGCCCCGTCGCTCTTCTCCATCGCGATGATGGACGACGTCTGCCCGCCTTCGACGAGCTTCGCGGCCTACCACCGCTACGGCGGCCCCAAGGACCTGCGCGTCTACGGGTTCAACGGCCACGAGGGCGGCGGCGGCCACCACCGCCGCGAACAACTCGCCTGGGTGCGCGAGCTGCTCACCGCCTCCCGCCCCGAGGCCCCCACCGCCTCGACCGCACCGCACGCCCCCCGACTCGCCTGATCCCTCACCCGAGAAGAGGCCTGTTCATGCAGCGAAGAGTCACCCTGGCCGTCGGCACCGCAGCCCTGGCCGTCCTGGGCACCACCGTCCCCGCCGCCCACGCCGCCGACTCCCCCCACAAGGCCGCCGCGGCCGCCGGGACCCTCACCTCCCAGGACCTGGCCACCGCGGGCACCGGCTCCCCCTACTACCGCATCCCCGCCCTGACCCGGACCACCGAGGGCACCCTGCTCGCCGCCTACGACGCCCGCCCCACCCTCGGCGACCTGCCCGGCAACATCGGCGTCGTCCTCAGGCGCAGCACCGACGGCGGCACCACCTGGCAGGCCCAGCAGGTCGTGCGCAAGGACGCCGCCCCCAAGGGCTACGGCGACCCCAGCCTCCTCGTCGACCGCGAGACCGGCCGCGTCTTCCTCTTCTACGCGGCCTCCGTGAACCAGGGCTTCTTCGGTTCCGCCACCGGCAACGACGAGAGCGACCCGGACGTCCTCCAGGCCGACTACAGCTACTCCGACGACGACGGCCTCACCTGGCAGCACGAGCGGATCACCGCCGACGTCAAGGACCCCTCCTGGGCCGGCATGTTCGCCGCCTCCGGCGAGGGCATCCAGCTGCGCCACGGCACCCACAAGGGCCGCCTGATCCAGCAGTACGCCATCCGCAGGAACGGCGCCAACTACGCGGTCAGCGCCTACAGCGACGACCACGGCGCCACCTGGAGGACGGGCACCCCCGTCGGCCCCGGCGGCGACGAGAACAAGACCGTCGAGCTGTCCGACGGCCGCGTCATGCTCAACAACCGCTCCAAGCCGTACCGCACGGTCGCCTACTCCACCGACGGCGGCGTCACCTACAGCCCCTTCCAGCAGGACACCGAGCTGCCGGACCCGGCCAACAACGGCTCCGTCACGCGTTTCGCGCCGAACGTGGACGCCTCGCACCCGCGCGCCTCGTGGCTCATGTTCAGCAACACCGCGACGACCGGCAGCCGCAGCAACCTCACCGTCCGCCTCTCCTGCGACAACGGGCAGACCTGGCCGGTGCGCAGGACCGTCGAGTCCGGCGCCGCCGCCTACTCGACGCTCACCCCGCTCAGCGACGGCACGGGCCCCAACCCGGGCATGGGCCTGCTGTGGGAGCGGGGCAACGTCGACCACATCACCTACTCCTCCTTCGACCTGACGTGGCTCGGCGGAGTCTGCGCGCCGGTCACCGTCACCTCGCCCGCCTCCCTGCCCGCCGGGCAGACCACCACCGTCACCGTCCGCGTCGTCAGCCAGAACGACGTACGGCTGCCGGCCGGCACGGTCTCGCTCGACCTGCCCGACGGCTGGAGCGCCCCGGAGACCGCCGTGCCCGCCCTCGACCCCGGTCAGGGCGCGAACACGAAGATCCCCGTCACGGTCCCCGCGAACGCCACCGCGGGCGACGTGCGGGCCACCGCGGCCTACGAGGTCCGCGGCCGCCGGCACTCCTACGGCGACAAGACGCTCACCGTCACCCAGCCGTAGCCGGCCACGGGCCGCCCGGCACCGGCACCCCGGCGCCCGGCGGCC
Organism: Streptomyces sp. NPDC059906; assembly: GCF_042730645.1. NCBI lineage: Bacteria > Bacillati > Actinomycetota > Actinomycetes > Kitasatosporales > Streptomycetaceae > Streptomyces > Streptomyces sp. NPDC059906. Next base: position 15,543 of record NZ_JBHWKU010000035.1, read on the forward strand.
CGTTCCACCCGTACCACCACCCGCACAGCCCAGGAGAAACACCATGTCCTCGTCCCAGCCCCTGAGCGGCGTCGTGCCGCCCGTCTGCACTCCTCTGGACGCGTCGGGCGAAGTCGACACCGCCTCGCTCGCCCGGCTCGTCGAGCACCTCGTCGGCGGGGGAGTGCACGGGCTGTTCGCCCTGGGCTCCAGCAGCGAGGTCGCCTTCCTCACCGACCGGCAGCGGGCCGTCGCCCTCGACACGGTCGTCGAGGCGGTCGCGGGCCGCGTCCCCGTCCTCGCCGGTGTCATCGACACGACCACCCCCCGGGTGCTCGTGCACGCCGAGGCCGCCCGCGAGGCCGGGGCCGACGCCCTGGTGGCCACCGCCCCCTTCTACGCCCGCACCCACCCGCGCGAGATCGCCGCCCACTTCCGCGCGATCCGCTCCGCCGTCGACCTGCCCCTGTACGCCTACGACCTCCCCGTCTCGGTGCACAGCAAGCTCTCCGCCGCCCTGGTGCGCGAACTCGCCGAGGACGGCACGCTGGCCGGGCTCAAGGACAGCAGCGGCGACGAGGGCGGCCTGCGCCGGCTCGTCGTCGAACTGGGCGGACGCCACGGCCGCGCCGACGGCCCCGCCCCCTCCTTCAGCATCCTCACCGGCTCCGAACTGACCGTGGACGCCGCCCTGCTGGCCGGCGCCGACGGCGTGGTCCCGGGCCTCGGCAACGTCGACCCCGCCGGATACGTCCGCCTCTACGACGCCGTGCGCGGCGGCGACCTGGACGGCGCGGCCAAGGAACAGGAGCGGCTCGTCGAGCTGTTCGGCCTGGTCGACGCGGGCCCGGAGAGCGAGATGGGCCGCAACTCCTCGGCCATCGGCGCCTTCAAGCACGCCCTGCGGCTGCTCGGCGTGTTCAGCCACGGCATTACCGCCGCGCCGCAGATCCAGCTGGGCGAGGACGCGGTCGCCCACGTCGAGCGGCACCTGCGCGGCGCCGGGCTGCTGCCGGTCCGATGACCGCACCGCACCCGGACGCACCGGTCATCGGCCTCGACCTGGGCGGCACCAAGATCGCCGCCGCCCTGGTCGGGTCCGACGGCACGGTGCTCGCCCGGCACACCCTGCCCACCCCGGCGACGGAGGGCGCCGAGGTGGTGCTGGACGCCCTGGCCATCGCCGCCCGCGCGGTACGGGTCCACGGCACCACCGCGATCGGCGTCGCCGCGGCCGGCGTCATCGACCCCGTCACCGGGACCGTCACCAGCGCCACCGACACCATCCGCGGCTGGGCCGGCACCGCCCTCGCGGCCGGTCTCGCCACCCGTACCGGACTCCCCGTCGCCTGCGACAACGACGTACGCGCCGCCGCCGCGACGGAACTGGACGGCCCCGACGACGACCGCACCCTCCTCTACGCCGCCGTCGGCACCGGAGTCGGCGGGGCCATCGCCGCGGCGGGACGCATGCTGCACGGCGCCGCCGGAATCGCCGGGCACCTCGGGCACCTGCCCAGCCCGGAGGCCGACGGGCTGCCCTGCACCTGCGGAGCCACCGGCCACCTGGAGGCCGTCGCGGCGGGCCCCGCCATCACCGCCCACTGCGCACGGCTCGGCGGTCGACCGGCCGACCGCCTCCAGACCGTCGCCGCACGCGCGGCCCAGGGCGACCCGCACGCCACCGCCGCCATCACGCTCGGCGCCCGCGCGACGGGCCGGGTCCTCGGCGGCCTCGCCAACGCGCTCGGACCGCACCGCGTCGTCGTCGCCGGCGGCGTGCCCCGCATCGGCGCCCTGTACCGGGACGCCCTGTGCGCGGCCTTCGCCGCCGAACTCATGCCCCCGCTGCGCGACCTGCGCCCGCGCCCGCCGCGGGGCGGCGCCGACGCCGCGGTCCTCGGGGCGGCCGCGCTGCCCCGCACCCTGCCCCTGCACCGGCCCCCCACCACTGGAGCCCCGTCATGACCCCGCCCCCGTCCCTGGCCGAGCGGCTCAAGGGCCGCCTGATCGTGTCCTGCCAGGCACCTCCCGGCGACCCGATGCGCCACACCGACACCCTGGTCCGCATGACCCTGGCGGCGCGCTCCGGCGGCGCTGCGGCCGTACGCGTCAACGACCCGGAGGTCGTCGCCGCCACCGCCGCGGCCGTCGACCTTCCGGTGATCGGCCTGTGGAAGGACGGCGACAGCGGCGTCTTCATCACCCCGACCGTGCGCCACGCGCTGGCCCTGGTCGAGGCGGGGGCCGCGGTCGTCGCCGCCGACGCCACCGCGCGTCCGCGGCCCGACGGCAGCACCTTCGCCGAGCTGGTCGAGGCCGTCCACGCGGCGGGCGCCCTGGTCATGGCCGACGTGTCGACGCTCGGCGAGGGCCGCGCGGCAGCCGGCCAGGGGGCGGACTTCCTCGGCACCACGCTGTCCGGCTACGTGCCGGGCTCCCCGGTGCAGGACGCCCCCGATCTGGCGCTCGTGACCGACCTCGCCGGTGCGCTCGGCACCCCGGTGATCGCCGAGGGCCGTATGGCGACGCCCGAGCAGGCCGCCCGGGCGCTCGCCGCCGGTGCGCACAGCGTCGTCGTGGGCACCGCCATCACGGCACCGACGGCGCTGACCCGGCTCTTCGCGGACGCCCTGGCGTCCTGACCCGGCACGCGCGAGGGGCGGCGGGAGAAGACCTCCCACCGCCCCATGCCCGTGTGTGCCGCGCTCAGACCGCCGGAGCCGGGTACGTCGGGTACTCCACCCCGGAGACGTGCTGCACGACGCGGACGACCTGGCAGGAGTAGCCGAACTCGTTGTCGTACCAGAGGTAGAGGATCGCGTTGTCGCCCTCGACCTTCAGCGCGCCCGCGTCCACGATCGAGGCGTGGCGCGAGCCGATGAAGTCGCTGGAGACGGCGTCGGGCGCGCCGATGAAGTCGATCTGGCGCTTGAGCGGCGAGGTCAGCGACACCTCGCGCAGGTGGTCCACGACCTCTTCGCGGCTCGCCTCGCGGGCCAGCTGGAGGTTGAGGATCGCGATCGACACGTCCGGCACCGGCACCCGGATGGAGCTGCCGGTGATCCGCGCCTTGAGGTCGGGCAGCGCCTTGGCGACCGCGGAGGCGGCACCCGTCTCCGTGATGACCATGTTCAGCGGCGCGCTGCGGCCGCGGCGGTCCGACTTGTGGTAGTTGTCCAGCAGGTTCTGGTCGTTGGTGAAGGAGTGCACCGTCTCCACGTGACCGCGCAGCACGCCGTACTCGTCCTCCATCGCCTTCAGCGGCGGGACGATCGCGTTGGTGGTGCAGGACGCGCAGGACAGGATCCGCTCGTCCGGCTTGATGGTGTCGTGGTTGACGCCGTGGACGATGTTCGGGACGTCGCCCTTGCCCGGCGCGGTCAGCACAACCTTGTCGATGCCCGGACGCAGGTGCTTCGACAGGCCCTCGCGGTCGCGCCACTTGCCGGTGTTGTCGATGAGGATGGCGTCCTTGATGCCGTACGCCGTGTAGTCGACCTGCGTCGGGTCGTCCGCGTAGATCACCTTGATGGCGTTGCCGTTGGCGAGGATCGTCCTGTTGTCCTCGTCGACGGTGATGGTGCCCTGGAACTGGCCGTGCACGGAGTCGCGGCGCAGCAGCGAGGCGCGCTTGACGATGTCCTCGGCGGCCCGCTCCCCGCCCCCGCGGACGACGATGGCGCGCAGCCGCAGCCCGTTGCCCGACCCGGCCTTCTCGATGAGCAGGCGGGCGACGAGCCGGCCGATGCGGCCGAAGCCGTACAGGACCACGTCGCGGCCGTCCCGCCGGTCGATCTTGTTGGCGCCGGTGGCCCCGGCGACGGCCTCGGCCGTGAACTCCTCGACCGACAGACCGCGGTCGTCGCTCCGGTGGGTCGCGGCGAGCATGCCGATGTCGATCTGCGAGGGACCGAGGTCCAGCGCGGTGAGCGCGCGCAGGAAGGGCATCGTCTCGGTGACCGACAGCTCCGCCCCGGCGATCTGGCGGGCGAAGCGGTGGGTCTTGAGGATGCTGACCACCGACTTGTTCACCAGGGAACGGCTGTGCAGCAGGATCGTGACGTCCTGCTCCCGGTGCAGCTTCCCGATCATCGGGATCATCGATTCCGCGGTCTCTTCGCGGTGCTTCCAGTTGGTGAACGAGTCGTCGTTGGCAGTCACGTCTCTATCTTTCGAGCTAGGCGGCGCTCATATGCTAACCCCACCGCGTTACTGATCGATCAAGTGGGCCCCTTGCTGATCAGATGAGTACGGGATATGAGTACGGGATCGTGCAGGTGGCTCGAACGGGGTTGCGCCGTGGGTGACCGGGTACGCGAGGCTGGACCGCGTCCGCGCCGATCGTGCGTGCGGGCCGCAACGCCGCCGCTACCAGGGAAAACGCCATGGAGACACCCGCGAACGACCACCCCGTGACACCCGCGCAGCGGGCACTGGACACGCTCGCCGAGACCACCGAGACCGCCGACAACACGACGGCGCTCGACACGCTCGCGAGCAGCGACGTCCTCGTGCCGGTGCCCGACGACGCGAACGACCAGGACGCCGCCGACCCCGGGATGCTGGCCCTGCCGGTCCTGGAGCAGCAGGGCGGCGGTCAGGTGGTGCCCGTGTTCACCTCGGAACTGGAGATGGCCGACCTGCTGCCGTACGTCTCCCGCTACCGCATGGTGCCGCTGGGCGCCCTCGCCGCGCAGTGGCCGGCCGACGACCTGTCGCTGTCCATCGACGCCGGCTCGGAGCACCGGCTCACCCTCACCTCGGACGGCGTGCGCACCCTGCTGGCCCGCCCCTGAGCCCCGAGGCCGGAGCGGAGGCCCGCGTCCCTGATCAGGGGCGCGGGCCTTCGTCGTCGTCCCCGCCGAGCGTGCGGGCCAGCGCGGCCCGCTGCAGCGGCAGTATCTCGGCGTGCAGCTCCCGGCCCCTGGCGGTCGGCGTGACGTACACGCCGCGCCGGTCCTCCGCGCACATGGAGCGCCGCACCAACCCGTCCTTCTCCAGCCGGGCGATGAGCCGGGACAGCGCGCTCTGACTGAGGTGGACCCGGCCGACCAGGTTCTGCACCCGGCACCGGTCGCCGTCGTCGGGCGCCCCGGTCACGAGGAGGTCGAGCACCTCGAAGTCGCTCGCGCCCAGCCCGTGCGGGTGCAGTGCCCGGTCGATCTCGCACATCGTGCGTGCGTGCACCGACAGGATGTCCCGCCACCGTTCCTCGAGCGGCGCACCGGCCGTCCTCGCTCCCATGACAGAACGGTAGCACCGGAACCGATATTGGTTGAATGTGCAAATGGCCCGGTTGCCGGACAACCGGGGTCCGGCTGCGGGAAGGTGGAGGGACACGGTACGGGCGGGCCCGCACGGAGGGAGGACGAGATGCCGAGGACCCCCGTGCACGGCACCCGTCTCGACATCCTGGAGTGGCTGAAGGACCCGGCCGCGCACTTCCCGCCGCAGCGTCACGTCGACCCCGCGGAGCACGGTGTCCACGCGGGCTCCGTCGCCGCCGGGCTGGGCGTCTCCCGCCGGGTGGCCGAGAGCCACCTCGGGCTCCTCACCCGTCTCGGCCTGCTGCGCGCCACCCGGATCCGCCGCCGCACCTACTACCGGCGCGACGAGGTGCGGATCGCCGAGGTGGCCCGGATGTTCGAGAAGGGCTGGTAGGCGCGGACGCCTCCCGGCGGGAGCCGGGCGCTCTCCCGGAGCGACCCGGGCGCCGCCGCGGCGTTACGCTGGGCATCTGCCGCGGCCCGCAGGGGCGCGGCGCGGCGGTGGGGCCCGCCGTACCCGAACCGCGGCTCAGGCGCCGCCAACGGTCCCTGCTTGACCAGCGCAGGAGGGCATCCCCCTGCCCGGCGAGTAGGAGACGTACGACCATGGCAGTCCCGAGGACCGGGCGCCCCGGCGGCATCCGGGCCACCGCCCCGAGACGGTCCGCATGGCGCAACCAGGCACCGGTCGTCGCGGTCGTGGCCCTCGGCGGCGGCACCGGAGCCGCCGCCCGCTACGCGGCCTCCCTCTGGTGGCCCACACCGGCCGGGGGCTTCCCCTGGACGACCTTCGGGGTCAACGCCGTCGGCTGTGCCGTGATCGGCGTGTTCATGGTGGCCATCACCGAGGTCCGGCCCGCCCACCGCCTGGTCCGGCCCTTCTTCGGCACCGGTGTGCTCGGCGGGTTCACGACCTTCTCCACCTACGCCGTCGACAGCCGGTCCCTGTTCGCCGACGGCCGGGTCCCCACCGGCCTGGCCTACCTCGCCGCGACGCCGCTCGCGGCACTCACGGCGGTGTGGCTCGCCGCATGGGCGGCCCGCCGGGTCCTGAAGTGGAGGCGGTCATGACGAGGCTGACCGGCAGCGCCCCGCGCCTGACCGGGTACGCCGGCGAGCACGACACCTGGCACCACCGTCCCCTGTCCTCGCCCATCCACACCGAGGGCCTGGTCACCCTCGACCCGTGCGAGGTCGTCGGGTACGAGGGCCGGAGGCCGTCGTGAACTGGCTGCTGGTCGTCGCGGGCGGCATGATCGGCGCCCCGCTGCGCTACCTCACCGACCGCGCCGTGCAGTCCCGGCACGACTCCGTCTTCCCCTGGGGCACCTTCACGGTGAACGTGATCGGCAGCGTCGTCCTCGGCCTGCTGACCGGCGCCGCCCTGGCCGGAGCGGTCGGCTCCGACCTGCGGCTGCTGCTGGGCACCGGCCTGTGCGGCGCCCTCACCACCTACTCGACCTTCTCCTACGAGACGCTCCGGCTGACCGAGACCGGCGCGCGCCTGCAGGCCGCGGTGAACGTGGGGGCAAGCGTGGCGGCCGGCCTCGCGGCGGCGTTCGCGGGGGTGACTCTGGCCGACGCGCTCTGGACCTGACGCCGGGCACACAGCCCGGTGTAGTAGGAACTGGATGCCATGAGCGCCATCAGCATCGGTCAGGCCGTCGTCCTCGGAGCCGTCGAGGGGGTGACCGAGTTCCTGCCCGTCTCCTCCACCGGACACCTCAAGATCGTCGAGGGGCTGATGGGCATCCCGGTCGACGACGACGCCGTCATCGGCTTCTCCGCGGTCATCCAGGTCGGCGCGATCGCCGCCGTGCTCGTCTACTTCTCCAAGGACATCGCGCGGATCGTCTCCGCCTGGGGACGCGGGCTGCGCGACCGGGAGGAGCGGTACCACCACGACTACAAGTTCGCCTGGTGGGTCATCTTCGCCACCATCCCCATCGTCGTCGTCGGCCTCGCCGCCAAGCCCCTGATCAAGGGCCCGCTCGCCTCGCTGTGGGTGGTCGCCGGCTCGCTGATCGTCGGCAGCGGCGTGATGTGGTGGGCCGACCGCACCGGCCGGCACAAGCGGGGCGAGGACGACACGTCCTTCAAGGACGCGATGCTGGTCGGCGGCTCCCAGATCCTCGCCCTGCTCTTCCCGGGCTTCTCCCGCTCCGGCGCCACCATGTCCACCGCGCTGATGCTCGACCTGGACCGGGTCGCCGCCACCCGGCTGTCCTTCTTCCTCGGCATCCCGGCCCTGACCGGAGCGGGACTGTACGAGCTGAAGGACGCCCTGGGCACCGGAGCGGGTGCCGCGCCCCTGGCCGTCGGCACCCTCGTCTCCTTCGTGGTGGCCTACGCCTCCATCGCCTGGCTGCTGAAGTTCGTCGCCAAGCACACCTTCAACTCGTTCGTCGTCTACCGGATCGCGGTCGGCGTCCTGCTGTTCGGGCTGCTCGGCACCGGCGTGCTGCACAGCTGACCGCGGCTCAGCGTGCGGCGCGCAGCGGCTCCCCGACGCTCCTCATGTGCCGCAGGGCCTCGCGGTGCGACGCCAGCAGCCCCGTCTGGTGGTAGGGCACGCCCAACTCGGCGCAGTACGCCTCGGTGATGGCCTGGGCCCGGCCGAGGGCGGGGGTCGGCATGCTGGGGAAGAGGTGGTGCTCGATCTGGTAGTTGAGGCCGCCCATGAAGGCGTCGACGAACGCACCGCCCCGCACGTTGCGGGAGGTCAGGACCTGGCGGCGCAGGAAGTCCAGCCGCATGCCCTTCTCGATCATCGGCATGCCCTTGTGGTTGGGGGCGAAGACCGAGCCCAGGTAGATCCCGAACAGTCCCTGGTGGACGGCGAGGAAGACGAGCGCCTTGCCCGGGGAGAGGACCGTGAACAGGCCGCCGAAGTACACCGCGAAGTGGGCGACGAGCAGCGTGCCCTCCAGGACCGGCCGTTTCACGGCCCGGCTGCCCAGCGCCTTGAAGCTGTTGAAGCTCAGGTTCAGGCCCTCCAGCGTCAGCAGCGGGAAGAACAGGGCCGCCTGGTGCCTGCCGACGAAGCGCGGCAGCCCGGTCGCCCGGCTCGCCTGACCCCGCGACCACACCAGGATGTCGGGGGAGACGTCCGGGTCCTTCTCCTCGTGGTTCGGGTTCGCGTGGTGGCGGGTGTGCTTGTTCATCCACCAGCCGTAGCTCATGCCGAGGAGCAGGTTGGCCGTCAGCAGACCGCCCGCCTCGCTGGGACGCCGGCGCGTGAAGACCTGCCGGTGGGCGAGGTCGTGGGCCGCCAGCCCGAGCTGGCCGAAGACGACGGCGAGCGCGACCGCGACGAACAGCTGGCTCCAGCTGTCCCCCAGGGCGACGAACGCGGCGACACCGCCGGCGAGCGCGAGGGCGACGACGCCGAAGCGGACCGTGTAGTACAGCGGGCGGCGCCGGAGCAGCCCCGCGCCGGCCATGCGCCGGGAGAGTTCGGAGAAGTCGCTTCCCCTTTCGCGATCCTTCTCCTGTGCGGGCGTGGGCAGGCTCTCGACGAGCACCGTTGATTCGACCATGTACCTGAGTATGTGAACGGCCGACCGGCCGCAGAATGGCGTCCGCCCCCGAAACGGGGGTGAGGCCAGCACCACCCCGGTGCGGGGGTCCACCCACCGTGGGCCTCCCGCCACCCGCACCGGCCCGGAGGGAGAATGGCGATCATGAGCACACCGACGACCTTCCGGCCGGTCCTGGAGCGCATCGCCGAGGAGATCGAGCGGACCCCGGGCAGCGGCCGGCCCGCCGACTACATCCCCGCCCTCGCCGCCCGCGACCCGCGCCGCTTCGGCATGGCCGTCGCCGAGCCGGACGGCACGGTCTACGGCGTGGGGGACTGGCGGGAGCCGTTCTCCGCGCAGTCGCTCACCAAGGTCTTCACCCTCGCCCTGGACCTGGCCAGGGAGGGCGACACCCTGTGGGAGCACGTGGGCCGCGAGCCGTCCGGCAACCCGTTCAACTCCCTGGTGCAGCTGGAGTACGAGAACGGCATCCCGCGCAACCCGTTCATCAACGCGGGCGCCCTCGTCGTCACCGACCGGCTGCACACCCGCACCGGCGACGCGGCCGGCGAACTGCTCGCCTTCCTGCGCGCCGAGAGCGGCAACCCGGACCTCACCCACGACGAGGAGGTCGCCGCCTCCGAAGCCGCGCACGGCGACCGGAACGCCGCGCTGGCGCACTTCATGGCGTCCTACGGCAACATCGACAACCCCGTACCGGTGCTCCTGGACCAGTACTTCCGCCAGTGCTCCGTCGCCGCGTCCTGCGCAGACCTGGCCCTGGCCACCGGCTTCCTGGCCCGGCACGGCATCCGCGCGGACGGCACCCGGCTGCTCAGCCGCAGCCGGGCCAAGCAGATCAACGCGGTGATGCTGACCTGCGGGACCTACGACGCGGCCGGCGACTTCGCGCACCGGGTGGGTCTGCCGGGCAAGAGCGGGGTCGGCGGCGGCATCATCGCGGTGGTGCCGGGGCACTGCACGCTGTGCGTATGGAGCCCCGGCCTGGACGAGCGGGGCAACTCGGTGGCCGGGGTGGCGGCCCTGGACCGCTTCACGACGCTCACGGGACTGTCGGTGTTCTGAACGTGCCCGGCGCTCCCGTCAACTGCCGTCGTCCCGGACGAGCTTGAGCCGCAGGGCGAGCGCCATGACTCCCGCGCCGAGCCCCGCGACACCGAGGATCGCCCCCGACTCCGGCCAGCCCGGAGCGTCCTCGGCCGGCTTCGCCGCGGCCACCGCCGCGGGTACGGCCTGCGGTCCCTGCCGGGGACGCTCGCCCTCGGGGACCAGCGAGCCCACCGGGTCGACCTCGCCGGCCGCCTCGAAGCCCCAGTCGAGCAGGGCCCGGGCCTCCTCGTAGACGGCGTGGCCGCCGCCCTCCTGCGGGTTCATCACCGTGACGACCAGGGCCCGTCCGTCGCGGCGGGCGGCGGCGATGAGCGTGTTGCCCGCGTTGCTGGTGTAGCCGTTCTTCACCCCGATCAGCCCCGGGTACGGCTCCACGCCGTCGGCCCCGGTGAGCAGCCGGTTGGTGTTCATGATCCCGTACGAGCTTCCGTCGCGGCCGGGGAACATCGCGTCGACCTTGGCGCAGTACCGCGCGAAGTCGGGACGCCGCAGCCCCTCCCGGCCGAAGACGGCCAGGTCGTACGCGGAGGAGACCTGGCCCGGGGCGTCGTACCCGTCGGGCGAGCGGACGTGGGTGTCGCGGGCGCCGAGCGCGCGGGCCTCGGCCTGCATCCGGGCCGCCGTGGCGCTCCACCCGCCGGTGAGCGAGGCGAGCACGTGCACGGCGTCGTTCCCGGAGTTGAGGAAGACGCCGTTCCACAGGTCGGAGACGCGGTACGTCTGGCCCTCGACGACACCGACCAGGCTGCTGCCCGGACCGATGCCGGCCAGGTCCTCGGGGGCCACCTCGTGCCGGATGCCGCCCGGCAGCGCGGGCAGCACCGTGAGCGCGAACAGCGTCTTGAGGGTGCTGGCCGGGGGCAGCTCGCGGTGCGCGTCGTTCGCCGCCAGCACGTCGCCCGTACCGGCGTCGGCCACGACCCAGGACAGGGCGGAGACTTCGGGAACCCGGGGCGCCGCGGGGTGCGGCCGGACCTGCGTGCCGGAGCGGTACAGCGGCGACGACCGGGCCTGCGCACCGCCGGGCGGACCGGGGTCCGGCCGCCCCGCGCGGGCGGCCGCGGTGGCGGGCACGAGCGTCAGCAGTCCTGCGGCGCAGAGCATGCAGGTGGATCGAACCGCCCGGGATGAGAATCCGATAGTCATACCGCAAACGTAGGAACGGCCCCGCACGCCGCCACGCTGACCGGGCCGGGTCCGCCCCGCAAACACCCGGATGCCGTAGCGCGGGGGCCGAGGGGCGGTGCCGGCCGGTGCCGTCGGCGGGAGGTGTCAGCCGGCGGGCAGAGTCGGCTGGACCTGCCGCAGGAACGTGGCGTTGTCCGGCGTCCGGCGCAGCCGCTCCAGCAGGGACTCCAGGCCGGACTGCCCGTCCCGGGCCACCAGGGCCCGCCGCAGCCCGCGCACGGCGCTCGTCTCGGCACCGGACAGCAGCAGCTCCTCGCGCCGGGTGCCCGAGCCGACCGGTTCGACGGCCGGGAAGACCCGGCGGGAGGCCGGCTCCCGGCTCAGCCGCAGTTCCATGTTGCCGGTGCTCTTCAGCTCCTCGAAGTAGAAGTCGTCGGCCCGCGAGCCGGTCTCGACCAGTGCGGTGGCGAGGACGGTGAGGGAACCGCCCTCCTCCGCCTTGCGGGCCGCGCCGAAGAACCGCTTGGGACCCAGCAGCGCCCCGGCGTCGACACCGCCGCTGAGCGTGCGGCCGCCGGAGGAGGCGGCGTTGTTGTGCGCCCTGCACAGCCGGGTGAGGGAGTCGAGGAGGATGACGACGTCCTCCCCGGCCTCGACGAGCCGCTTGGCCCGCTCGATCACCAGCTCGGCGAGGGCGATGTGCTGCTTGGCGCTCCGGTCGAAGGTCGAGGAGTACACCTCGCCCCGCACCGAGCGCCGCATGTCGGTGACCTCCTCGGGGCGTTCGTCGAGCAGCACCACCATCAGCCGGGCCTCGGGGTGGTTGCCGGCCACCGCGGCGGCGATCTGCTGGAGGAGGACGGTCTTGCCGGTCTTCGGCGGGGCGACGATCAGTCCGCGCTGGCCCTTGCCGACCGGGGCGATCAGATCGACGACGCGTCCGGCGAGACCGGCCGCCGGGTGTTCGAGCCGCAGCCGCTCGTGCGGGTGCAGCGGGGTCAGGTCGGCGAAGTGCCGCCGGCTCCGCCCCTCGGGCGTACGCCCGTTGACGCGGACGACGTCGGTCAGGGTGCGCCGGTCGCCGTACACCCCTTCGACGAGGTCGCCCCTGCGCAGGCCGTGCCGGCGGATCAGCGCGGGGGAGAGGGCGGGGTCGGCCGGCTCGGGCTGCAGGTTCTTGCCGCGCAGGCGCCCCTTGCCGCCCGCCTCGATGTCGAGGACACCGCTCGCGATGTCGGCCGGGGAGTGCTGTACAGGGGGGTGTTCGAGTGTGGTGGTCATGTGGGCGGTCCTTTCGAGGACACGGGCATGGGACATGCGGAAGGAAGGGGAGAGCCGCGCGAGGGGTCGGACGACACGCCTCCGGACGGCGGGGAACAGCACCTCGGACACGGCGGGGACGGTGCCCCGCTCACGAGGTTGTGCTGAGAAGCGGACGCGCCGGCCGCATCAGGCCGGGCAAATCCACGAACCGAAGGGAAACTGGCACCGGCGCCCGATCAAGGGGGCGTACACGAGTGCTGACAGCACCCTACCACGACTCCCGGTCCCGACAGGTGCCGACGAGGGTCCGCGTCGCGTCCTCCGCATGTCCCGTGCCGGACTCAGTCCGCCGAAGTCGCCCGTGCCTCCCGCGTCTCCTGTGCCTCCTGTGCTTCCTCGGCGATGCGCTCGAACTGCGCGGCCATGGCCGTCTGCAGGGCCTGGGCGCCCGAGAGCGGGCGCACCATCACCGTCAGTTCGGCGATGCGGCCGGACGCGTCCAGGCGCAGGAAGTCGCAGCCGCTGATCTCGCGGTCGCCCACCCGCGCCGCGAAGAGCAGGGCGTGGTCGCGGCCGTCCGCCTCGCCGATGACCCGCTCGTAGCGGAAGTCCTCGAAGACGCGCTCGACCGCGCGCAGGATCGCCGCCGTGATCGCCTTGCCCCGGTACGGCTTGAACACGACGGGGCTGGAGAAGACCACGTCGTCGGCCAGCAGTGCTTCTACGGCGTCCATGTCGTGTGCCTCCACCGCCGCGCGGAATGCTCGCATCGCAACTCCTTCTTAGTCAACTATTTGAATAGGTGTGGAGTAGAGTAGTCTGCCTGGCCCCCGCTTGCTAGCGTGTCGACATGTCTCTCAAGTACGCCGTCCTGGCCGCCCTGCTCGAGGGCGAGGCCTCGGGCTACGAGCTGTCCAAGGTGTTCGACGTGTCGCTCGCCAACTTCTGGCCCGCCACGCCGCAGCAGCTCTACCGGGAGCTGGAGCGTCTCGCGGGCGACGGACTCATCGAGGCCCGGACCGTGCCGCAGGAACGCAGGCCCACCAAGCGGCTGTTCTCGCTCACCGAGGCGGGCCGGGAGCAGCTCGGCGTCTTCGCCGCCGCGCCGACCCGGCGGCCCACCGCCATCCGCGACGAGTTCCTGATCAAGATGCAGGCCATGGACGGCGTCGACCCGGCGGCGGTCCGCGCGCTGGTCGAGGAGCGCAGGGCCTGGGCGCTGGGCAAACTCGCCCGCTACGAGCGGGTGCGGGAACGCCTCCTGGACGGCCGTACCGAGGAGGAGCACCTGCGGGAGGCCGGCCGCGTCGGGCCCTACCTCACCCTGGCCGCCGGCATCACGTTCGAGCGGGAGAACGCCCGCTGGTGCGAGCGCGTGCTCACCGTGCTCGACGAACGCCGCGCTCCCGCCGGGCCCGCCGGACAGGCCCCAGGGCCTGTCTGACAATTCCCGTCTGCCGCGCGACGCCATGCACGCCCTCTCGCCGCACCGGCCCCAGACCCGAGTACGGCCAGTACGCGGGTCTGGGGCCGGCGCACCGAGAGCACGCACCTGACGCCGCGCGGCCGCCCTTCGGGCGACGACGCGAATTGTCAGACAGGCCCTAGGCTGACCGGATGTTCAGCCCCGAAGGCCCCACCCTGCGCGAACTCGCCGTCCAGGCGCTGTCCTCGGTCGAGCGCGGCTACGACCTGCTCGCCCCGAAGTTCGACCACACCCCGTACCGGACGCCGGACCGGGTGCTGGAGGCCGTGGCCCGCGGACTGGAGCCGCTGGGGCCCTTCGCCGCCGGACTCGACCTGTGCTGCGGCACCGGCGCGGGCGTCGAGGTGCTGGCCCGGGTGTGCCAACGGGACGTGACCGGGGTCGACTTCAGCGCGGGCATGCTGGAGGTCGCGCGCGGGCGCACCCTGCCACCGGGCCCGGCGGTCTCCTGGGTGCGCGCGGACGCCCGCGCCCTGCCCTTCGGCCCCGCCTTCGACCTCGTGGTGAGCTTCGGGGCGTTCGGGCACTTCCTCCCCCGCGAACTGCCGGGCCTGTTCGGCCAGGTGCGCTCCGTGCTCCGGCCGGACGGCTGCTTCGCCTTCCCCGTCGTAGCCCCGCCCCGGCCCGGCTCCCCGGGGTACTGGACGCTGCTCGGCTTCGACGCCGCGATGCGGGTGCGCAACGCGCTGTGGCGGCCGCCGTTCGTCATGTACTACCGGACGTTCCGGCTCGGGGACGTGGGCCGCGAGCTGTCGCGGGCCGGCTTCCGGACGGACCTGCACGCCCTGCCCGAGTTCGGACGCCGCCCCGACGGCAGCCCGCGGGTCCGGCTGGTCGTCGCCCGGCGGCTCCCGTAGGACGGCGGGTCAGCCGGCCGCCGGGAGTGTGAACTCGTAGACCAGGGCGTCCTGCCGGGTGTCCACCAGGAGGTCCGTGATCTCCAGCGGCCGCGCGTACTGGTCGTGCACCCGCCGCACGACCCGGACCGACGCGGTGTCGGGCTGGAGCGTGATGGTGTCCCGGTGATGCAGCGTCAGGCCCGCGCGGCGCATCCAGTCGTAGGCCCGCCGCAACTGCGCGCAGGCGAGCCCGTCGGCCCGGTCGCGGTAGCGGGCCAGTTCCTCCACCTCGGCCAGCGCCACGGCGGAAAACGATGTCACCGCCGTCCGCCTGCCGTTGCCTCCGGCCGCCGCCGAGGTGTAGTGGTGCATCAGGGTCGGCCGGCCCGGCACCAGCCCCAGCGCCGCGGAGTGCTCAGGCGGCGGCGTCCCCCAGACGACGGTGGCACGGTCTCCGCTGCGCGGCTCGGCCGCCCGGGCGCCGACCGGGAAGACCAGGGGCGCCGCGCATCCGGCCGGCGCCCCCGGCAGGGCGACGTGGCTGCCGCGCCGGTCGGTGCTGAGCAGACCGTCGCGGCGCAGCACGTCCAGGGCCTGCCGCACGGTCTCCCGGCTGACTCCGAAGTGCTCCGCCAGCCGGCGCTCGCCGGGCAGCCGTTCACCCGGGGGGACGGTCCCGTCGCGCAATTCGCCGAGCAGTTGGTCCGCCACCCGCCGGTACAGGGGCGGCGGGGCGTCGGCGGGTGCCGGATCGGCGGGGGGCGGGTCGTGCGGGGTGGTGCGGGCCATGCCGCGCCTCCTGTTGATGACGTACGGTAGCCGCGCGGGCTCGGTGCGCCACCAGGATTACCATTGGTCTAAACCAGCAGGGAAGTCCGGTCCGCCGGTTCGGCCGAAACACCACCCACGAACCTCAGGCGTGGCGGCTCAGCCAGCGCAGCTTCGCGGCCTCCTGGTACGGCCCGCCGCCCTCGTGGTCGTTGAAGTCGTACACCTCGATCGTCCGGTCCTCGTGCGTCCAGGCGTTGAACGCGGCGAAAACGGTCGACGGCGGGCAGGTCTGGTCCTCCAGGGCGGCCGAGAACAGGGCCGGGGACCGGCCCCGCGCCGCGAAGTGCACGCCGTCGAAGTACGACAGCGTGCGCAGCGCGTCCCCGGTGCGGCCGCGGTGGGTCTTCAGGTAAAGGCCGACCTCACGATAGGGATGCCGGTCGGTGAGCGTGGTGGCGCGCGGGAAGTCGCACAGGAACGGCACGTCCGGCGCGACGGCGACCAGGTCCGGCACCAGGCCGCCGACGGCTATCGTTATGCCGCCGCCCTGGCTCGTGCCCAGCGCGACCGTGCGGGCCGGGTCGGTCAGCGGATGCGAACGGGCCGCCTCGACCGCGCGCACGGCGTCGGTGAAGACCCGGCGGTAGTAGTAGTTCTCCGGAGCGTCCAGACCGCGGGTCATGAACCCCGGGTACGCGGGCGTGCCGCCGACGGGGTCCGCGGTGCCGCCACCGCCGCCCCAGGCGCTGCCCTGACCCCGGGTGTCCATCACGAAGTGGGCCCGGCCGGTGGACGCCCACAACAGGTGCTCGTGCGGCAGCCCGCGCCCACCGCCGTACCCGACGAACTCCACGACCAGCGGCAACGGCTCGGCCGCCGCGGCCGGCAGGATCAGCCAGCCCTTCACCGGATGGCCGCCGAACCCGGCGAACGTCACGTCGTACACCCGCACCGTGGACAGTCCCGTGTCGACCGGTTCGAAGCGGGCGTCCAGCTCGTGCTCGCGGGCCTCGGCGAGCGTCTTGCTCCAGAACGCGTCGAAGTCCTCGGGCTCGGCCGACGCGCTGCGGTAGGCGTGGAGTTCGTCGAGCGGAAGGTCGAACAGGGCCATCGAGAACCGCCTTTGCGGAGAGACGCGGCAGACCGTACGGGTGATCACACGGTACGTGAGCGGCTCGCGGAAACGCCAGGTCCGGCCGCCCCCGGGAACCGTGCGGGCAGGGGCGCCGTCAGGCCCGCCGGTGGGTCCACTGCGGCTCCGTGAGCGCCCAGTCGCGGTCCCATTCCGCCATGCGGTGACGCATGGCCACCGCGCGTACGGCGCGGTGCGCGAGGAGCACCGTGAGCACCGTCCCGATGGTGGTGAACGAGCCGACGGTGGCGCTGTGCTGCCAGATCTCGGCGCCGTCCGACGGCGGGGGCACGCTCTTCCCGTGGGAGTCCAGCCACACGTCGACGGTGTCACCGTGCCGGGTGCCGGCCGGCACCCGCGCCGTGGTGCTCTTCTCCGTGCCGTCCGGTGCCTTCCAGTGGACGGTCGCACGGTACGAGTGCTGTCCGCCGAGCTGGCCCGTCGACAGGGTGCCGGGGTTGCGGTCCACCACCGTGGCACGGACGTGGTGCCGCTCGGCCCGCTGCGCCGCGACGATCGCCTGCGCCTGCCCGTGGCCCCACCACGCGGTGGCGGCACCGAGCACCGGCGCGGCCACGAACAGCAGGAGGGCGACGACCACCTTGGTCCACGCCTCGACGACGTCCGACCGGCGCCGCAGCGGATTGCGCCGCCGGCGTCGGCCGCGTACCCGGATTCGCATGTCGACCTCCCCGCGATCACCGCGACCGGAGGAGCGGACGGACGGCCGTCGAGCGCGGGGGCCGCCGCGCCTCGGTGTCGCGCCACGTGTGCGAGTGCCCGCACTGGACTGGTACCCAGTCCTGCGGGCCTCGCTCACGAACCGGGCGGGATCAGCCGAAGCGTTCGATCCGGATCCGGTCCACCGGCTGTCCGGCCGCCACCAGCAGCCGCGACGCGTGCTCCGCGAACGCGTTCGACCCGCACACGTAGGCCTCCCAGCCGCCGGCGGGCGGCTCGGCGAAAAGCGGCGCCAGATGCGCGGACGCCAGCCGGCCCACGGGCGTCCCGGCCGGCGCCGTGCGGGTGAACACGGGCGTCGTCTCCGCGCCGAACTCACCGGCGTAGATCAGCTCCTCGGGGCCGCGTGCGGACACCAGGAGCCGCAGCGGCACGGTGAGCCCCCGCGCCCTGTGGTGCCGCACCATCGACATCAGCGGTACGACCCCGGACCCGGCGCCGAGCAGCAGGGCGGGCCGGTCGCCCGGCCAGGCGAAGAAGCCGCTGAGCGGGCCGCGCACCTCGATCTCGTCACCGGGCCGCGCCACCGTGTGGAACCAGCCGGACACCTCACCGTCGGGCACCCGGTCCAGGGTCAGCTCGATGTGCCCGGACCCGTCCGGGGCGGAGGCCAGAGAGTAGTGGCGCTGGGCCCGGTAGCCGTCCGCGGCGGTGAGCCGCAGCATCAGGTGCTGGCCGGGCAGGTGGCCCGCCCAGCCGGGCACGGCGAGTCGGAAGGTCGACGCGCGGGGCGTCTCGCGGCGGATCCCGGTGAGCGTGGCCGTCTGCCACGTCCCGGCCACCCGGCCGTTCACCTCGATGCGCCCGGGCACGGCGAACCGCGCCGGGGGAGTGGGGGCCGCCGCCCCCGCCGTGTGCGTGGCCGTCTCAGTCACCGGAGTACCGCTGCTCCTCCCAGGGATTGCCGCGGGCGTGGTAGCCGTTCTGCTCCCAGAAGCCCGGCTCGTCGTGGTCGAGCAGCTCCAGCCCCGCGATCCACTTCACGCTCTTCCAGAAGTACAGGTGCGGGACCACCAGCCGCGCCGGACCGCCGTGCTCGGGGGCGAGCGGCCGCCCGTCGTACTCCCACACGATCCAGGCCCGCCCGCCGGTCAGGTCCGCGAGCGGCAGGTTCGCGGTGTAGCCGGTGTACGCGTGGGCGACCGCGTGCGTGGCCGACGGCAGCGGACCCGCCGCGTCCAGGAAGGCGTCCAGCGACACGCCCCCGAACCGCACCCCGAACTTCGACCAGCCGGTGACGCAGTGGATGTCGCCCGCGTACCCGGAGGCCGGCAGCAGGCGCGCCCCGGCCAGGTCCCAGGTGCGGGGCTCGGCCACCAGACCGCCCACGCGGAAGGTCCAGTCGGCGGGCGCGATCTCGGGAGTGACCTCGGCGGACAGCACGGGCCAGTCGTCGCCCGCGTCGTACTGACCGGGCGGCAGCCCCGGCCGGGCGGCGCGCGGACGCCCGGTGAAGCCTCGGGTGGTGTTCATGCGGTGGGGCCTTTCGGGCCGTCGGGGCGGGCTGCCCGCGGCCGGCGTGATCAGTGCGTACTCGTCCAACCGTACGGGTCCGCGGGCGCTGCCCGGTCCCGCTCCCGGCCCGGGGCCGCGTCCGGCCACGCGTTGTACCGCTCCAGATACGCGGCGAAGCGGAGCAGCTCCTCCTCGGGCCAGTCGGCGAGCCGTGCCCGGAAGGCGGCCCGCCGCCGCTCGGTGACCCGGTCCAGGACGTGCCGTCCGGATTCGGTCAGATGCAGGACCTGGACGCGGTGGTCGTCCGGGTCGACGCGGCGCTCGATCAGTCCGGCGCGCTCCAGCGCGGACACCTGGCGGCTGACGGTGGACTTGTCCAGGGCGTAGTGGGCGGCCAGGTCCGTGGCCCGGCGGCCGTCCCGCTCCTCCAGATGCCCGAGCAGCGTGTACGACACCAGGGACAGCTCCGGGTGCATGCGGCCGGCCGAGGCGCGGGCCCGGCGGGCGAAGACCGTCATCTCGCGCTGGATGGTCTCCACGGCCGCGTCCGCGGGGCGTCCGCCGGGAACGACGGTCGTCTCGTCCGGTGTCCCGGCAGCCGTCACAGCTCCTCCTCCGCGTTGCTGGTTGCACAGTACAACTTTGGCGGGGAGGTCCGGGAGTCGACCACCCGCGGGAGCCCTCGGGGTCTGATCATTGGGGTAGTGTGTCCGACGGCCGCGGACCGCCCCGGCCGTCGGACGACTGGGAGGTGAGACCGATTACCGCTGTGTCGGCCCGGGTGCTCTCACCTCACGGCAGTGCGGTCACCGGAGACGAGTGACCGCGAGAGCGCCCTTCGGTTCCCGAAAGGCTCTCGGCTTCCATGCCTCCCACTTTCCCCGCCACGCCCACCCCGGCGTCCTCGCCCGCCCCCTCCGCGCTCTTCTCGGCGACTCTCCCGTCGCGTGACGCCGTCGTGGCCGCGCTGCGCGCCGCCGGCTGCGTCTTCGCCGAGGACGAGGCCGCGCTCATCCTGACCACCGCCCGCACCGCCGCCGACCTCACCGCACTGGTCGACCGCCGCGTCGGCGGCCTGCCCCTGGAACTCGTCCTGGGCTGGGCCGAGTTCCGCGGCCTGCGCATCGCGGTCGCGCCCGGTGTCTTCGTGCCCCGCCGCCGGACCGAGTTCCTGGTCTCCGAGGCCCTGGCCCACGCACCGCACGCGCACGTCGTCGTGGACCTGTGCTGCGGGTCCGGGGCCGTCGGAGCGGCACTGGCGACCGCCCTGGACCGGCCCGAGGTGCATGCCGCCGACGTCGATCCGGCCGCCGTGCGCTGCGCCCGCGGCAACCTCGCGGACGCGGGCGGCCGGGTGTACGCCGGTGACCTGTTCGACGCGCTGCCCGGCACCCTGCGCGGCCGGGTGGACATCCTCGCGGCCAACGTGCCGTACGTGCCCACCGGCGAGGTCGCCCTGCTGCCCGCCGAGGCCCGCGAGCACGAACCGCTGGTCGCCCTGGACGGCGGCACCGACGGTCTCGACGTGCTGCGCAGGGTCGCGGCCGCGGCGCCCGGCTGGCTCGCACCGGGCGGCTGCCTGCTGGTCGAGACCAGCGAACGCCAGGCACCCGACGCCGTCGACGCCTTCACCCGGGCCGGTCTGGCGACCCGCCTCGCGGTCTGCGAGGAGCTGTACGCCCATGTGGTGATCGGCGTCAGGGACTGAGCGTTTCGCCGTCGTGCCGCGCCGGCGGTGTGGCCCTGGCGATCAGCAGGGCCACGTCGTCGGAGTTCTCCGGCTCGTGCAGGGTGCGCAGCAGCAGGTCGCAGACCTCCTCCAGCGGGCGGTCCGGGCCCTCCAGCAGGGCGAGGAGCGCGTCCAGCCGCTCGTCCAGCGGATGCCTGCGCGTCTCGACCAGGCCGTCGGTGTAGAACACCAGCCGGTCGCCCGGCTCCAGGCCGACCTCGGTGGTGGAGAAGGCGACGCCGCCCACCCCGAGCGGCACCCCGGTGGGCAGGTCGAGCAGCTCGGGCGGCCGGCCGGCCCGCAGGCGGACCGGGGGCAGATGCCCGGCGTTGGCGATCAGGCACCGCCGCCGGTGCGGGTCGTGGACGGCGTACAGGCAGGTGGCGATGGCCTGGTCCAGGCCCGCCGTGGTCCGCTCCAGGTGCCCGAGCAGCTGCGCGGGGTCCAGCTCCAGGGCGGCCAGCGTGTTCGTGGCGGTGCGCAGCCGCCCCATGGAGGCCGCCGCCGCGATGCCGCTGCCCATCACGTCGCCCACCACGAGCGCGGTCCTGCCGCCCGCCAGCTCGATCACGTCGAACCAGTCGCCGCCGACCTCGCTGGTGCCCCCGGCCGGCTGGTACCGGGAGGCGACCTCGAGGCCGCCCGTCACCGGCGGATGGCTGGGCAGCAGGCTGCGCTGGAGGGTGAGGGCGGTGTCGCGGGCGTTCTGGTACCAGCGGGCGTTGTCGATCTGCAGCGCCGCCCGCGCGGCCAGCTCCCGGGCCAGCAGCAGGTCGTCCTCGTCGAACGGCAGGGGGTTGGAGATCCGCTTCAGGTCCAGGGCGCCGAGCACCTCGCCCCGCGCGATCAGCGGCACGGCCAGGTACGAGTGGACGCCCGCCCGGCGCAGCAGCTCGGCCGCCTCCGGCGAGCGGGCGATGCGTCCCAGGTCCTTGCGCGTCACCCGGGACACCAGCACCGGCCGGGCGGTGCGCACGCACTCGGTGACCAGGCGGTCCGGCCCGTACCGGGCGACGCCGCCGGGCGGGTCGGCGGCCCCCAGGGCGTCCCGGGCCCCGTCGGCCGCGCGAACGGCCAGCGCCCTGATCACCGCCGGTTCGGCCGGACCCAGGGTGCTGCGCCGGCCCTCCACCACGGCGTCCAGCAGATCCACCGCGGCGACGTCCGCCAGGCCGGGCACCGCCACTTCGGCCAGCTCGTACGCGGTGCGGTCCAGCCGCAGCGTGGTGCCGATCCGCGCGGAGGCGTCCGCCACGGCGGCGAGCCGGCGCCGCGCGCCCTCGGCCTCGGCGGCCGTCCGGTACTGCTCGGTCACGTCGACGATCGAGACGGCCACCCCCAGCACGGCGCCCAGGGCGTCCTCCAGCCGGTACAGCGACACCGACCAGGCGTGCTCCTCGTCCGGGTCGGCGGGCGTCCGCCCGGTCGCGGGCTGGTCGACCACCGGGCGCCCGGTCTCCAGCACCCCGCGCGCCGCCGCCTCCAGCGGGTCGGCGTCCACCTGCGGCAGCAGCTCGCGGACCGTCCGGCCGAGGTGCTCCTCGGCGGGGACGCCGTTGAGCCGCTCCAGGGCCGGGTTGACCGAGACGTACCGCAGGTCGGTGTCCAGGACGGCCAGCCCGATCGGGGACTGCATGATCACCCTCGTGGACAGGGCCACGTCCCGCTCCAGCCGGCGGACCATCGACTGGTCGGCCGCGAGCCCCAGGGCGTAGACGTCCCCGCGGTCGTCGAGCAGCCGCATGTTGCGGAACTCGACCAGCCGGGTGCTGCCGTCCTTGTGCCGGACGGGGAAGGCGCCCGCCCAGCTCCGGCCGGTCTTCATGACGTCCCCGAACAGCCGCACGACCAGGTCGAGATGGCGTTCGTGGACCATGATGCGGGCCGCGTACTGCCCCAGCGCCTCCGGTGCGGAGTAGCCGAACAGCTCCTCGGCCTGCGGGCTCCACAGGACGATCCGGCCCTCGGTGTCCAGCACGATCGAGGCCACGTTCAGCAGGTCGAGCAGCCCACTGGGCCGCACGGGTCCGCGCGGCGACGGCTCGCCCTCGAACCCGGCAGACCCCGCTGCAGCCATCCCACGCCCCGCCTTCACCGTCCGACGCGGCACACCCTTCGATGCCGACCCTCCTGTTCTACCGCGTTCCACCGCGTGGAGGGCCGGTCGTGCCGGGGCTCCGCCGTCTCCTCCCAGCATCTCCCCGCAGACCGGGGACCGCCGCACGAAGCGCCGGGGGCCGCCGTACCCAGCGCCGGGGACCGCCGTACCCAGCGCGTCCGGAGTTGGTCTGTACATGCCTTGAGTAGCGGTCCAGACTGTGCGCCGAGTGCCTCCCGCCCGGCCACCCCACCGAGGAGCCCCCATGCCCCTGCGCGCCCGGCAACGTTGTCACGCCGTTCTGACCGGCCTCGCCGTCCTCGCCCTCTCGGCCACTCTTGCGGGCCCGGCCCGGGCGGACGCCCCCGCCCCGGGCGCCCGGACCGCCGACACCTGGACCGAGGTGGGCTCCGACCGCGCCGACCCGCTGACCGAGAGCCAGGGCCTGGCCTCGGTCGAGGTCCCGGCCGGCAGCCCCAACCGCTACACCGGGATCGGCACCATCCCGTTCGGCCTCAGCACCCGCGGCTGGAACCACGTCGGCGACCCGGACGCGTCCTACGACGGCCACTACGTCGAGCCGTACCAGCGCGACGACGGGAACACGAAGATGTTCCGCGTGCAGGCGCCGGACGGGAGCTGGGCGGAGTACGTGCACACGCTGAGCCCCGGGGAGGCGCTGAACAACTCGTGGTCCGCCGTCTCGCCCGACGGGCAGTGGATGCTGGCGGGGGAGTGGGGCACCATGAACCGGCTGCTGGTCTTCCCGAACCCGGGCGTCAACCCCGCCACCTCGCCCTCGGCGAACCTCCCGCAGGCGGCCACCGTCCATCTGGACCACGCCGTGCGCGACGTCCAGGGCTGCGACTTCCTGGACGCCACCACGCTGCTGTGCTCCTCCGACGACCCGGAAGGCACGCTCTTCGGCATCACCAAGCCGCTCCTGCGGATCGACCTGTCGGCGGCGCCGGACGGCACCGCCGACGTCACCGGACACGTCACCGCGCTGCGGCAGCTGCCCCTGCGCAGCGCCTGCTCGGGCGGCTTCGAGGCGGAGGGCATCGACTACGACCGGCGTACCGGCACCCTGCGCGTGATCGTCGTGTCGCCGGGCTTCTGCGTGCTGACGGACAGCAAGACGTACCGGTTCACCCGGGGCTGACCCGGCCCCTTCGCGCCGGGCCGCCGGTGGTGCTTTTCTGGTGGTATCGGCGAGAGCGGTTTCGGTCACGACCACGAGAGGGAGCGATCACGATGGACGGTGAGCGACTGCATCCGGAGTCCGTCTCGGTGGAGCTGAGCGGATGCAGCAAGGAGGACGCCCGGACCGTGTTCGACACCCTGTGCGCGTGCTTCTCCTCCGACCGGCACGCGGGCGACGTGACCCGGGAGTACGACGAGGTGCGTCCGACCGTGTGGCTCGGCACCTTCGACGTGGCCGACAGCCGCGGGGGCGAGTGCGACCCCGCCCGGCTCGGCGCGTCCGTGGAGGCCGACGCCCAGGGCGGCTACTGGGCGATCGAGAGGCTGCGCACCACCCTGGACTCCCTGTTCACCGTGCACGACCTGAGCCAGGCCTCCGGGGACCAGGAGCGGGAACTGCACGTACGGCTCGAGACCCGCTGACCGGGTCTGCGGGCGTCGGTGTGGCGTACGCCGCGTCTTTGTGCAACTAGTTGCACAAAGACGCGGCGGTCCTCTACAACAGAGGCACCACACCCCGCACGGAGGGCCCGATGAGCCGTTACCCGCACCTGCTGAGCCCGCTCGACCTGGGCTTCACCACGCTCCCCAACCGGGTCCTGATGGGCTCCATGCACGTCGGCCTGGAAGAGGCCGAGCGCGGTTTCGAGCGCATGGCCGCCTTCTACGCCGCCCGGGCCCGCGGGGGAGTGGGCCTGATCGTCACCGGCGGCATCGCCCCCAACGACGAGGGCCGCCCGTACGAGGGCGGCGCCAAACTCACCTGCGAGGCCGAGGCGGAGCAGCACCGTGTCGTCACCGACGCCGTGCACCGCGAGGGCGGCCGCATCGCTCTCCAGATCCTGCACTTCGGCCGCTACGCCTACCACGCCGACCTGGTCGCCCCGAGCGCGCTCCAGGCCCCGATCAGCCCGCACGTCCCGCGCGAGCTGACCGACGCCGAGGTCGAGCGCACGGTCGAGGACTACGTCCGCACCGCCCGCCTGGCCCGCGAGGCCGGGTACGACGGCGTCGAGATCATGGGCTCCGAGGGGTACCTGATCAACGAGTTCATCGCCGCGCGGACCAACCACCGCACCGACCGCTGGGGCGGCTCGTACGAGAACCGCACCCGCTTCCCCGTCGAGATCGTCCGCCGGGTGCGCGAGGCGGTCGGCGAGGACTTCATCGTCGTCTACCGCCTGTCCATGCTCGACCTGGTGCCCGGCGGCTCCACCCTGGACGAGGTGATCACCCTCGCCAAGGCCGTCGAGGCCGCCGGAGCCACGATCATCAACACCGGCATCGGCTGGCACGAGGCCCGCATCCCCACCATCGCCACCTCGGTGCCCCGCGGCGCCTACACCTGGGTGACCAAACGCCTCATGGGCGAGGTGTCGGTCCCGCTCGTCACCACCAACCGGATCAACACCCCCGAGGTCGCCGAGGCGCTGCTCGCCGAGGGCGCCGCCGACCTGGTCTCGATGGCCCGCCCGATGCTCGCCGACCCCGACTTCGTCGCCAAGGCCGCGGCCGGCCGCTCCGAGGCCATCAACACCTGCATCGGCTGCAACCAGGCCTGCCTGGACCACACCTTCAGCGGACAGATCACCTCCTGCCTGGTCAACCCGCGCGCCTGCCACGAGACCGAGCTGGTCCTGACCCCGACCCGGCGGCGCAAGCGCGTCGCCGTCGTCGGCGCCGGACCGGCCGGCCTGGCCTGCGCGGTGAGCGCCGCCGAACGCGGCCACGAGGTCACCCTGTTCGACGCCGCGAGCGAGATCGGCGGTCAGCTCAACGTCGCCCGCAAGGTCCCCGGCAAGCAGGAGTTCGACGAGACGCTGCGCTACTTCCGCACGCAGCTCGCGGCGCACGGCGTCGACGTGCGCCTGAACACCCGCGCCGGCGTCACCGACCTCGCCGGCCACGACGAGGTCGTCGTCGCCACCGGCGTCACCCCGCGCACGCCCGACATCCCCGGCGTCGGCCACCCGTCCGTCGTCGGCTACCTCGACGTCCTGCGCGACGGCGCCCCCGTCGGCGAGCGCGTCGCGATCCTCGGCGCGGGCGGCATCGGCTTCGACGTCGCCGAGTACCTCACCGACGGCGGCGACAAGGCCCACGAGGACCCGGAGACGTACTTCCGCCTCTGGGGCGTCGACACCGACTACCGCGCCCCCGGCGGCCTCGCCGCGCCCGAGCGCCCCGCACCGCCGCGCACCGTCCACCTGCTCCAGCGCAAGACCTCCAAGGTCGGCGCCGGGCTCGGCAGGACCACCGGCTGGATCCACCGCACCGAGCTGAGGCACCGCGGCGTCACCATGGTCCCGGGCGTGCGCTACGACCGGATCGACGACGCCGGGCTGCACATCACCGTCGGCGACGAGTCCACCGTGCTGGAGGTCGACACGGTCGTCCTGTGCACCGGCCAGGAGCCCAGCCGCGGCCTGTACGACGACCTGGTCGCCGCCGGCCACCGCGCGCACCTCATCGGCGGCGCCGACGTGGCCGCCGAACTGGACGCCAAGCGCGCCGTCAAACAGGGCACCGAGCTGGCGGCGGCGCTGTAGGAGAGCGTACGGACGGAGGACGGGAGGAGCGCGGGCGAAGGACGGGCCGTCCCTAGGATGAGGCCATGTCACTCCCGCACGCGATCCTCACCGCCCTGGTCGAAAAGCCGTCGTCCGGGCTGGAGCTGACCCGCCGGTTCGACAGGTCGATCGGCTACTTCTGGTCGGCCACGCACCAGCAGATCTACCGCGAGCTGGGAAAACTGGAGACGCAGGGCCTGATCCGCGCGCTGCCCGGCCAGCAGCCGGCCCGCGGCCAGAAGAAGTCCTACGAGGTCCTGCCCGCCGGCCGCGCCGAACTGTCCCGCTGGACCGCGGCCCCGCAGGACCCCAAGCCCCTGCGCGACACCATGCTGCTGCGGCTGCGCGCCGCCGCCGTGGTCGGCACCGCCGGTGTCGAGGCGGACCTGCGACGCCATCTGGAGCTGCACGAGCGGCAGTTGGCCGAGTACGAGGAGATCGAGCGGCGCGACTTCCCGCCCGGCCGGGACAGCACCGAGGACCGGCTGCGGCACCTGGTGCTGCGGGCCGGCATCGACCTGGAGACGTTCTGGACCCAGTGGCTCGGGCACGCGCTGGCCGAGTTCGCCGAACTGCCCGGCGAGGAACCGGCCTGACACCCTTCCCGGGTGCCCGCTCAGAACCGGTACGGCTTCGAGCGGCGGCGCAGGAACCAGGCCCCGGCGATGACGCCCGCCCCCAGCAGCGCGCCGCCCGCCACCAGGGTGGCCGTGCCGTAGTCCTGGACCGCACCGCCGAGACCGCCCATGACGCCGCCCGGCGACGCGGACGGGGACGGGGTGGCGGACCGGCTCGGTGAGGGCGACGGGGAGGGGGCCGAGGAGACGATCACCGTCTGGGTGCCCGCGGTGCTGTTGTTCGAGCACATGACGATCACCGTGTACGTGCCCGGCGAGATTCCCGACCAGGCCGCGGACTGGCCCGAACCGCTGCCGGACAGCGCCACCTGCCGCCCCTGGGCGAAGTCCCGCTGGCTGCTGGTGAGCAGGGAGGCGGTGCCCCAACTGCCGTTGAGCTGGGCGCAGGCCGTGGTCGTGACCGACACCGTGGTCCCGGTGGTGCTCACGGAGATCCCCGGTCCCGCCGGGGCCGGCCCGGCGGCCAGGGCGACGGGCAGCACGGCGGCGGCCGCCACGGTGGCGCCGGAGCGGAGAAGCGGCGATGAGATGCGCATGTGGACTGCCCTCCGGCGGCACGGTCGGCGGTACATCCCTTGCGCCGCCGGGGTCGGGAACGCCCGTGCCCCCTCTGGCAGCCAACAGGGCACCGGCCGCGCCCGCATGCGGAGCGCGACCGCCCAGGTGACGCCTTCCCCGAGCCGGACCGCAGCCGACCGGGCGGCACGTCAGCCGTCGGCCCCCAGCGTCGCCTTCCGTTCCGCCGAGAAGCCGCCCCAGGTCCCGTCGGCCAGCCGCGCCCGGATCCGCACCCGGTGCACGACCCCGGCCTCGCGCCCGGCGTAGAAGCTGTACTCGGCGCGGTCGCGCGGTGCGTCGGCGCCGTAGACCAGCGAGGTCGCCGCACGGCCGTCCAGGTGGATCTGGTACTCGGTCACCGGAGTCTCGGTGCGCGGCGGGACCCAGGAGAGGTCCAGGTAGTAGGCCCCGTCGGCGAGGTGGGAGGCGGCGCGCAGGTCCGTGGGCGCGGTGGCGTGTCCGTCGTCGGTGCCCGGAGTGGTGAGCCGGACGGCGGCGCCCGCGGGGGAGACGTTGTCGGCGGCGTCCCGGGCCCGCACGGTGAACGCGTAGCGGGTGCCCGCCCGCAGCCCGGTCACCACGGCCGCCGTCTGGTTGCCGCCGACGCTGTGCACCTTCGTGTCGCCCTGGTAGACGTCGTACGACACCACCCCGCGGTCGTCCTTCGCCGCCGACCAGGTGAGCTGCACCGCCCGGCTGCCGGCCGCCCGGCCGCGGACGTCTCCGGGGCGGGTCGGCGCGGAGTCGTCGGCCACCGCGGCGGGAGTGGTCGCCCGCACCTCCCGGCTGGGCGGTCCGAGCCGGCCCTCGGCGTCCCGCGCCCGCACGGTGAAGACGTACGGCGTCGAGGGGCGCAGCCGGGTGACGTCCACCATCCGCTCGGCCTTCGGCACCTCCTGCACCAGCGTGCCGCCGCGATACACCTCGTAGGTCCGCACGTCGTCGACCGCGTTCCACATCACGTGCACGGTCGTCGCGCTGCCGGCCTCGGCCGTGACGCCCGTGGGCACCGCGGGCAGCCCGCCGCCGTCCCCGTCCCCGCCCGGGCCCCAGCCGCAGGAGGTGAGCAGCAGGAGCGTCCCGCAGAGCAGGGCGCACCGGCGCGGGAGAGAGGGAACGGGAACCTCGCGCACGGCTCAGCCTCCCCTGCGGCGCCGATTCGACGGCGGTGGACTGTAAAGGTCCGGACCAATATGACCCCCGTGACGCGATCACATCAAGAGGGCCGTGGGTGACGGCCACTCGGGAGGGTTACGTATGCTGAGTCATCTCACGGCCGAACTCCCCGCCGCTTCGGGGAAGTTCGGGCCGGTGGCGCGTGGACCGCTGTCGTCGCCGTCCCGCGCCGGCGCGGGCGGCCGGGCGGGCCGGAGCCGGAACAGGCCCGGCCCGCCCGCCCCCGGTCCCGCACCCCCCGGCGCACCGGGCGCACGGCGGGCGTGCACCGTCTGGCCCTGCGAAAGGTGGTCGCGCGGGCGTTTCGGGGACAGATGAGGCCGAGTGTCCGTCCAAGCCCCCGAGGAGAGGCCACATCGTGCGTGTCCAGTCGCTGACGCTGGTCGCGGCCAGCGCCGCCCTGCTCGCCCCCACGACGTTCCCCGCCGCTCCGCCCCCGCCGCTTCCCGAACCGCCGGCGCAGCTTCTGCTGCCTGGTGCGCCGGACCGGGCAAGGCCCCTGCGCGCGGACCGGTCCGGAGTCAGGATCGGCCCCGTGCCGCACGTCCCGGCCGGGCAGCCCGCGCCCCACGCGCGGGAGCGGACGGACTCCGGCCCGGAGGCCGGGCCCCGTGCGCAGCGGGGCGAGAGCGGGAGCCCCGTCCGCGCCGCCGACCTGCTGGCCCGGGTGCGGGACTGCGACCCCGTCTCGCGCGGGCGCTACCGCAGCGACGCCGGAGCACCGGCGGACATCCCGGTCTGCGGCACCAAGGAGGCCGTGTACTGGAAGGCCGACCTGGACGTCGACTGCGACGGCCGGCCCGGCGACCGGTGCAACAGCGGCACCGACCCGCACTTCAGCCCCGCCACCGCGTACACCGGGTCCGACGGCCGCCCGCTGGACGCCGAACGCCTGCCCTACGTCGTCGTGCCCGGACCCAGCGACACCTGGGACCACCGCGAGGACGGCGTACGCGGCGGATCGCTCGCGGCCCTCGTCCACGGGGACCGGGTGCGGTACGCGGTCGTCGGCGACGTCGGCCCGAGCGGCCTCATCGGCGAAGCCTCCTACGCCGCCGCACGCTCCCTCGGCATCCCGGCGGATCCCGAGGGCGGCGGCGTGGCCTCCGACGTGACGTACATCGTCTTCAAGGGCAGCGAGGTCGAACCCATCGACGACACGGCCGCGGCCGAGAAGACGGGGGAGCGGCTGGCACGGCGGTTCGCGGACGGTGGCTGAGCGGGCGGCCGGGGCCTCCCGCCCAGACCTTGCCGGGCCTTCGGACTTTTCGGTGCTTTCGGCTCTTCCGGTGCCTCAGACCTTGCGGTACGAGTACGCCTCCGCGGCCGCCGCCTCCACGGCCGCGAGGTCGGCGCCCGTCGACGCCGTGACGACCGCCGCCACCGCGCCCTCGACGAAGGGCGCGTCCACCAGGCGGGTGTTCTCGGGCAGTTCGTCACCCTCGGCGAGCAGCGCCTTGACGGTGAGCACCGCACTGCCCAGGTCGGTGAGGACGGCGACCCCCGCGCCCCGGTCCACCGACGCGGCGGCGGCCGCGACCAGTTCCGAACTGGTGCCGAACTCGCCGGACGCGGTACCGCCCGCCGGGGCGACGGCCACCGCCCCGGCACCGCCCGACAGGGCCTTCGCCAGCTCCGCCACCGACGCGGCGACCTCGGCGCTGTGCGACACCAGCACGATCCCCACCAGCTTCTCGTCACTCACCGGCCGTCTCCTCCAGCGCCACGAAGAGCAGCGCGGACGAGGTCGCCCCCGGGTCCTGGTGCCCGATGCTGCGCTCGCCCAGATAGCTCGCCCTGCCCTTGCGGGCCTGCAACGGCGTGGTCGCCTCGGCCCCCTCGACGGCGGCCGTGCGGGCCGCCGCGAACGAGTCGCCCAGGGCGTCCACGGCGGGCACCAGGGCGTCGACCATCGTCTTGTCGCCCGGGGCCGCACCGCCCAGCGTCCGGACCGCGTCCACGCCCGCCCGCAGCGCCTCGGCCAGCTGATCGGCGCTCACCTCGGGGGAGTCCCCGAGCGCCTTGCCGGTACGGCGCAGCAGCGTCCCGTACAGCGGCCCCGAGGCACCGCCGACCGTGGAGATGAGCTGCCGCCCGGCGAGGATCAGGACGGCGCCGGGGGTGTCGGGCGCCTCCTTCTCCAGCGTGGCGGCCACGGCCGTGAAGCCGCGCTGGAGATTGCTGCCGTGGTCGGCGTCGCCGATGGGTGAGTCGAGAGCGGTGAGACGGTCCGCCTCGCGGTCGACCAGCGCGGTGGCCGCCGTCATCCAACGGCGGAAGAAGTCGGCGTCGAGCACAGGATCTCCTTGCCTGGTAGGTACGTCGCGATTCTTCCCCGGCCCGCCGTCACATGCCCCACCGCAGACCCGGGGTGCTGACCGGCGCGTCCCACAGCCCGAGCAGTTCCTCGTCGATCTCGCACAGGGTGACCGAGGCGCCGGCCATGTCGAGGGAGGTGACGTAGTTGCCGACGAGGGTGCGGGCGACGGCCACGCCGCGCTCGCCGAGTACCCGCTGCACCTCGGCGTTGAAGCCGTACAGCTCGAGGAGCGGCGTCGCGCCCATGCCGTTGACCAGGACCAGGACGGGGTTGCGCGGGCCGAGGTCGGTCAGCACCGCGTCCACGGCGGCCTCGGCGATCTCGCCGGAGGTCATCATCGGCCGCCGCTCCCGGCCGGGCTCCCCGTGGATGCCGATGCCCAGCTCCAGCTCCCCGGACGGGAGGTCGAAGGTGGGGCTGCCCTTGGCCGGCGTGGTGACGGCGCTCAGCGCCACCCCGAAACTGCGCGAGCTCTCGTTGACCCGGCGGGCGATCGCCTCCACCTGCTCCAGCGGCCGCCCCTCCCGCGCCGCCGCCCCGGCGATCTTCTCGACGAACAGGGTCGCCCCCGTGCCGCGCCGCCCGGCAGTGTAGAGGCTGTCCGTCACCGCCACATCGTCGTTGACCAGCACCTTCGCGACCTGGATGCCCTCGTCCTCGGCCAGTTCGGCGGCCATGTCGAAGTTGAGCACGTCACCGGTGTAGTTCTTGACGACGAAGAGCACCCCGGCCCCGCTGTCCACGGCCGCCGCGGCCCGCACCATCTGGTCCGGCACCGGCGAGGTGAACACCTCACCCGGACAGGCGGCCGTCAGCATCCCGGGTCCCACGAACCCGCCGTGCAGCGGCTCGTGCCCGGACCCGCCCCCCGACACCAGGGCCACCTCCCCGGACACGGGGGCGTCCCGCCGCACGATCACCCGGTTCTCGACGTCCACGGTCAACTCGGGATGGGCGGCGGCCATACCGCGCAGCGCATCCGCGACGACGGTCTCGGGGACGTTGATGAGCATCCTCAAGGGTATCTCCTAAGCGAGCTGGCAGACGGGCGTCCGACCTGTGTTTCTGCTGGTCAGAGTGGTGCAGGTCGGTTCGTGGTCTCGACGGTCGGCGGCGGTCGTGAGCGGGCTCCTTGATGACGCTGCGTCAGGTCTTCGTGGCGAGTCGGCCGCAGACCGGCAAGAGGCTTGCAGGGGCAGTATCGACCTTGCGACCGCGAAGGTCACGCGAGGCGACGTCCGCGGAGGCCAGGGAGTACCGGTCTGGCAGACACGGAGTCGCCCGCCGAGCGGGGCGGGGCGGCGGGCACCTCTCGCGGATGCCTGTCGGCCCCGGGTGACCGACAGTGTTCAACGCCGCGCCCTCGTGATCACGGACGAGCGCTCCCCTGATCGTAGGCACCACAGCGAAGGAGCAAGGAACAGCATGGCCGCCAACGGATTCGACCAGATCTTCCCGCTCGGCGAGAAGAACGACGCCTACGCGCAGTACTTCATCGGCCAGAGCTATCTGGCCCCGCTCGCCTCGGGCAGCGTCCCCGTCAGCAACGTCTCTTTCGAGCCGGGCTGTCGCAACAACTGGCACATTCACCACGGCACGGACGGCGGCGGTGACCAGATCCTGCTGTGCACGGCGGGCAGCGGCTGGTACCAGGCCGAGGGCGAGGACCCCGTCGGCATGGAGCCGGGAACGGTGATCCGCGTCCCGGCGGGCACGAAGCACTGGCACGGCGCGAAGGCCGACTCGTGGTTCTCCCACGTCGCCTTCATCACCCCGGGTGAAGGCGTCAGCAACGAATGGCTCGAGCCCGTCACCGACGAGGTGTACGGCAAGCTGCCCGAGAACGGAGCGAACGCATGACCGTCCTGGACCCGGGCGTACGGCAACGAGCGCGGTGTCGGCCAGGGCGTGCGCACCGCCGCGGTACCCCGCGACGAGCTGTTCGTGTCGACGAAACTCGCCGCCGAGATCAAGGACCACGACCAGGCGGTCGACGCGATCGACGGGTCGCTGGACCGGCTCGGGATCGAGTACATCGACCTGATGCTCATCCACAGCCCGCAGCCGTGGAACGACTTCCGCGGCGGCGACTGCGCCGAGGGCAACCGCGCGGCATGGCGCGCGCTCGAAGAGGCGCACCGGGCCGAAGGGCGCGACCGTCGTGCCGCACGTGAACCAGCTGCTCGTCCACGCGGGAAACACCCCCTCGCAGCTCCTCGACCACTGCGAGGCCGAGCGGTACGGCGGGTCCGTCCCGCAGGTGTGCATCCGCTACACCCTGCAGCTGGGCACGGTGTCGCTGCCCAAGACCGCGAACCCCGAGCACATGCGCGCCAACGCCCAGGTCGACTTCGAGATCACCGACGACGACATGGACGCCCTGCGCGGCCTGCGGGACGTGGACTACGGCGAGCACAGCGCGTTCCCCGTCTACAGCGGCAAGTGACGCCGCTCCGCGTCACTGGTTGGCTGCTCCGGCCCGGGACTTGATCGCGCGGATGACGTCCGTCTTGGCGTCGGCGTAGTCGTTCATGTCGTTCCACCGCTGGTCGAACAGGGCTCGTTTGACGCTCTCGTACAGGGCGCGGTCGTCCGCGTGGGTGCGCAGGTGGTCACGGAAGAGGAGGTACTCGTGCACCGCCGCGTCCCCTCTTTCGTACACGTGCACATGCACGTCGCGAGTGGGTGTGCGCACGAGTCGGTGTCCTGGCTCTCGAACCCGCAGTTCGTAACCGGCGGCCAGCAGTGCGTCGAGGTAGTCCTCCTCCGCCGTGATGTCGGCCACCGCGACGACGATGTCCACGATCGGCTTGGCGGCCAGTCCCGGAACCGAGGTGGAGCCGATGTGCTCGACCTCGACGTCCGCCGCCAAGGCGTCGAGGATTCGACGCCGGTGACGCAGGTAGTCCTGCGCCCACCGGGCGTCGTAGTCGCTGAGGCCGACCTCGATCGCTTCCGGCCCACCGATGATCTCGACCGTCGTGACGTCCGGCCGACGACGCCCACCGCTGTTCGTCACCAATACATCCTTTGCGTCCGGGGCGAGGCGTTCCCGCACGATCCGAAAGGGGGCGAGTTTACCGCGGGCGGCGGCATCACCGGCGCGGACGAGTTCGAGGACGCGGGAAGCCGTCGGAGTCGCGGTGCGGTTCCGGTTCGCCCGCGGGGAGGAGGTACGCTGCGAAGCGCCTCGTGGGGGAAGTCCGGTCGAAGTCCGGCGCTGACCCGCAACGGTAGGCGGAGCCCCGCAGGGGGTTCCGTAAGCCCGATTACCCGCGGTGGTGAAGCCCCTGTCAATCGCCGTGGACTGCGAGAGGTGCTGTGCAGGGCGCCCCGCGTCCGGGCCCGCTCCTTCGAACACGCAGGCGCACGGCCCGAGGCGAAAGCGAAACGCCTGTGGTCACGCTCCGCGACCGGATACCCGCCGCCCCACCGGATCGCACGGCGAACAGCGGGCCGCCACCGGCCAGGCGCGCCTCACTCCCCCTGCTCGTGACCGGGCTGTGCGTCGCGCTTCCCGTCTCGCTGGCCTGCGGGGCGGGCATCGGCGCGTCGGGGCTCTCCTGGAGCGAGGCGCTGCACTACCTCTGGGCGGGCCTGACCGGAGGGACCATCGGCGCGGACGACGTCGCCGCCTACACCATCGTCTGGGAGCTCCGGTTCCCACGAGCCGTGCTCGCGGCGGTCGTCGGCGCCGGCCTCGCGTCCGTCGGCGTCGCCGTCCAGGCCATGGTCCGCAACGCGCTGGCGGACCCGTTCGTCCTCGGCATCTCCTCCGGTGCCGCCGTCGGGGCCAACGCCGTGCTCATCTTCGGGGCCTTCGGCGCACTCGGTCTGTGGGCGCTGTCCACGGCGGCGTTCCTCTCCGCGCTCGCGGCCATGGTGCTGGTGTACGCGGTCGCCCGGACCCCGCGGGGCCTGACTCCGCTCCGGCTGGTGCTGACCGGTACCGCGATGTACTACGGCTTCTCGGCCGTCACCACCTTCATGGTGTTCGCCGCCGAGCACGGCGAAGCGGCGCGGTCCGCCATGATGTGGCTGCTCGGCAGCCTGGGCGGGGCGAACTGGTCCTCCGTTCCGATCGCCGCGGGCGCGGTCCTCGGCGGCCTCGTCCATCTCGGCTGGTCGGCCCGGCGCCTGAACGCCCTCGCGATGGGCGACGAGACCGCGGCCGCGCTGGGCGTGGACCCCGGACGGCTGCGCAAGGAGCTGTTCCTCACCGCCTCGGCCGTCACGGGTGCGGTGGTCGCGGTCAGCGGGGCGATCGGCTTCGTGGGCCTCATGGTCCCGCACGCGGCCCGGATGCTGGTCGGCGCGGACCACCGCCGGCTGCTGGCCGTGGCGCCCCTGGGCGGGGCCGTCCTGCTGGTCTGGGTCGACATCCTGTCGCGCGTGGTGCTCGCCCCCGCCGAACTGCCGCTGGGCGTACTGACGGCGGCGATCGGCGTGCCCTGCTTCGTCCTGCTGATGCGCCGCCGTACCTACACCTTCGGAGGCGTGTGATGCGGGTCGAGGTCGAGGGACTCACGGTGGAGATGTCCGGCGCGCGGGTGCTCGACGACGTCTCGCTGCACGCGGACAGCGGCGGGTTCGTCGGGCTCGTCGGGCCCAACGGCAGCGGCAAGTCGACCCTGTTGCGCTGCGTGTACCGGGCGCTGCGCCCCACGGCCGGCGTGGTCCGGCTCGGCGGTGACGATCTGCCCTCCCTGAGCCCGCGGGAGAGCGCACGCCGGCTCGCCGCCCTGCCGCAGGAAGCCGGGGCGGAGTTCGACTTCACGGTGGCCGAGGTCGTGGCCATGGGCAGACTGCCGCACCAGGGGGCGACCGCCCGGACCTCCGACGAGGACCGGCACGTCTGCGCCGCCGCCCTGGAAGGAGTCGGCGCGGACCATCTGGCCGACCGCGGCTTCCTCACCCTCTCCGGCGGGGAGCGGCAACGGGTCCTGATCGCCCGCGCACTCGCCCAGCAGCCGCGGATCCTCGTCCTGGACGAGCCCACCAACCACCTGGACATCGCCCAGCAGTTGGAGATCCTGTCCCTGGTGCGGGCCGACGGGCCCACCGTGCTCGCCGCCCTGCACGACCTCAACCTCGCCGCGCTCCACTGCCACCGCCTGCACGTCGTCGACGGCGGCCGGGTCGTCGCCTCCGGCGCCCCGCACGACGTGCTCACGGCCGATCTGCTGGCCGACGTCTTCAAAGTCCGGGCGCACCGCGTCGCCCACCCGGAGACCGGCGCGCTCCAACTGCTCTTCGACCGCCTGCCGGCTCGGTAGCGCGCCCCGCCCGTTCGCCCCGCCCCGTCCGCTCAGCACCGCCCGCCCTCGAAGGAGTCACCCCCAGCATGCCGAACCGCGCACGCCCCGCCGCCCTGGTCCTGGCCCTCGCCCCCGTACTCGCCTTCGCCGTCTCCGGCTGCGGGGCGGACGTCTCGCCGGAGGCGGGGAAGGGGGAGGGCGCCCGGGCGTCGTCCGACGGCCACTATCCGGTGACGGTCGAGAACTGCGGCGAGAAGCTGACGTTCGAGAAGGCCCCGCAGCGCGTGGTCACCAACGACGTGGGAATCACCGAGATCATGTTCGCCCTCGGCCTCGAGGACCACATGGCCGGATACGTCATGCCCGACGACAAGGGCGACCTCACGAAGGTGCCGTGGAAGGACGGCTACCGGAAGACCACCTGGCTGTCGAAGGAGCGCATCAACAAGGAACTGGTCCTGGACGCCCGCGCCGACCTGGTCTTCGCGGGCTGGAACTACGGCTTCAGCGAGGGAGACGGATTCACGCCTCAGGCGCTGCGCCGCGTGGGCATCGACTCGTACCTGCTCAGTGAGTCGTGCCGCAACGGACAGGGCAAGGCCCGCGGTGTGATGCCCCCGCTCGACGCGCTGTACACGGACCTGCGCAACCTGGGGAAGGTGTTCGACGTCGAGGACCGGGCCGAGACCCTCGTCGCCCGGTTCCGCGACCAGGTCGCCCAGGCGCAGGCGAAGGCGCTCAAGGGCGCCGACCGGCCCCGGGTGTTCCTCTACGACAGCGGCGAGGACAAGCCGCTCACCTCCGGGGCCTACGCCGGGCCGCACGACATCATCACCAAGGCCGGCGGCGACCACATCATGAAGGACCTGAAGGACAGCTGGACCACCGTGGGCTGGGAGACGGTCGTCGCCCGTGACCCCGAGGTCATCGTGATCAACGACTACGGGGACACCACCGCCGAGCAGAAGCGCCGCTTCCTCGTGTCCTACAAGCCGCTTGCCAACGTCTCCGCCGTCAAGAACGACCGGATCGTCACCCTCGACTACGTCGACCTCGTCGAGAGCCCGCGCAACCCCGCCGCCATAAGCTCGCTGGCGGCCGACCTCAGGAGCCTCGGCTCCTGAGCACCGGCCGGTGCGACGGCGCTCCGGCCCGGGCGCGGATTCAGATCGTCAGACGCGCGGTTCGGCGGGAAAACCGGTCCAGCGCAGCTCGGCGGGCAGGTGCCGCATGTCGTTGGCGAGGAGGACGGAGGCCGCCCGGCCGGGCGCGTAACGGATGACCGTGAGCGAGGCGTTGCAGTGGTTGAGGCCGAGCCACCGCCACTTCGGCGCGTGCATGGCGTCCCGGACGAGCCAGGCGATGAGGAAGTTGTGGGTGACGACCAGTTCGTGCCGGTCCTGGCCGCCGTCCGGCACCGCCCCCGTGAAAAGACGCAGCGCCTGACGGGCGAGCTCCGGGCCGCGCTCGCGTTCCTCGTCGGTGGCACCGGCGAGGAAGCGGAGGTAGAAGTTGGCCGACTCGGCCGGAAGCTCGGCCCGTTCGGGCACGTGGGGCACGTAGTCACCGGCGGCTTCCGAGACGCGCGGAATGACGCCCTTCAGCTCGTCGGCGATCAGGCGTGCGGTCTGTTCCGCCCGCGGCAGCGGGCCGTGGTGGACGGCATCGAAGGGGATGTCCGTCAGGCGCCGGCCGGCGTCCGTCAGCGCGTTCTCGTCCGGTGCGGCCTCACCGTGCCGGGCAAGGTAGAGGTAGCGGGTGCCTGTGCCGGTCATCTCGGACTCCTCGGGGCCAACTGGCGATCTTGTGCCCCGACGGACGTCGGCCACCCGCGCTCCGGTTCCCCGCACGCCGCGGAAGGACGCTCCCGCGGCCGCGTCAGCGCACGACCTCGGCCCAGACCACCTTGCCGGTGTCCGTCCACCGCACGCCCCACCGGGTGGTGAGCCGGTGCACCACGTGCAGGCCGCGGCCCCCGTCGTCGAGGAGCCCGCCCCGGCCCAGCCGCGGTCTGCCGTTGCCGGTGTCGCCGACCTCGCACAGCAGGCCGGGACCGGCCCTGATCAGCCGCACCGTGATGGGGCCGCCGGCGAACCGGACCGCGTTGGTGACCAGCTCGCTGACCAGGAGCAGCACGCTGTCCCTGGTGCTGTCCCTGGTGCGCCACTGCCGCAGCAGCGCGGAGACCAGCGCGCGGGCCCGGGCGGCCGCGTCCTCGCGAGCGGGCAGCCGCCAGGTCGCGGTGTCCCCCTTGCGGTAGCCGATCGTGCGCGCGATGAGCAGGGTCACGTCGTCGCGCTGGTGCGTCGGCATCACGTCGGAGACCACCCGGCGCGCGGCCTGCTGCAGCGAGTCCCACGGATGCACGCCGGACACGGCGTCCGCCAGCCTGGCGATGCCCTCGTCGATCGGCACCGCCGGGTCCTCGACCAGGCCGTCGGTGTAGAGGGCGAGCAGGGACCCCGGGGGAGCGACGAAGGTGTGCACGCCGTACGGCTCCCGCAGCGCGAACTCGGTACCCAGGCCGGGATGCGGGCGGACCGGGAGCGGGCCGGCGCGCCCGTCCGGCGACACCAGGATCGGGGGGAGGTGGCCCGCGCTGGACAGCGTCACCCGGTGGCTGACGGGGTCGTACACGGCGATGCAGCAGGTCGACCCGAGCGCGCTGTAACCGGCCGCCAGCCCGGACTCCGCGTCGTCCAGCAGCGTCACGGTCTCGTCCAGGTGCTCAAGCACCTCGTCGGGGGCCAGCCCCGCGGACAGTAGCGCCCGGGCCTCCATGCTCAGCTGGCCCATGGTGGCCGCGGCGCCCAGGCCGTGCCCGACGACATCGCCGACGACCAGCGCGGTACGGCCGTCCGGCAGCGGGAAGCTGTTCACCCAGTCTCCACCGACGCCCGCGCTGTCGGGCGTGGCGGGCTGGTAGACGCTGGCGGTCTGGACGGTGCCACCGGCGGAGCGCGGCAGCAGCCGCCGCTGCAGCGCCAGCACCTGCGTGTGCTCGCGCTGGTGCTGGCGGGCCAGGTCCACATGGTGGGAGGTCCTGGCCACCAGCTCCTGGAGGTCGAACAGCTCACTGTCGGCGAACGGGCGGTCCGCCCGCCGCCACACCTCCGCCACGCCCAGGACGACGGGCGGATCACCTTCCAGGACCAGCGGTACGCACGCCACGCCCGCGGACCGGTCGCCGGGCACCAGGGCACGGACCAGCCGCGGGCTGCCGAGCACCCGCTCGATCGCCTCCCGGTCGGGGATGACGATGGACTGCGGGGCGTCGGCGCGCCGTATCGCCTGCGACAGCAGGCGACTCGCGTCGCCGGGAAGGTCCTCGCCCAGGGTCACGTACCCCTCGGGCCAGGCCCGGTCCGGCACCAGGGCCGCCCGCCGCAGCCGGATGCGGCCCTGCCCCCGCTCGGTGACCCCCTCGCCCGTCCACACCGCGAAGTCGAGGTCGACGGCGGCCACGTCTCCCCAGGCCAGCAGGGACTCCGCCAGCGACTGCGCCGTCTCGCCGATGTCCAGCGAGGTGCCGATCGCGGTCTCGGCGGCGTACAGGTGCAGCCTCCTGGCCATGGCGATCACGGAGACGGTCAGCCCCTCCCGGGGCGCGGCCGCGGGCAGGATGCTCATCGACACGACCAGCTCCGACCCGTCGCCGCGCCGCAGGCGCTGGACCCGGGCGACGTGTGCCTCACCGGTCTCCAGGACCTGCCGCAGCCGCCGGGTGACCGTCGGTACGTCCCCCGGGGGCAGGAGATCGACGAACGGGCTGCCGACCGCGGCGTCCAGTCCCGCGAAGACGGGGGCCTCGAGATTGCGGTGGGTGACTCTCAGTTCCCGGTCCAGATTGACCGCACCGAGGATCTGCTCCTGCCGGCCCACCGGCGGACGGTCGTGCTCCGGCAGGTGTCCGCCGGAGTCGTCCCGCGACTCGGCAGGACCGGCCGCCGCGGCCCCGCCACGCGGGATGTACCGCCCCAGGGCGCTGCTGACCAGGTCGAACGGCGACGAGGACGACGGGGAGGGTGTGGAGTCCATGCGGCTCCCTCAGCTCGCTCGCCAACCCCGGCACAGTGCCGGGGCCGTACCCGAACCCGTGCGGAAGGGCCCCCGAGGATCCCGGCCGCACACCCCATTCAATAACACGCGCGGACGCTTCGCCCACATCAGCGGACCGCACGGTGAACACGGAAAGTGGCGGGTGGCGGCCCCGGAGTGCCCCCTGCACCCCGGAGTGCCCCCTACAGCCACTCCCCTTCCAGAGCGGTGGCGGTCAGGCCCGGGGCGGCCGCGTACAGGACGGCACGGCTGCCCGCCTTCTGCCCGGCGTCGTGCGCCCGGCGCAGGATGTCGAACACGGCGGCGCCTCCGCGGTTGCCGCTGGTGTAGCTGTCCCGGCTGTACTCCAGGAGCCCCGAGGGCCACTCGTCGGGCATCGTCTGCTCCATGTACTCCAGCACCCGGGTCCCGCCGGGGTGCGCGAGCAGGACGTCGGGGTGCCAGGAGGAGGGGTCGTCCTCGTAGCGGACGCGGAGCCACTCCCACATCGCGGTGACCGTCTCCTGCACCGCCCGCGGCCCGCGCCGGTCCATCACGAAGTGGGTGCCGTCCGCCCGCGTCTCCAGGCGGTGCAGGTCCCGCGTGCCCGGCAGGGTGTGGTGCCAGGCGGCGTCCAGCCGGAGCACCGACTCGGGCCTCGGGCGGCCCGTGACCACCGCGGCGACCGCGGTGTCCGCGAACAGCAGCCGGACGATCAGGGACTCCAGGGTGTCGTCGGCGGGCTGGTAGGTGGTGCTCAGCGCCTCGGAGATCACCACCAGGACCACCCGGTCCGGGTCCGCCGCCACGAGGTCGGCGGCCAGCGCCAGCGAGCGGGTCCCGGCCACGCAGGCCCACTGGGTGGCGGGCAGCAGCATGGTGTCGCCGCGCAGCGGGAGCCGGTTGGCCAGGGCGACGTCCAGTCCGGGCAGGGCCGGGGTGGTGGAGTTGCTGGTGATCAGGCAGTCGACGTCCGCGACGTCCAGCCCGGCGATCTGCAGGGCACCACGTGCCGCGCGCTCCCCGTAGGCCTGCACGGCCTCCCAGGCCGGGGCGGTGCGCTCCTGGACGGTCTGCGACGCGGGTACCGCCTTCAGGGCGGCGATCACGCGGTCCGCGTCCTGCTCGGTGAACCCGTCGCGGACCAGCGCCTCCCGGGCGGCCCCGAGGTCGCCGCCACCGCCGGGCGCGACGGCGGCCTCCAGCGGGAGCATCCAGCCGCGGCTCTCGATGCCCGTACTGGCCGCGATGCCGTCGATCCGCGGCGCCCACGGCGCGTGCGGGTGCCGGCCGCGTACTTCCTCGGCGATCTCTCGGGTCTCGACGGAGTGCTCGCCGTGTATCACGGCGGGAGCGCACAGGTATGCGGCCACGATCGGCACCTTTCTACGGGGTCTGCTGCGGAGCAGGTGAGGAAGGGGAACGGGTGAGGAAGGGGAACGGGTGGGGAAGGGGAAGAGCCGCGCGTGCTGTGGCAGGGCTCACGTCAGTACGCCGTGGCCAAGTCGGCGGCGGCACGCGCCACTTCGCCCGGCACCGTTCACTTCGAGCATGGCGGCGAAAGGGGCATTTACGCAGTGACCCACGCAACTTGGGCGGCCATGGGATGCGTGAGACGGCGCACACGCCGAAGGCCGCCCGAAGGCGGTCGGCCGGGCCCGGGTCCTACCGGCCGGGCCGGTGAAGTGCCGTGATGCCGGTCAGGACGAGGGCGATCCCGGCGAGGAACTGCTCGCGGTCGTCATGGCCGCGGACCTGGTCCGCCACGGCCCGGGTGAACGGGTACGCGTCCGGGTCGAGCCCCTCCCACGCCGTCGACACGGTGTCCAGGAACTCGTCCCGGTCCACGTCGGCCCCCGCCGGGCCGGCGCTCGCGGAGTTCGCGGCGTTCTGGCCGGCGGCGCCGAGGATGTAGTGCATGAGCGCGGAGGACGCCGTGAACCAGTGGGCCTCGGGCACGCCCATCGCCTGGACCTGGCGGCCGAGGCTCTCGAAGATCCGCGGCGCCACCGTCCCCCAGGGTGTGCGGGACAGCTGTGTCGCGAGCTGCGTGGCCAGCCACGGGTGTGCTTCGGTCGCGTCCCACAGGCCCAGTGCGACGGCGCGCACCGCGTCCTGGGGCGAGTCGGCGGCACCGGTGGGTCCGGCGGTCACGGCGGCGGTGACGACCGCGTCCGTGGCGGCGCCGAGCAACTCGGCCTTCCCCGCGATGTGCCAGTAGATCGCCCCGGGACCGGTCGCCAGGCGCTCGGCCAGGGCGCGAAAGGTGAGGCCGCGCTCTCCCACGGTGTCGAGGAGTTCGACGGCGGCCCCGACGATGCGGTCCCGCGAGAGGGGTTCCTGCCGCCGTTCCGGGCGGCGCGACCTGGTTGCCATGCGCTCATCCTAGACCGCTTGGAACACCGTTCCAGCTTGACAGGGACTGGAACGGCGTTCCACCCTGGCCGTGATGGAACGCCGTTCCAGTGCACGTCGGTCCTGCCGGGTCTGCGCCCCGGGACCGCCATCAGGAGGGAAGCACCATGACCACGCACGTCACGATCGTCGGCGCCGGACTCGGCGGCCTCACGCTCGCCCGCGTCCTGCACGTCCACGGCATCCCGGCCACCGTCCACGAGGCCGAGGCCTCCGCGGAGGCACGCGCGCAGGGCGGGATGCTCGACATCCACGACAGCAACGGCCAACCCGCTCTTGGGGCCGCGGGGCTGGCCGAGGAGTTCCGCGGGCTCGTCCTGGAGGGCCGTCAGGCCTCGCGGGCCCTCGCCCCGGACGGGACGGTCCTGTTCGAGGAGGGCGACGACGGCACGGGCGGCCGCCCCGAGGTGATGCGCGGCGAACTGCGGCGGATGCTGCTCGACTCACTCCCGGCCGGCACCGTCCGCTGGGGCCGCAAGGTCCGTGCCGCCCGCTCCCTCGGTGACGGCCGCCACGAGGTGGCGTTCTCCGACGGCACCTCCGTCGTCACGAACCTCCTGGTCGGCGCCGACGGCGCGTGGTCCCGGGTGCGGCCGCTGCTCTCCGACGCCGCACCCGAGTACGTCGGCATGTCGTTCGTCGAGACCTACCTGCTCGACGCCGACACCAGGCACCCGGCCACGGCGAAGGCGGTCGGCGACGGCGCGATGTTCGCGCTCGCGCCGGGCAAGGCGATCCAGGCCCACCGGGAGAGCGGCGGGACCCTGCACGCCTACGTGGCCCTGCGCAGGCCGCGCGAGTGGTTCGACGGCATCGGTCTCCCCGAAGCGGCGGGTGTCACGCGGCTGGCGCGGGAGTTCGCCGGATGGGCACCGGAGTTGACCGCGCTGATCACCGACGCCGACACCGCGCCGGTCCTGCGCCCCCTGTACACCCTCCCCGCCGCCCACCGGTGGGAGCGCGTGCCGGGAGTGACCCTGCTCGGCGACGCCGCCCACCTCATGCCCCCGTCCGGCGAAGGCGCCAACCTGGCCATGTACGACGGCGCGGAACTCGGCACGGCCCTCGCCGCGCACCCCGGCGACGTGGAGGCCGCGCTCACCGCGTACGAGCGGGACCTGTTCCCGCGCAGCGCGGCGGAGGCCGCCGACGCGTCCCGGCTGCACGCGCTGATGTTCGGCGACGACGCGCCGCACGGCCTGATCAGGATGTTCACCGGCCAGGA
Source organism: Streptomyces sp. NPDC059906 (assembly GCF_042730645.1). Lineage (NCBI taxonomy): Bacteria > Bacillati > Actinomycetota > Actinomycetes > Kitasatosporales > Streptomycetaceae > Streptomyces > Streptomyces sp. NPDC059906. The sequence goes on from NZ_JBHWKU010000035.1 coordinate 59,487, forward strand.
GTAGGCGGGTGAGCCCGGTCCGGCGGCTCGGGGCCGGCAAAAGAGCCGGACCGCATCTCTTCTCACCGCTGGGGAGCGCTGTTACATTCCGGAAAACAAGAATTCATTTCAGTCTGTGACTGGAGGCTCCCATGACGGCTGTCGATGGTCTTCCCACCACGCACGCACCGGCCCGTCGCGAGTTGCCGCCGTCGATGGTCGAGCGGGTGACGCTCATCATGGACCTGTTCGAGGGCCGCACGGCCCGGCTGTCCCTGGAGGAAGTGGCCCGGTGCACCCGGCTGCCCCGGTCCACGGCGCACCGGATCCTCGACCAGCTGGTACGGCTGCGCTGGCTCGAACACACCGGCCTGGGCTACGGGCTGGGCCGCCGGGCCCTCGGGTTCGGCGGGGGAGACGGGACGCACGGCAGGATCCGCGAGGCCGCCGCCGCCCGGCTGCACCAGCTGCAGATCCGGACCGGGCTCGTCGTCCACCTGGCCGTCCTGGACGGTGCGGAGGTCTACTACCTCGACAAGGTCGGGGGCCGGTTCGCCGCCACCGTCCCCTCGCGCGTCGGCGGCCGGGCACCGGCCCACTCGACGGCGCTCGGCAAGGCCATGCTCGCCTGGCTCGAACCGGAGGATGTCGAGGCCAGGGCCGGTGAGTCCATCGGCCGGCTGACCCAGCGAACGATCTGCGACATGGGGACCCTGCACCAGGAACTCGACCGCATCCGGCGCCGCCACGGGCTCGCCTTCGAGCGCGGCGAGTGCTTCCCCGACATCGCCTGCGCCGCCGCCGCGGTCCGGGGCCCCGACGGGCCGCTCGCCGCGATCTCCCTGGTGGGGGACGCCTGGTCACCGCTGGAGAAGGCGGCCCCGCTGGTGGTGGACGCGGCCCGGCAGGTGTCGCACGAGTTGTTCCCCCGCCGGCAGACGCCGGTCAGGGCGCCGCGCCGGACCGCGTTCGAGCCGGAGGGGACATGGTCCGCCGAGGCCATGGACCGGCTGCTCGCCGTGGGGCAGTACGGCGACTGGCAGTAGGCGGTCGAGGCACCGGGCCCGAAGCGCGTGCCTCCCGGGTCCGTCGTACACACCGGCCGGGCCCGTCGCACACTTCTTTCGGGCCCGCGTCGTACACACCGGCCGGGCCGGGGCGCCGCTCACCCCCAGTGGTCGCCCCATCCCCACACCTCGGGCGCCGGGACCGCTGCCGCGGCCGGGCTCCGGACGCCGAAGCCGCCGCGGAAGAAGAGCATCGGCTCCCGGTCGGCCACGGTCTCCAGGGCGAGGACCCGGCCCACCACCACATCGTGATCGCCCGCCCCGTGCACGTCGTGCACATCGGCGTGCACCCGGGTCAGGACGCCGGGCAGCGAGGGAGTGCCCCAGCGGGACATTTCCCACTCAAGCCCCTCGTACTTGCGGCCCTTGCCGGACCCGAACCGGCCGCACAGATCCGTCTGCTCCGCGGCGAGGATGTTCACGCTGAACCGGCCCGACTCCCTGATCCTCGGCCACGCACGGCCCCGGTGGTCGGCGCAGAACAGGACCAGGGCCGGTTCGAGGGAGACGGACGCGAAGGACTGGCAGGCGAAACCCACCGGGGTGCCGTCCCCGCCGGTCCCCGTCACCACGGTCACGCCGGACGCGAAGGTTCCCATGACGCGCCGCATCCGCAGGGGCGTCGGCTCGGTCTCCTCGGCGGCCTCGGGCGGGGACAGGGACTCTGCGGTCATCGGTTTCACCTCGAGGGGGACGGTGCGGTGATGTGCCCGGGAGCGGGCAGGTGGCCGAAGCTAGGGCACCGTCCGGCCGGGCCGGGTGACCGTTCCCGATGAGTGGAACCGCCCACCGGCCCGGGCTGCCGGACTGGGCCGGACCCGTCCCGGCGGTACGCATCCCGCTGACCGAGACGTGTCCCGCGCGGCCCCGCCGGCCCTGACTACCGTCCAGGGCCATCGACCACCGAGGTCAAGCGAGGGCAGGGATGATGACGGAGCTGAGCCACGACTCCACACTGCGCGAACTCCCCACCGATGAGGGCGTGTTGCGCTATCACGAGGCCGGAGACGGCCCACCCCTGCTGCTGTTGCACGGTTCGGGCCCCGGCGTCACCGGCTGGCGCAACTACCGCCACAACCTCGGCACGTTCGCCGAGCACTTCCGCTGCCTCGTCCTGGAGTTCCCCGGTTTCGGCGTCAGTGACCCGGCCGACGGCCACCCCATGGCGACCGCGGCCTCGTCGGTCATCCGGTTCCTGGACGGCCTCGGCCTTCAGCGGGTCGACGTCATCGGCAATTCCATGGGCGGCATCGTCGGCACCCGCCTCGCGCTCGAACACCCCGACCGGGTGCGCCGCCTGGTGACGATCGGCGGCATCGGCCGCAACGTGTTCAGCCCCGCGCCCGGCGAAGGCATCAAACTGCTCACCGAGTTCACCGACGCGCCCTCCCGCGAGGGCCTGGTGCGCTGGCTCCACTCGATGGTGTACGACCCGGCACTGGTGACCGAGGAACTGATCGAGGAGCGCTGGGCGCAGGCCACCGACCCGGAGACGCTCGCGAGCGCCCGCCTGATGTACGGCAGCGAGGCCTTCGCCGCCCGCGCCGCCGCCGCGGCCGCCTCCGACGAGGCCCCCTACTGGGCGCTGCTGCACCGGCTGAAGGCGAAGACGTTGCTCACCTGGGGCCGCGACGACCGCGTCAGCCCCGTCGACATGGCGCTCCTGCCCATGCGCACCATCCCGGACGCCGAACTGCACGTCTTCCCCGACTGCGGGCACTGGGTGATGATCGAGCAGAAGGCCGCCTGGGAGAGCGCGGTCCTCGCCTTCCTGACCCGCGAGGCATCGGCCGGTGCGGACGCGACCCGCAAGGACGCGGCGTGAGCGCCCCCGCCCGGCAGGGCTGGGACGAGGAGTTCGACTTCGTCGTCGTCGGCAGCGGCGGAGGCGGCATGGCCGCCGCGCTGACCGCCGCCGACAGCGGACTGAGCACCGTCGTCGTCGAGAAGGGGGCGATGTACGGAGGCACGACCGGCATCTCCGGCGGCGGCATCTGGATCCCCAACAACCCCACCCTGCGCGCCAAGGGCCACGACGACAGCCGCGAGTCGATCCGCCGCTACCTGGACCGGCTCACCGAGGGCCGGGTGCCCGCAGCCCGCCTCGACGCCTACGTCGACCAGGGGCCCGCGGCGATGGAACTGCTCGGCAAGAGCCGCTGGCTGCGGTTCTTCTGGGTCAAGGGGTACGCCGACTACCACCCCGAGTACGACGGCGGCCGCCCGCTCGGCCGGTCCGTGGAGGCGCTGCCCTTCGACACCCGCAGGCTCGGCGAGGACGAGAGGCACCAGCGGCCCAACAGCCTCAAGGGCCCCCTCGGCCTGTGGATCACCGCGAAGGACTACCGCGACCTCGCCATGGTCAAGCGGACCTGGCGCGGGCGCTGGGCGTCGGTCGTGGCCGCCTGGCGGGTCTCCTCCAACGTCGTGCGCCGCCGCCACATGGCCACCGGCGGCCGCGCCCTCGTCGCCCGCCTGCGCATGGCCCTCAAGGACGCCGGCGTACCGGTGTGGCTGCGCAGCCCGATGACCGAACTCGTCGTCGACGACGCCGGGAAGGTCACCGGGGTCGTCGTCACCCGCGACGGCCGCACCGTGCGCGTCGGTGCCCGCCGCGGCGTGCTCCTCGCCACCGGCGGCTTCGACCACAACCCGCAGATGCGCGAGAAGTACCTCCCCGAGGGCGGCCGGGACAACCACAGCGCCGGAGCCGTCGAGAACACCGGCGACGGCATTATGGCCGGCCAGGCCCTCGGCGCCGCCCTCGACCTCATGGACGACGCCTGGTGGATGCCGTCCGTGCACCACCCCTCCGGCGCCACCGTCCCGCTCGTCTCCGAGCGCTGCATCCCGCCGTCGGTGATCGTCTCCGGCGACGGTCGGCGCTTCACCAACGAGTCGTCGCCGTACGTCAACTTCGTCCACGACCAGCTGGCCGGCGGCCACGTGCCCGCCTGGTTCGTGATGGACGCCAAGGCCCGCGCCCGCTACCCCTTCGCCCAGGTGCTGCCCGGCCTGCCGTTCCCCAAGGCGTTCTACGACAAGGGCACCGTGCACCGCGCCGACAGCATCGAGGAACTCGCCGAGCGGATCGGCGTCCCGCGCGACACGCTGGCCGAGACCGTGGCGCGGTTCAACGGCTTCGCCCGCACCGGCAAGGACACCGACTTCGGCCGCGGCGACAGCGCCTACGACCGCTACTACGGCGACCCCACCCTCACCAACCCCAACCTCGACGAGATCGACAGGGCCCCCTACTACGCGGTGCGCATCGAGGTCGGCGACCTCGGCACCAAGGGCGGCCTGGTCTGCGACGAGCACAGCCGGGTGCTGCGCGAGGACGGCTCGGCCATCGCCGGACTGTACGCCACCGGCAACACCTCGGCGTCGGTGATGGGAGGCGAGTACGCCGGTCCGGGCGCCACCATCGGCCCCTCCATCGTGTTCGGCCACATCGCCGCCCGGCACGCGGCCGCCGCCCGCACCGGGCCCGTCACCGCCCAGGACGCGCCGTGAGCCCGGGGCCGCTGACCGTACGGGTCGTCAAGGTAATCCGGGAGACGGCCGACGCGCACTCGCTGGTCCTGGAGCCCGCCGAGGAGGACCGGGCCGCGTTCGCCTACCGCCCGGGCCAGTTCCTCACCCTGCGGGTGCCCTCCGAGCGGGACGGCGGCGCCGCGCGCTGCTACTCGCTGTGCAGCTCCCCGGTCCGCGACGAGCTGCTCAAGGTCACCGTCAAACGCACCGCCGGGGGCTACGCCTCCCACTGGATCTGCGACCACGTCACCGAGGGCGACACCCTCCAGGTGCTGCGGCCCGCGGGCACCTTCACTCCCGACTCCCTCGACGGCGACTTCCTCCTGCTCGCCGCGGGCAGCGGCATCACCCCCGTCATGTCGATCCTCGCGTCCGCACTGCACGCCGGGACCGGCCGCGTCACCCTCGTCTACGCCAACCGGGACGAGCAGTCCGTCATCTTCCGCGAGGAACTGACCGCGCTGGCACGGCAGTACGGCGACCGGCTCACCGTCCTGCACTGGCTGGAGTCCCTCCAGGGCCGGCCCACGGCGTCCGGACTGCGGGCCCTCGCCGCGCCGTACGCCGGCCGACCCGCCTTCGTGTGCGGGCCCGGCCCCTTCATGGACCTGGCCACGGGCGCCCTCGCCGACCTGGGGGTGCCCGCCGGCCGGATCACCGTCGAGCGGTTCACCTCCCTGACCGGCGACCCCTTCACGGAGCCGGACCACGACCCGGACGCCGACACCGAGGGGCCCGTCAGCACGGCCGAGGTGGAGCTGGACGGGGAGAGCCGCACCGTCGACTGGCCGCGCGGCAGGCCCCTGCTCGACGTGCTCCTCGCGGCCGGACTCGACGCCCCCTACTCCTGCCGGGAGGGCGCGTGCAGCGCCTGCGCCTGCGTCCTGGTGGAGGGCGAGGTCGTCATGGAACGCAACGAGGTCCTCGACGCCCAGGACCTGGCCGACGGACTCGTCCTCGCCTGCCAGGCCCGCCCGGTCAGCGACCGGCTGAAGGTCACCTACGACGGCTGACCGCCCTCCCGCCCCCCTCTCTTCTCTGGACCCCCTCGACGGACTCCTCGACTCTGATGAGGTTCGAAACAGTGACCAAGGCGACCGCCGCGATCGTCGGATCCGGCAACATCGGCACGGACCTGATGTACAAGCTGCTGCGCTCCGAGACCATCGAGCCGCGCTGGATGATCGGCATCGACGCGCAGAGCCCGGGCCTCAAGCGCGCCGCCGACCACGGACTGCACACCGGCGCCGACGGCGTCGAACCGCTGCTGTCCGGCAGCGAGCGGCCCGACCTGGTCTTCGAGGCCACCTCCGCGTACGTCCACAAGGCCAACGCGCCCCGCTACGCCGCACTCGGCATCCAGGCCATCGACCTGACCCCCGCCGCCATCGGCCCCGCCGTCGTGCCCGCCGTCAACCTCGGCGACCACCTCGACGCGCCGAACGTCTCCCTCATCACCTGCGGCGGCCAGGCCACCATCCCGATCGTGCACGCCGTCTCCCGGGTCACCGAGGTGCCGTACGCGGAGATCGTCGCCGGCGTCGCCTCGCCGTCCGCCGGGCCCGGCACCCGCGCCAACATCGACGAGTTCACCCTCACCACGAGCCGCGGCATCGAGACCATCGGCGGCGCCGCCAAGGGCAAGGCCATCATCATCCTCAACCCGGCCGAACCCCCGATGCTCATGCAGGACACCGTCTTCTGCGCGATCCCCGCCGACGCCGACCACGCCGCCGTCACCGCCTCCATCCACGAGACGGTCGCCATGGTCGCCTCCTACGTGCCCGGCTACCGGCTGCGCACCGAGCCGCAGTTCGACGAGCCGACCCCGGTCAGCGGCGGACTCGCCCGGGTGGCGGTGTTCCTGGAGGTGGAGGGCGCGGGCGACTTCCTGCCCCCGTACTCCGGGAACCTCGACATCATGACCGCCGCCGCCACCAAGGTCGGCGAGGGCTTCGCCCAGCGGATCACCGCCCGCCGCGCCGGTGCCTGAGACCCGCCCACCGAGGAGTACACGAGTCATGCCCTACAGCACCGACCTGGACATCCGCGTCACCGACTCGTCCCTCAGGGACGGCTCGCACGCCAAGCAGCACCAGTTCACCGTCGACCACGTCACCTCCATCGTGGCCGCCCTCGACGACGCGGGCGTCTCCGTCATCGAGGTCACCCACGGCGACGGCCTCGGCGGGTCCTCCTTCAACTACGGCTTCAGCCACACCCCCGAGCAGGAACTCATCAAGGCCGCCGTGAAGACCGCACGGCGCGCGAAGATCGCCTTCCTGATGCTGCCCGGCCTCGGCCTCCAGGACGACATCCGCGAGGCCGCCGACAACGGCGCCTCGATCTGCCGGATCGCCACCCACTGCACCGAGGCCGACATCGCCGTCCAGCACTTCGGCCTCGCCCGCGAACTGGGCCTGGAGACCGTCGGGTTCCTGATGATGTCGCACAGCAGCCCGCCCGAGGCACTGGCCCGGCAGGCCCGCGTCATGGCCGACGCCGGCTGCCAGTGCGTCTACGTCGTCGACTCCGCCGGCGCCCTCGTCATGGAGGAGACGAGCGACCGCATCGCCGCCCTCGTCACCGAACTCGGCGACGACGCACAAGTCGGCTTCCACGGCCACGAGAACCTCGGCCTCGGCGTCGCCAACTCGGTGCTCGCCGTGCGCGCCGGGGCCACCCAGATCGACGGCTCCACCCGCCGCTTCGGCGCGGGCGCCGGCAACACTCCCGTCGAGGGCTTCGCCGCCGTCGCCGAACGCCTGGGCATCCGCACCGGCATCGACGTGCTCAAGATCATCGACGCCGCCGAGGACGTCGTCCGGCCCGTCATGGACGGCGAGTGCCTGCTCGACCGCATGTCGCTGACCATGGGCTACGCCGGCGTCTACTCCAGCTTCCTGAAGCACGCCGCCCGCCAGGCCGGCAAGTACGGGGTGTCCGGCGCCGAGATCCTGCTGGAGGCCGGGCGCCGCAGACTCGTCGGCGGCCAGGAGGACCAGCTCATCGAGATCGCGGTCGGCCTCGCCGAGAGGGACCGCACCACCGCACCGACCTCCCCGCGGAAGTGAGCACAGCCATGACCAATCCAATACTCGAGGCCGTCGAGGCACGCGCCGACGAGATCAGCGCCCTCGGCCCCGCCAACGAAGCCCTCGGCCGGCTCGACGACCAGGCCGTCAAGGTCCTGCGCGACGTCGGCGCCATCCGCATGCTCCAGCCCAAGACATATGGCGGACTCGAACTGCACCCGCGCGAGTTCGCCGAGACCGTCATGCGCATCGCCGCCTGCGACGGCGCCACCGGCTGGGTCGCCGGTGTCGTCGGCGTGCACCCCTGGGAGATGGCGATGGCCGACCCGCGGGTCCAGGAGGAGGTCTGGGGCGAGGACCCGGACACCTGGATCGCCTCCCCGTACGCGCCGATGGGCCTGCTCAAACCCGTCGACGGCGGCTACGTCTTCAACGGCCGCTGGCAGTTCTCCTCCGGCACCGACCACTGCCAGTGGATCTTCCTCGGCGGCTTCCTCGCCGACGCCGACGGCAACCGGCTGAACCCGCCGCGGTCCGTGCACGTCATCCTGCCGCGCGCCGACTACGAGATCGTCGAGGACTCCTGGAACGTCGTCGGCCTGCGCGGCACCGGCAGCAAGGACGTCGTCGTCAAGGACGCCTTCGTCCCCGCCTACCGGGTCATCGAGTACGCCAAGGTGGTGGACGGCTCCCTGGCCGCCGAGTCCGGTCTGACCAATCCCGCCTACCGGCTGCCGTTCTCCGCCGCCTTCCCGCTCGGCATCACCTCCGCCGTCATCGGCATGTGCGAGGGCGCCCTCGCCCACCACCTCGCCCACCAGCGCGACCGCGTGCAGATCACCGGGCAGGCGGTGCGGGACGACCCGTACGTCCTCTACGCCGTCGGGGAGGCGGCGGCCGAGATCGCCGCCTCCCGTGCCGCGCTCCTCGACAACGTCAGCCGGATGTACGACATGGTCGCCGCCGGACAGGAGATCACCTTCGAGCGCCGTGCCGTCGGCCGGCGCACCCAGGCCGCCGCCGCCTGGCGCGCGGTCCGCGCCGTCGACGAGATCGTGGCCCGCTCCGGCGGCAACGCCATGCGGCTCGACAACCCGATCCAGCGCTTCTGGCGCGACGTGCACACGGGCCTGGCGCACGCCATCCACGTGCCCGGGGCCGTCTTCCACGCCTCCGCCCTCACGGAGATCGGCGTGGAGCCGCCGCAGGGCCCGATGCGCTCGATGATCTGACCACCAGGGAGGACGGACCAGACATGACCCAGATCCGAGGACTCGGCTACCTCCGGGTCCAGACCCGCGACATCGACCGCTGGCGCGAACTCACCGTGGACGCCCTCGGGTTCGCCGAGGGGTCGGGCCCCGACCCCGACGGCCTGTACCTGCGGATGGACGAGCGCCGATCCCGGCTCGTCGTCCTGCCCGGTGACACCGACCGCGTGCTGTCCGTCGGCTGGGAGGTGCGCGACCAGTTCGCCCTGGCCGCCGTCGGCCGCGCCGTCGAGGCGTCCGGCACGGCCGTGAAGATGCTCAGCCAGGAGGAGGCCGACGACCGGGGAGTCGAGGCCGCCCTGGCCTTCGAGGACCCGGCGGGCGTACCCGTCGAGGTGTTCTTCGCGCCGGTCCTCGACCACAGCCCCGTACTGACCGGCCTCGGGCAGCGGTTCGTCACCGACGGGCAGGGCATGGGGCACGTCGTGCTGCCCACCACCGCCATGGACGACACGGTCGCCTTCTACACCGAGGTACTGGGCTTCCTGCCGCGCGGCGGGATCCGGCTCAGCGGCCAGGCGCCCGACGCGCCGCCCCGCCGAGTGCGCTTCATGGGCGTCAACGAACGCCACCACAGCCTCGCCGTCTGCCCCGCCCCGCACAGCGGCGAACCCGGCCTGGTCCACCTCATGGTCGAGGTCGACACCCTCGACGCCGTCGGCCGCGCCCTCGACAACGTCAACAAGCGGAACTTCTCCCTCTCCTCCACGCTGGGCCGGCACACCAACGACAAGATGGTCTCCTTCTACGTGCGCGCCCCCGGCGGCTGGGACATCGAGTACGGCTGCGAGGGCATGCGCGTCGACGAACGGCACTACACCGCCGAGGAGATCACCGCCGACAGCTACTGGGGCCACGACTGGTCCGGCTCCGAGCCGCTCGCCGCCTTCACCCCGCCGCCCGGGACCGGCGCGTGAGCACCGCCCGGCCGGTGACCCCTGTCCGCGCCGAGACCGTCACCCGCTGGGCCGCCGAGACCGGCGTACTCGTCGTCGGACACGGGTGCGCCGGGGCCGCCGCCGCCTTCGAGGCCGCGTCGGCGGGCGCCGGCGTCCTGGTCCTGGAACGGGCGGGCGGCCCCGGCGGGTCGTCCGCACTGTCGGGCGGCGAGCTGTACCTGGGCGGCGGCACCGAGGTGCAGAAGGCCTGCGGCTTCGAGGACAGCCCCGAGGAGATGTACTCCTACCTCCGGGCGGCCCTCGGACCGCACACCGACGACGGGAAGCTGCGCCTGTACTGCGAGGAGAGCGTCGCCCACTTCCAGTGGTTCGTGGACCGGGGACTGGCCTTCGAACCGACCCTGTGGGACGCGCCGACCTGGATGCCGACCACCCGGGACGGTCTGATGTGGCTGGGCGAGAACGCCTGGCCGTACAACGAGATCGCCCGGCCCGCGCCCCGCGGCCACCGCACGGCCACCGAGGCGTTCGGCGGCTGGCTGGTGATGGAGAAGCTGGTCGCCGCCGCGGAGGAGGCGGGCGCGGTGACGCACGCCGACACCCTGGCCACCGCCCTGATCGTGGACGGCACCGGCCGCGTCGTCGGCGTCACCGCCCGCCGGCACGGTGAGGACCTGGCCTACCGGGCGCGCGGGGGAGTGGTGCTCACCACCGGCGGCTTCGCCGACAACGAGGAGATGCTCGCCGACCACGCCCCGCACCTGCTCGCCCACGGCAGGGTCAGCGACGGCCTCGACGACGGCAGCGGCATCCGGATGGCCGCCGCCCTCGGTGCCGCGACCCGCCGCATGGGCGTGGTCGAACTGGCCCTGACGGCACTGCCCGCCCTGGCCGTGCGGGGCATGCTCGTCAACGCCCACGGGCAGCGCTTCGTCAACGAGGACGTCTACCCGGGCCTGTTCAGCGTGGCCGCCGTGCTGACCCAGCCCGCGCCCTACTGGGTGATCCTCGACGAGGAGGGCTACGAGGCGGTGCCCGAGCGCGAACGCTGGGGCGTCGTCCCCCGGTTCGTGTCCGAGACCCTCGGCGAGCTGGAGAGCGAACTCGGCATGCCACCAGGGGCCTTGGAGTCGTCCGTCGGCACCTACAACACGCACGCGGCGCGCGGGCGGGACCCGTACTTCCACAAGGACGCGCGCTGGCTCCGCCCGCTGGAGGGGCCGTTCGCGGCGATCGACCCCAGGGCCGGCTTCCACCAGGGCGGCCGGCCGAGCGCGGGAGCGGGGACGGGCGTCGCCGGGTTCACCCTCGGCGGGCTGCGCACCACCGTGGACGGCGCCGTGCTCGACGTGTCCGGCGCCGTCCTGCCCGGCCTGTTCGCCGCGGGGCGGGCGGCCTCCGGCATCCACGGCGAGGGATACGTGAGCGGTACGTCGCTCGGTGACGGGACGTTCTTCGGCCGCCGGGCCGGAGTGGCGGCAGCGGCGGGGCCTCGGTCCGCCTCCTGAACGCGGTGGGGCCGGGGGGGGGGCGGGGGGGGGGGCGCCGCCCCCCCCCGAGGGGGGGGCGGCCCCGCCGGGGGGGAGGCGCGGGGCGC
>NZ_JBHWKU010000036.1:0-18714 GCF_042730645.1 Streptomyces sp. NPDC059906
GGTCGCGCACGTCCGCGTGCGCGACCCACCCCCAAATCGTTGCTGAGATTGTTAACAAAAGCGTTGACACTGTTGGAGCGCGGTCCTTAGCGTCGCCCCATCACACGTCCCCTCCAGGCACCGCCTCCTGGACGAGAGGAAACAACGATGTCCTCCTCACCCGCGCTGTCCGCCCGCGGCAGCAGACTGGCCCTGCTGGTCGTCGGCCTCTGCTGGCTGGCCGTCCTCTTCGACGGGCTGGACATGTTCATCTACGGCTCCGTGCTGCCCCACATGCTTGAGGAGAAGGCCCTGGGCATCACCTCGGGCCAGGCCGGCGACCTCGGCAGCTATGCCACCTTCGGCATGCTGGTCGGCGCGCTGGCCGCGGGCACGGTCGCCGACCGCATCGGCCGCAAGAAGCTGATGGTCTCCTGCGTCGCGCTCTTCTCCCTGGCCTCCGGCCTGTGCGCGATCGCCGGGAGCGTCGGCGTCTTCGGGCTCGGCCGGACCCTGGCCGGTGTCGGCCTCGGCGGACTGCTGCCGACCGCGATCAGCATGGTCTCCGACTACGCGCCCCGGGGCCGCGCCGCGATCACCATCGGCCTGCTGATGACCGCCCACCACGCCGGCGGCATCCTGTCCGCCTACGTCGCCCTGTGGATCGTCGAACCGCTCGGCTGGCGCTCCGCCTTCTGGGTCTGCGTGGTCCCGCTGCTCTTCGTCCCGGTGCTCCTGAAGTTCCTGCCCGAGTCGCTCAGCTTCCTTGTCGCCCAGGGCCGCACCGAGGAGGCCCGCACATTGGCCGGCCGCTACGACGCCGAACTCCCCGCCGCGCCGGCCGACAAGCCCGCCACCGCCCGTTGGGAGAACCTCGCGAACCTCTTCCGCGGCCGCGAGTGGATCCAGACCCTGCTGTACTGGCTGGCCTCCTTCGGCGGACTGCTCCTCGTCTACGGCGTCGCCACCTGGCTGCCCACCCTCATGCGCAGCGAGGGCTACGAACTGGGGTCCGCGCTCACCTTCGTCGTGCTGTTCAACCTCGGCGGCATCGTCGGCATGCTGGTCGCGGGCCGCGCCTCGGACCGGTTCGGTGCCCCGCGCATCTCGGCGATCTGGTTCGCGCTGACCGCCTGCGGCGTCTTCCTGCTCAGCGTCCACATGCCGCTGGCGCTGACCTTCGCGGTCGTCTTCCTCACCGGTGTCTTCCTCAACAGCGCCCAGACCATGATCTACGCGACCGTCTCCATCGGCTCCGCCCCGGCCAACCGCGCCACCGCCGTCGGCTGGACCTCGGGCATGGGCCGCTTCGGCGCGGTCTTCGGCCCCTGGCTCGGCGGCCAGCTCCTCGCCGCCGACCAGGGCGACTGGGGCTTCACCGCCTTCGCGATCGCCGGGTTCTCGTCCATGGTCTTCATCGGCATCGCGGCCCTGCGCACAACAGCCACCAGCCCTCGTCTGGCCCCGGCCCACTGAGGCGCCCCCTAAAGGGGCGCGGGGAACTGCGCGACCAGCCACGAGGCACCCGCGGCCGGCCACGCGCCCCCGGCGAAACGATGCTGAGCCGCAAGCCGACCGCAGGTCAACGCCCCCGCCGCGACAGCCACGCGGCCACCACCGCACCGGACACGTTGTGCCACACGGAGAAGACCGCCGCGGGCAGCGCCGCCAGGGGACTGAAGTGCGCGGTGGCCAGCGACGCGGCGAGGCCGGAGTTCTGCATGCCGACCTCGAAGGCCATGGCACGGCTGCCGGGCTCGCCCAGCCGGCCGAGGCGCCCCGCGCCGTAACCGAGGGCCAGACCGAGCCCGTTGTGCAGCACGACGGCGACGAACACCAGCCCCGCGGCCGACTTGATGGCGTCCGCGCTGCCCGCCACGACGACCGCCACGATCACGGAGATCGTCAGCGCGGACAGCCAGGGCAGCGCGGGCAGCGCCCGCTGCACGTACCGCCCCGCGAGCAGCCGTACGACGACGCCCGCGAGGACCGGCAGCAGCACCGTCTTGAGGATGTCGGTGACCATGGACCCGGCGTCCACCGGCAGGTACTCGCCGGCCAGCAGCAGCGTCAGCGGCGGGGTGACCAGCGGGGCGACCAGCGTGGAGACGGTCGCGACGGAGACGGACAGCGCGACGTCGCCGCGGGCCAGGTAGGTCACCACGTTGGAGGCCGTGCCGCTGGGCGCGCAGCCCACCAGGATGACGCCGGCGGCGAGCTGCGGCGGCAGGTCGAGCAGGTGGGCGATCGCCCAGCCGAGCCCCGGCATGATGACGTAGTGGGCGACGAGCCCGAGCGCCACCGCCCAGGGGCGCTTCACGACTCCGCGGAAGTCCTCCGGGGTCATCGTGATGCCCATGCAGAACATCACGACGCCCAGCAGGTACGGCACCGCCTCGCTCCACCCGGTGAAACTGCCGGGGAGCAGCAGGCCGAGGGCGCCGGCCAGGAGGACGAGGACCGGGAAGACGGTCACGGCACGCCGCGCGGAGCGGTCGCCGGTGGCGTCGTCACCGAGGTGTTCGTCGCGTTCGTTGTTCGCAGTACTTTCGGTTCGCACCGTGCGAGGTAACGCCTGGCGGGCGCCGTGACGCAAAGGCGTCTCGCGATGTGATCATCCCATCTGGTCCGCCGCCGACAGATGCTCCACCGTCCGGCCCGTCTCGGTGAACGTCCGAGTCACCTGGCCGGACGAGTACACCCACAGGATGCGCAGCGGCGTGTCTCCCACGTTGCGGAACAGGTGGGGGACGGGGGAGGGGATGTAGGTGGTGTCGAACCGCTCCAGCTTCGTCACCTCGCCGTCGACCCACACCTCCGCGTCCCCTTCGAGTACCGTCACGTGCTCGTCGCAGTTGTGCGAGTGCAACGGCGCCCCGGAGCCCACCGGGTACACGCTCATGCCGCTGGTGATGCGGTTCTCGCCGCCCGCCGACGGCGTGGTGATCAGGGGCGTCGTCACGACGGCGCCGCCCCGGTCGAGCAGGGGCACCGACGCGGCCTTGATGATGGTGGTCATCCCGGGATTCCTCTCCACTCCACTGTGTCGCGAACGTCTCGCGACGACCGACGTGACGACCGACGTTAGGTCGCGCCGATCCGAAGCGGTGCCCTCCGGCGTGCAGGTTTACGTTGCAGTCCGAGAGGGGTGAGCCTTCTCCGCCCGGCTGTACCGTCACCGACACCGCACGGCTCCTTGGCCCTGTTGCGGCAACGCGCCGGAAAGAAGAGGCAGGTATCGGCCAGATGAGGCTCCCCGTTCTCACCGAAGAGGAAATGGACCCGCGCCAGCAGGAGCTGGCCGCTCGTATCGCCGGCCGCCGCGGCGCGGTCCGCGGCCCCTTCCGGGTGTGGCTGCACAGCCCCGAGATGTGCGAACGGGCCGAGTCCCTCGGCGCGTTCGCCCGCTTCGACTGCGGGCTGCCCCGGCACCTGCGGGAGCTGTCGCTGCTCATGGCGGCCCGCAACTGGGACGCCCAGTACTCGTGGAACGCGCACGTGCACCAGGCGATCGAGGCCGGTGTCCCCGAGGCCGCCGTCAAGGCCGTCGCCGACAAGCGCGAGGCGGTCTTCGACAACGAGGCCGATCAAACGTTCTACCAGTTCTGCAAGGAGATCCTGGAAGAGCACTTCGTCACCGACGCCACCTTCGCCGCGGCGCAGCGGCACTTCGGCAACAAGGGCCTGGTCGACACCATCGGGGCGCTCGGCAACTTCACCATGCTCGGCATGTGCCTCAACACCTTCCAGGTGGACCTCCAGCCCGACAAGGAGCCCCCGTTCCCCGACGTCCGCGGCTACGGCCGGGTCCGCTCCGACAACGACGGGCCGCGGCCGTGACCTCGCCCGCCACGACGACCGGCGCCGTCGTCCGGGTGCGCGGCGTCACCAAGAGCTTCGGCGGAGCGGCCGCGCTCAAAGGCGTCGACCTCGACCTGTACCCCGGCGAGATCCACGCCCTCATGGGCATGAACGGTGCCGGCAAGTCCACCCTCGTCCAGGTGCTGTGCGGCGTGCACCAGCCCGACGGCGGCACCATCGAGGTGGACGGGCACCGGCACACCGGGCTGAACGTGCGCAGGGCCCGCGGGCTCGGCGTCTCCTCGGTGCCGCAGCGCCGCGAACTGGCCATGGGCCTGACCGTCGCCGAGAACATCATGCTGGGCGACCTGCCGACCCGGCGCTTCGGCGCCGTCGACTGGAAGGCGGTCCGCGCCCGGGCCGGGGCCGCCCTGTCCGGCCTCGGCATCGACATCGACGTCGAGCGGGTCGCGGGCTCGCTCACCGTCGCCGAGCAGACCATGGTCGAGGTGGCGCGCGAGGTCCGCCGCGGTGGCAGGGTGCTGATCCTGGACGAGCCCACCGCCTGCCTCAGCGCCAGGGACGCGGGACAGGTCCGCGCCCTGGTGCGCAGGCTGCGCGACGAGGGTGTGGCCGTCGTCTACATCTCCCACTACATCGACGAGGTCATGTCCGTCGCCGACCGGGTCACCGTGCTGCGCGACGGCGGCCTGGTCCGCAGCGCCCCGGCCGCCGAGACCGACACCGCCTCGCTGGTCCGGGACATGATCGGCCGCGACGTCGTCTCGCGCCGCCCCGCGCGCCCCGCACCCCGGGACGAACCCGGCCTCGCCGTCCGCGGGCTCAGTCACGGCCACGCCATCCGGGACTTCACCGTCGAGGTGCGCAAGGGCGAGATCGTCGCCGTCCTCGGACCCGCCGGGGACGCCCAGTCCCGGCTCTTCGACCTGCTCTCCGGACGGGTGCGCCCCGACGCCGGCGAGGTCCGCGTCGACGGTCGGCCGCTGCCCCCGGGCCGGGTGGGCGCCGCGCTCGCCGGCGGACTGCGCTGCGTCACCGGGGACCGTCGCTCGCTCGGCCTGGTCCAGAGCATGACCGTGGACGAGAACCTGATGCTGGCCGGCGACCGCTTCGCCCGGCGCCGGCTGCACCGCGGCGCCGACCTGGCCCGCCGTGCCGCCCCCGTGCGGGACACCTACGGCGTCGTCGCGCTGAGCGGCAACCCGCCGGTCGGCTCCCTGTCCGGCGGCAACCAGCAGAAGGTGCTGCTCGGCAAGTGGCTGGAGACCGAGCCCGTCGCCTGCTTCCTGGAGGACCCCACCAACGGCGTGGACGTCGCCGCCATGGCCGACATCCACACCCTCGTCGACGGCCTCGCCGCCCGCGGAGTCGCCGTCCTGCTCGCCTCCTCCTCCGCCGAGGAGGTCATGCGGCTGGCCGACCGGGTCGTCGTCGTGAGCGCGGGCCGCACGGTCGGCGAGCACGACATCACCGCCATCACCCGCGACGAACTCGTCGCGACCGCACTCGGAGGTCAACCGCAGTGAGCCTCAAAACCCCCTCCGCCGCCCCGGACGTCGCGGCCGGCGACTCCGCCGAACGCCGAGCGCCGTCCCGGTCCACGGCCCGCGGGCTGCTGCACGTCCCGCACGGCGGACTGGTCGTCGTACTGATCCTGGTGTGCGTGTTCACCGCCGTCCAGGCCGACGCCTTCACCTCCTCGCAGAACCTGCTCAACGTGTTGCGCCAGGTCAGCGTGAACGCCGTCATCGCGGCCGGACTGACCCTGCTGATGACCGCGGGCGGCATGGACTTCTCCATGGGCAGCAACGCCGCCGTCACCCTGTGCGTGGGCGCCCAGCTGATCGACGGCGGCTGGTCCACGCCCGCCGTCGTGGTCGTCTGCCTGGCCCTGGCCACGCTGATCGGACTGGTCAACGGCCTGGTGGTGACGTACACCCGGGTCGCGCCCTTCGTCGCCACCCTCGCCTCGGCGATGCTCCTCGACGGCGTTGCCCTGCTCGTCCTGGACGGCATGAGCGTCACCATCGGCGACAAGATGTCCTCGCTCGGCAACGACGAGGTCGTCGGGGTGCCGTACCTGACCGTCGTGGCGGTCCTGGTCCTGGCGCTGACCGGGGTGACCATGCGCTTCACCACCTTCGGCCGCGACGCCTTCGCGATGGGCGGCAACGAGCACGTCGCCCGGCTCAGCGGCATCAACGTCAACGGGCGCAAGCTCGCCCTGTACGCCCTCGCCGGAGTGCTGGCCGGACTCGCCGGGCTGATGCTGCTCTCCCGGCTCGGCGCCGCCGCCCCCAACACGGCCGGTCTCCAGACCCAGTTGACCGCGGTCGCCGCCGTGGTCATCGGCGGCACCTCGCTCGCCGGCGGCCACGGCACGGTCGTCGGCACGGTGTTCGGCGTCGTGCTCCTTGGCGTGGTCGCCAACGCCCTGAACCTGCTCCAGGTGAACAGCAACTACCAACTCGTCGTCACCGGCGGCGTCCTGCTGGTCGCGGCGATCATCAACGAGGTCCAGCGCAAGTCGTCGCCGGGCCACTAGCGCGACCTGGAACCCCTCTCACGCACGCACCTTCTCTTCAACGACGCAGGAAAGGCCCGACCCATGAAGTCCACCGCCCCCACCCGCCGCCGCGCCGCCGCGGCCTCGCTCGCCGGCGCCGCCGCCCTGGTACTGGCCGGCTGCGGCTCCGGGAACGACAGCGGGGGCGCCGCCGACGGCTCCGTTTCCCTCGGGTTCGTCAACGGCTCCAACACCCACTTCCACACCTGCCTGCTGCGCGCGGTCGAGCAGGAGGCCGAGGCGCGGGACGCCAAGGTCTACTCGGCCAACTCCAAGCAGGACGCCGGGACCGAACTGTCCAACATCGAGGACATGATCGCCCGCAACGTGGACGCCCTGATCGTGCAGACCGTGAACGTCGACGCGCTCGAAGGCGACATAGCCAAGGCCAAGAGCGCCGGCATCCCCATCTACCTGACCTCCGTGGCCACCTCCGACATGGCGGACGTGCTCGGCGCCGCCGTCGTCGACCTGAAGAAGGTCGGCGCCATGGACGCCGAGTGGATCTCCAAGGACGCGGCCGGGAAGAACGTGCGCGTCGGCGTGGTGGCAGGTGCTCCCGGCGCCGCCTCCGACCTGCTCGTCGGCGGCTTCGAGGACGCCCTGCCGAAGACCGCGAAGGTGGTCGCCAACCAGCCCGGCATGTTCAACCCCGCCAAGGCCCAGGACGTCGCCGAGAACATGATCCAGTCGCACCCGGACCTGGACTACGCCTTCGTCGCCAACGAGGAGATGGCGTTCGCCGTCCGCAAGGCCTTCGACGCCGCCGGCGCCGAGGACGTGAAGATCGTGTCCGTCAACGGCACCGAGGAGGGCGTCGCCGCGGTGAAGGACGGCCGGCTGTCCGCCACCGTCGCCAACTCGGCGGCGACCATCGGGCAGACCGCGGTCAAGAGCACGGTCTCGCTCCTTGACCAGGAGCAGAGCGGTGGCGAGCAGGGTGTTGACAAGATCTCCGACATTCCTCTTGTCTTGGTCACCAAGGAAAACCTGAGCGAGGCTCCCCAGTACTGCCCCAAGTAGGGCCCCCCACCGGGAACCGGCGTCCGACTCAGCGTCGGGCCTTGGGAGGAAGAACATGGACCGCCTGCTCCTCATGCACAGCTTCGTCACCGTCGCCCAGGTGGGCAGCTTCAGCGGGGCCGCCAAGAAGCTCGGCTCGTCCGGGTCGCTGGTGTCCCGGCACGTGGCCGAACTGGAACGCCAGGTGGGGGTGCGGCTGGTGAACCGCACCGCCCGCTCGGTGAGCCTGACCGAACCGGGACGGCGCTACGCGGAATTCGCCGCCCGCATCCTGGACGAGATCGAGGCCGAGGACGCCGGCATCGCCCAGCTCCACGACCGCGCCGAAGGCACGCTCAGCGTCATCTGCCCCAAATGGATAGGCAGCCTGGATCTCGGCGACGCCATCGCCGCGTTTTCCGCGGCCCACCCGAAAATCCAGATCCGGTTCGAACTGGGGGGAATGTCCGACCGCACCTACGATTTCCTGGACAGCGGATTCGACATCGCCTTCCACACCCGCGACCTGAGGGATTCGAGCGTCCGGCTGAAGAAGATCTCCTCCCTGCCGTTCGTCCTGTGCGCGTCCGAGGAGTACATCAAGCAGCACGGCTCCCTGACCCACCCCAACGACCTGGCCGCCCACGACTGCCTGGTGCACCTCAACGACCCGGTGTGGCGGATCGGCCACGGGCACGCCAGCACCCTGCACAAGATCCGCAACATCGCCTTCTCGTCGAACTCCTACATCGCCCTGCAGAAGGCCGCCGTACACGGCCGGGGCATCGCCCTGCTGCCCCAGCGCCCGGCCTACGACGACCTCGTCTCCGGCGCCCTCCAGGTGCTGCTGCCGGAACTCGCCGTGCCGGACCGGCCCCTGTACGCGATCTACGGGCCCGGCCGGGACACCCCGCGCAAGGTCAGCGTCTTCCTGGACTTTTTGGCCGGCTGGTTCGCCCGGAATCCCATTCCCGGCATCCGTCCGTGAGTACGGGACGAGGGCGCAAGAAACGATTGCGAACCGCGGGCGCCCGAACCCATTGAGGCGCCCGCTCCCGCAAACCTACGCTCGCCGGGCGAGACGGAAACGAGGAACTCCATGGGAATCCAGCGAATCGAATCGGTCACCTACGGCATCGACGACCTCGACACCTGCGCGCGGTTCTTCGAGGACTTCGGCCTTTTCCAGGTGGAGCGGACCGACGAACACGCGGTGTTCGAGACGCGCACCGCACAGACCCTCCACCTCGACACCGCCCCCGGCCCGCTGCTCCCGGCTCCGGTGGAGAGCGGGCCCACCCTGCGGGAGGTCGTCTGGGGTGTCGACACCCGCGAGGAACTCGACCGCCTGGTCGCCGCCGTGGGCCGGGACCGCGAGGTCCGCGAGAGCGCCGACGGCGTCCACCACACCGTCGACCACAGCGGCTTCGGCGTCGGACTCACCCTCGCCAGGCCCAAGAAGCCGGCCGTCGAACCCCGCCCCGCCAACACCCTGGGCAGCGTCAACCGGTGGAACCGCGCCCTGGACCCGGTCGTCCGCGCCCACCCCCTGCGCATGTGCCACGTCGCCCTCAACATCGCCAAGGACGGCAGGCACGAGGCCGTCGCCTTCTACACCGACCTGCTCGGCTTCCGCCCCACCGACGTGGTCGAGCCCATGGGCGTCTTCATGCAGGCCCCAGGCGACGACGACCAGCACACCATGCTGCTCTGCCACCGTCCGGACCGCGTCGGCGTCAACCACATCGCCTACGAGGTCCCCGGCTTCGACGACGTGATCGAGGGCGGCAACTTCATGATCGAGCGGGGCTGGCGCGAGGCCCGCAGACTCGGCCGGCACACCATCGGCTCCAACGTCTTCCGCTTCCTGCACGCCCCCTGCGGCGGGCGCGTCGAGTACGCCGCCGACATGGACCGGGTCGACGACACCTACGAGACCCGCGACCACGAGACCACCCCGCCGCACCACATCTGGGCCCTGCGCACCAACCGCGACCAGGACGCCCCCGCCTCCTGAACCCCCTGAGAGGGCACCCATCCATGACCACCGACCACGGCCACCCCGCCGTCCGCATGTACATCGCGGGCGAGTGGTGCCAGGGAGAGACCGGACGCACCGCCCCGATCGTCGACCCCGCCACCGAGGAGGTGATCGGGGAAGTCCCCCTGGCCACCACCTCCGACCTGGACCGCGCGCTCGACGCCGCGGCCGAGGGGTTCGCGGTGTGGCGCGCGACCCCCGTCACCGAGCGCACCCGCGTCCTGCACGCCACCGCCGACCTGATCGCCGAACGGGCCCCCGCCATCGGCCGCGTCATGACCCGCGAGCAGGGCAAGCCGCTCGCCGAGTCCACCGGCGAGGCCCGCCGCACCGCCGAGACCCTGCGCTGGCACGCCGACGACGCCCGCCGCGCCTACGGCCGCATCGTCCCCTCCGACCCCGGCACCGTGCTCACCGTCCGGCGCGAGCCCATCGGCCCCGTCGCCGCCTTCGTCCCGTGGAACTTCCCCGTGGGCGGACCCAACCGCAAGATCTCCTCGGCCCTCTCGGCCGGCTGCTCCCTGGTCATCAAGGCCTCCGAGGAGACCCCGGCCACGGCGGCGGAACTGGTCCGCTGCTACGCCGACGCGGGCCTGCCGCCGGGCGTCCTGAACCTCGTCTTCGGCGACCCCGCCGAGGTCTCCGAGCACCTCATCTCCTCACCCGTCACCCGCCTGGTCGCCTTCACCGGCTCCGTCCCCGTCGGCAGGCTCCTGGCGGCCCGGGCCGGCGAGGTCATGAAGCCCTCCCTGATGGAACTGGGCGGCCACGCACCGGTGATCGTCTGCGCGGACGCCGACCCCGTGACGGCGGCCCGCAGGGCGGCCCGCGCCAAGTGGGCCAACGCCGGGCAGGTGTGCACCTCGCCCAGCCGCTTCCTCGTCCACGAGTCGATCGTCGCGGAGTTCACCGCCGAGTTCGTCCGGGCCGCCAAGGCGGTCGTCGTCGGCAACGGACTGGACGAGGGCACCACCATGGGCCCGCTCGCCAACCAGCGCCGACTCGCGGCCATGGAGCGTCTCACCGCCGACGCCGTCGCCCGCGGCGCCAAGCTCCTCACCGGCGGCGAGCGCCCCGACCGCCCGGGCCACTACTTCGCCCCGACCGTCCTCACCGACGTACCCGAGGACGCGCAGCTGCTCTCCGAGGAGCCGTTCGGACCGCTCGCGCCGATCCTTCCCTTCGCCGACCTCGACGAGGCCCTCGCCACCGCCAACGCGCTGCCCTACGGACTGGCCGCCTACGGATTCACCGGCTCCGCCGCGACCGCCGAGCGGCTCTCCGCCGAGCTGGAGGCCGGCATCCTCTCGATCAACCACTGCGGCGGCTCCGTCCACGAGGCACCCTCCGGCGGCGTCAAGGACAGCGGCTACGGCCGCGAGGGCGGCCCCGAGGCTCTGGACGCCTACCTGGTCACCAAGCGCGTCTCCCACCTGCTGGCGCCATGAGGTACGCACGCCTCTTGGTCGGCGGGCGGGCGGTCTGGGGCCGGGTGGGGGAGCGGGACGTCCATCTTCTCTCCGGCTCCCCGCTCGAAGGCCCCACCGCCCCCGACGTCATCGGCACGGTGCCGCGCGCGGGCGCCCACTGGCTGCCGCCCGTCGTGCCGCCCGTCTTCTACGCCGTCGGCATGAACTACCCCCGGCACATCGCCCACGCCAAGGCCGCCACACCCGAGCGCCCCGAGGTCGGCTACCGCGCCAACAACGCCCTCACCGGCCACCTCTCGCCCATCGTCAAACCGGCCGAGGTCACCGGCCGCTTCGAGGCCGAGCCCGAACTCGTCGCCGTCATCGGCCGCACCCTGCGCCGCGCCGGCCACGCCGAGGCCCGCGAGGCGATCTTCGGCTGGACCGTCGGGAACGACGTCAGCGCCCGCACCTGGCAGCACCAGGACCGCACCTTCTGGCGCAGCAAGAACAGCGACACCTTCAAGCCGATGGGCCCCTGGATCGAGACCGACGTCGACGCCCTCGCCCGGACCACCACGCTCCGCGTCAACGGCGTCGAACGGGCCCGGTTCCCGACCGGCGACATGGTCTTCGACCCCTACGACCACATCGTCGAGATCACCAAGCACCTCACCATGCGCCCCGGCGACGTGCTGTGGATGGGCGCCGAGTCCACCTGCCACCTCGAACCCGGCGACACCGTGGACGTCGAGATCGACGGCATCGGCGTGCTGTCCAACCCCGTAGTCCTGGAAGGGAATCACTCATGAGCGCGGAACCCCGCTACATCCACCACGTCAACTTCCCCACCACCGACCCCGACCGGACCGCCGCCTGGTACGCCAAGGTCTTCGGCATGAAGCGGATCATGCCCAAGTCCAACACCCGCGTGGTGCTGATGACCCGGGGCAACTTCGACCTGCACTTCACGCCGGTCGAGGAGATGGAGCGCATGGCGCCCTACCACTTCGCCGTCGAGGTCGACGACTGGGACGACTTCCTCGCCCACCTGGGGGAGCTGGGCATCCGGCACACCCGGCCGATCCAGCGCCCCGAGAACCAGTCCAAGTTCTGCTACATCCACGACCCCGACCACACCATGATCGAGCTGGTCCACCACGCCAAGCGCCCCAACTGAGCGCGCTCGTTGAGGAGTTACCTGTCATGCCCTACGCCGACTCCGACGGCACCTCCCTCTACTACGAGCGCCACGGCAGCGGTCCGGCGATCCTGTTCGTGCACGGCAGCGGCGGCCACCACGCCGCCTGGTGGCAGCAGGTCGCGGCCCTGCACGAGGAGTTCACCGTCGTCACGCTCGACCTGCGCGGTTTCGGCAGGTCCGACAGCTCCATGCCCGAGTTCGACGGCCAGGACTTCCCCGGCGACGTCGTCGCGGTCCTGGAGGCCGAGGACCTCACCGACGTCATGCTGGTCGGCCAGTCCATCGGCTCGGTCGCCGCGCTCCGCGCCGGTCTGCTGCGGCCCGAGCGGGTCGGCAGCGTCGTCCTCGGCCACTCCCTCGGCGGCATCAGCCACCCCGAGCTGAGGGAACTGGCCGCCGCCGACCGCGCCGAGGCCGTCAAACTCCCGGTGATCGACCGCCTGCTGACCAAGTCGTTCCAGCAGCGGCGCGCCGACCTCACCTTCCTCTTCCAGCAGATGGGCACCTTCAACGTCGCCCGGATGCAGGACCTGCGCAACCTCGACACCGACGGGCCCTCCCTGGAGGAGATCCGGGCCTCCGGCGTCAAGGTCGCCTTCCTCGCCGGGGAAGCGGACGCCGTCCTCGGCGTCAAGACCGTCACCCGCGCCCACGAACTGCTGCCCGGCTCGCACCTGGAGATCGTCCCCGGC
This sequence comes from Streptomyces sp. NPDC059906, assembly GCF_042730645.1. NCBI lineage: Bacteria > Bacillati > Actinomycetota > Actinomycetes > Kitasatosporales > Streptomycetaceae > Streptomyces > Streptomyces sp. NPDC059906. Next base: position 12,716 of record NZ_JBHWKU010000036.1, read on the forward strand.
GCCCCGCACTCCATGTACTGGGAGACACCCGAGCCGTACAACGCGGCCGTCGCCCGGCTGCGCCGCACCCTGACCGCACCGAAGGAAGCCGCATGAGCAACATCAGCCTCGACGCCGCCGAGGAGATCATCGCCGCCGCGCACCAGCGGGCCCGGGCCATCGGCAAGGCGGTCAGTGTCGCCGTCGTCGACGCCGGCGGCTTCGTCGTCGCCGTACGCCGACCCGACGGCGCCCGCCCGCTCACCCCCGACATCGCGCGGGCCAAGGCGTACACCGCGGCCGTGATGCAGCGCCCCGGGAAGATGCTGAAGAAGTGGCAGGAGAGCCAGCCCGTCTTCTTCTCCCAGCTCTCCCAGCTGCCCGGCGCCGCGATGCCCATCCTCGCCACCGAGGGCAGCGTCACCATCAAGAAGGGCGGCGAGATCATCGGCGGCCTCGGCATCGCGGGCGGCACCGCCGACGAGGACCAGGCCATCGCCGACGAGGTACTCGCCGCCCTCGGCTACGAACTGGAGTTCGCCGCCTGGGGCGTCACCGGCACCCCGGCCGGAGTCCCCAGCACCCCGGCCGGAAGGGAGAGCTGAGCATGGCGGACACGTTCAACTACCGCATCGACCACCACGGCAGCCTGGTCAGGCCCGCCGGACTCGCGACCGACGACCCGGAGGCTGTGGACACCGCCGTGCGGGAGGCGGTGGTCCTCCAGCGCGGGCTGCGCTCCACCGTCGTCACCGACGGGGACGTCCCCCGCGAGGACTTCCGCGGCGCCGTGCTCGGCACCGTCCCCGGCTTCCGCCGCACCGACCAGGCGGGCCCCGACGGCCTGGTCCGCTGGGTCGCCGAGGCCCTGCCGAAGGCGAACGGCCCGCTGCTCCCCGGATACGGCACCCGCCTGGCCGGCCTGACGGTCATCGCCCCGAAGGCCACCCTGCCGTCCCCGGCCTACCTCGCCGCGACGACGTTCGAACCCGGGCTCGGACCGGCGTCCGCCCGGGAACTCGGCGAAGCGCTGGCCGAGATCCTCCGTGCGGAGATCGCGCGGCTGGTCTCCGAGGGCGTCCGTCTCATTCAGCTGGACAACCCGCTCCTCCTGGACCGGGTCGCCACCGACCCGGCCGCCCCGGGTCCGCTGTCCTTCGAGGACGCGCTCGCGGTGGACGCCCTGGCGGTACGGCTCGACGAGCGCCCCGAAGGCGTCCGCATCGCCATGGCGCCCGGCTGGGCCGCGCCGGCCGCGGTGGACCGGGCCCGCGCCGAGCGGATGTACACCGGCATCCCCGCCGACCGCTGGGTCCTCCCGTTCGACCGGGGCACCCGGGCCGAGACCGACCTCCTGCGGGCCCTGCCCGAGGAACGGGACTTCTGCCTGGGCGTGGTCGACGCGACCCGGCCCGAACCGGAGGACGTCGACACGGTGATGTCCAGGATCGACGGGCTGGAGGAGTTCAAGGACCTGGAGGACGGCGCCGTCGCCCCGTCCCGCGGCTTCGCCGACGTGGCGGACCGGCCACTGCTCTCCGCGGACGACCAGCGCAGGAAGCTCGTCCTGGTCGAGACGATCGCCCGCTACTGCTGGGGCAACGAGTTCTGACAGCGCGGCGGGGAGGCCCGGAGTACCCGGCCCTCCCCGCCGCCTACCGTGCTCACCATCCTCACGGGCTCAGGGCTTCACGGCGTCACAGGGCTTCACGGCGTCACAGCGCTTCGGCGAACGTCACCGACCGCTCCGTCAGCAGCGGCCACACCGTCTCGACGATCTCCTCCTCGAAGTGCGGTGCCGCCTTGTGCGCCTCGAACCCGGCGGCGTCGTCGTACCGCTCGTAGAGCAGGAAGCCCCCGGGCTCGTCCATCACGGCATGCACCTCGTAGCGCTGGTTCGCCGGCTCCGCGCGGGTCGCCTCCCGCGCCCTCAGCAGCGCGGCGCGCACCGCCGCCTCGTCGGCGGGTGCGCAGCGGTAGTGGGCGACGACGGCGTAGGCCATGTCTCGGTCCTCCTGGGCTCCCGGCGGTGTCGGGCACACCGTCCGGCCTGCCGATTCCAGCATGGATCAAGCCCCGGGCGGCCCGCGCGCGATGCAAGCAATGCCTGCCGCCGCGGGCCTGGTGAACGCACCCCCGCATGGTGTGTCGTCACGTCATCCCCACCACGGCCGACGAAGGAAGAAGTGATCCGATGCGCACTCTGGAAACGCTCCTGGGCGGAGAGTGGGTGACGAGCGGCGAGTGGATCGACGTCCACGACCCGGCCGACGTCCGCGCCCCCGTGGCCCGGGTCCCGGCGCTGTCCCCGAAGGACGTCACCCGGGCCTACGACCACGCCGAGCGGGGCTTCGCTCTCTGGAAGCGCACCAGCCCCTTCGACCGGGCCCGCGTCCTCACCGACGCGGCCCGGCTGATCCGCGGGCGCCTGGACGCCATCGCCGCCGACGTCACCGCGGAGAACGGCAAGACGCTCACCGAGGCCCGCGGCGAGGCCGGCAAGGCCGCTGACTTCCTCGACTACTACGCGGGCCTCGCCCGGCAGGGCTACGGCACCCTCCTGCACGACGCCCGCCCCGACACCCGTACGCACACCCAGCGCGAGCCCATCGGCGTCATCCTGGTGATCAGCCCCTGGAACGACCCGCTGATCACCCCGGCCCGCAAGCTCGCCCCGCTGCTCGCCACCGGCAACGCGGCCGTGTTCAAGCCGGCCACCGAGACCCCGGCGTCGGGACTGCACCTCGCCCGCGCCCTGCACGACGCGGGCCTGCCCGCCGGAGTCCTGAACGTCGTCACCGGCCGCACCGCCGAGATCGAGGAGGCCCTCCTCGACGACCCGCGGATCACCGGCATCACCTTCACCGGCTCCAACGCCGTCGGCAACCGCATCCGCCGCCGCCTCGCCGACCGCAACGTCCGCTTCCAGGGGGAACTCGGCGGCAAGAACGCCTCCGTGGTCCTCAAGGACGCCGACCTGGCCGCCGCCGCCAAGGGCGTCGCCGCCGCCTCCTTCGGGCAGGCCGGGCAGCGCTGCACCGCCACCAGCCGGGTGATCGTCGAACGCCCGGTGTACGACGCGTTCGCGCGGCTGCTGGTCGCCGAGGTCGAGGCGCTCACGGTCGGCCCCGGCACCGACCCGGCGACCACCCTGTGCCCGCTCTCCAGTCCCCGGCAGCGCGACAGCGTCCTGGCCGACCTGGACCGGGCCGTCGAGCAGGGCGCCACCGTACTCACCGGCGGCACCGCCGACACCGACGGCGACCGCGCCCACGGCTGCTACGTGCGGCCCACCGTCCTCGCCGAGGTCACCCCGGCCACGGCGATCTGGCGCGAGGAGGTCTTCGGACCGGTGCTCGCGCTGCGCGCCGCGGACGACTTCGCCGCCGCCGTCGCGGCCGTCAACGACTCCGACTACGGGCTCGCCGCCGCCGTGTTCACCCGCGATCTCGGCGCCGCGTACCGCTTCGCCGACGAGGCCGAGTGCGGCCAGGTCGCCGTCAACACCACCACCACCGGCTGGGACGTCCACCTGCCCTTCGGCGGCTTCCACGACTCCGGCACGGCCTACAAGGAGCAGGGCGAAGAGGTCCTGCGCTTCTCCACCCGCGTCAAGACGGTCGCCGTCCACTTCGGTGCGTGAGCACGCGGGGGAGCGGCACGAACAGGAAGGAGGACGCCGATGGCCGACGAGACGATCGGCATCGTCGGCGCGGGCATCGTGGGACTGGCCACGGCCCGCGAGATCGCGCTCCGGCGCCCCGGCACCCGGGTCGTCGTGTTCGACAAGGAGCAGCGGGTCGCCCTGCACCAGACCGGCCACAACTCCGGCGTCGTCCACGCCGGCATCTACTACCCGCCGGGCAGCCTCAAGGCCGACCTGTGCGTGCGCGGGGTGTCACTGCTGCGCGAGTACTGCCAGGACCGCGAGCTGCCCTACCGGGAGACCGGCAAACTGGTGATGGCGGTCCACCAGGACGAACTGGGCCGCATGGAGAACCTCTACGAGCGGGCCAGGCACAACCACGTGCCCGACCTCAGGAGGGTCTCCCGGGACGAGATCAAGGAGCTGGAGCCGCACGCCGGCGGCATCGCCGCCCTGCACTCCCCGCGCACCGCCATCACCGACTACCCGGCGATCGCCCGCGAGTTCGCCAGGGACGTCGCCGACTCCGGCGGCGAGGTCAGGCTCGGCTTCCCCGTCACCGGCATCAGCACCGTGCCCGGCGGCATCGAGGTGGCGTCCGGACCGGACCGCGCGCGGGTGGACCGGCTGATCCTGTGCGCCGGCCTCCACTCCGACTCCGTCGCGCGGCTCGCGCAGGACGGGGCCGAACCCCGGATCGTCCCGTTCCGCGGCGAGTACATGCTACTCAGACCCGACCGCACCCACCTGGTCCGCGGCCTGATCTACCCGGTGCCCGACCCCCGCTACCCCTTCCTCGGCATCCACTTCACGCCCCGCGTCGACGGCACCGTGGAGGTCGGACCCAACGCCGTCCTGGCCCTGGCCAGGGAGGGCTACACGCTCGGCAGCGTCTCCCCGCGCGACCTGCTCGGCCTCGCCGCCTACCCCGGCTCCTGGCGGATGGCCGCCCAGCACTGGCGCACCGGCGTCAAGGAGTACCGCGGCGCACTGTCCACGAAGGCCTTCATGAGGGACGCGGGACGCTACGTCCCCGGCGTCGGCGCGGCCGACGTGGTGCGGGGCGGCGCGGGCGTGCGCGCCCAGGCCCTGGACCGCGACGGCACCCTCGTCGACGACTTCCGCATCCACCGGGCCGGCCGGATCACCGCCGTACGCAACGCGCCCTCGCCGGCCGCGACGGCCTCCATGGCGATCGCGGAACACATCGCCGACGCGGTCTACGCCGACGCCTGACGCAGGCCGAGAACGCCCTGATCAACAGCGCTCCCGCGCGCAACAACAGCTTGCATCCCACGCTCTCTGCAAGACCCCCGCGCCCGCCTAGCGTTCCCCCCACAGCACTCACCACCCCCTTCGAGAAAGCGAGTTCGGCATGTTCGTCGTCGACACCCAGATCCACATCTGGAAGGAAGAGACCCCGGACCGCCCCTGGGTCCCGGGCGCCCGCGAGCGCATCCGCCTCAACGGCCACCGGGAGGACCCCTTCTCCTACGAGGAGGCCCTGGAGCTGATGGACGAGGCCGGCGTCAACCGTGCGCTGATCCTCCCGCCGTCCTGGGAGGGCAACCGCATCGACTACGCCCTGGAGGCGTGCGAGGCCCACCCCGACCGCTTCGGCATCATGGCCCGCGTCCCCCAGGACAACGAGGCCGAGGGCACCGCGATGCTGAAGGACTTCGCCGAGAACCCGCACATCAAGGGCACCCGGCTGACCTTCCACCGCCCGCAGGACCGCAACTGGATGATCGACGGCACCAACGACTGGTACTGGCCGATGGCCGAGGAACTCGGCATCCCCACCATGGTCCACGCCCCGATCTGGAAGCGGGAGCTGGGCGAGATCGCCGCCAAGCACCCCGGGCTGCGGATCATCATCGACCACATGGGCATCATGGCCCGCTGCGTCGACGACGCGATCGGCTACTGGGTCCAGGAGACCGCCGACCTGGCCGCCCACCCGAACATCTACGTCAAGGTCTCGGCGCTGCCCGGCTACTCCACCCAGCCCTTCCCGAACAGCAACATCCAGAAGTACGTCCGCGAGATGGTCGACAGGATGGGGCCCGAGCGGTGCTTCTACGGCACCGACATCACCCGCCTGCTCGGCCACGGCATCACGTACACCGACACGATCGAGCAGTTCACCAAGCACTGGGACTTCACGCCCGAGGAGCTTGAATGGATCATGGGCCGCGGCATCTCCGAGGTCCTGAACTGGCCGTACGAGGGCTGAGGACGTACACGAGATGACGGACAGCACGAACAGGCCGGGCGCCCACCCGCGGGAAGCCCCAGTGTGAGCCCAAACCCCCCACGGCGCCCAACACCACGAAATCACCCCCCCGGGCCCAAAGGACCCCCGGAGGGAATC
>NZ_JBHWKU010000036.1:18724-68832 GCF_042730645.1 Streptomyces sp. NPDC059906
TTTTTTACCTCCACGTTCGACCCGGTGATCCGGCACTCCACTACCCGGCGGGGCGCCGCGGGGGGTGCCGCCGTGGTCCCCCCCCTCCCCGCCGTCGGCGCCGACCACGTCTTCTGCTCCTCGGGGTCCGAATGGGCCCCGGTGTGGGAGTCGCTGGCCCGGCGCCACCGCGACGGGGAGCCGGCACCGCACTACCTGGACCTCACCCACGAGACGGTGGCGGTCGGCATGGCCACCGGCTACGGACTGCTCCGGCGCCGCCCCCAGGCCGTGCTGCTGCACGCCGCGCCCGGCCTGCTCCAGGGCTCCATGGCCGTGCACGGAGCGCTCCTGGCGGGCGTACCGATGCTGGTCGCCTCCTCCGAGTCGACCACGTACGGCGACGGCCCCGGTCAGGACCCGGGCGGCCAGTGGTACCGCAACCTGTCCATCGTGGGCGGGCCGCACCAGGTGGCCCAGCCGTTCACCAAGTGGGCCAACGAGGCCGCCGACATCAGCACCCTGCCCACGATGGTCACGCGGGCCGCGGAACTCGCCTGGCGGGCCCCGGCGGGCCCCGCCTACCTGAACATCCCGCTGGAGATCCTGCTGGAGGAGTGGGACGGCCGCGAGGCCAAGCCCGTCGTGGCGCCGGGCTCCACGCACTCCTCGCCCGAGGAGGTCGACCCGGTCGCGCAGCTGATCCGCGAGGCGCAGAACCCGGTGATCGTCACCGAGACGGCCGGGCGCGAGGCGGGCGGCTTCGAGGCCCTGGTCGCCTTCGCCGAGGCCTGGGACATCCCGGTCGTCGAGCCCGACTCGGCGGTGTGCGGCAACTTCCCGCGCACCCACCCGCTGCACGCCGGCAGCGACATCGGACCGTGGATGGAGGAGGCCGACCTGATCCTCCTGGTCAACTGCCGCGCCCCGTTCTACCCGCCGAGCCGGAAGCCGTCGAAGGCGAAGATCGTCGTCATCGACCAGGTGCCGCAGCGCCCGCACATCGTCTACCAGGTCCTCTTCGCGGACGCCTACCTGGAGGGCAACGTCACCAACACCCTGCGCCAACTGGCCAAGCGGGCGCGGGACCTGGACCCGGCCGCGGTGGCCGTACGGCGCGCGGCGCAGGAGGAGCGCCACGCCGCCGAGCAGGCCGCCGTCGCCGCCGCGGAGGCGAAGGCGGGGCAGTCCGGGGGAGTCGACCCGGTCCTGGTCGCCGCCACCCTGCGCGGACTGCTGGCCGACCGGGACGGCATCGTCGTCGACGAGACCATCACCCACAGCCGCGTCGTCAAGCGCCACCTGCGAACCGCCGACCCCGACGCCTACTTCTACGTCCAGGGCGGCCTCGGCCAGGGCATCGCCGTCGCCCTCGGCGTCAAACTCGCCGCAGGACGGCAGCGCCCGGTCGTCCTGACCGTCGGAGACGGCGCCTTCACCTACAACCCGGTGATCCCGTCGTACGACGCGGCGAAGGCGTACGACCTGCCGGTGCTGATCGTCGTCTTCAACAACCGTGTCTACAAGTCGATGAACCTCAACCACCGCCGCTTCTACCCCGAGGGGGCGGCGGCCGAGACCGGGGAGTGGCTCGGCACCGACCTGCACCGGCTGCCCCGCCTCGCGGCCTTCGCCGAACCGTTCGGCATGCACACCGAGACCGTCGACACCGCCGACGCCCTCGCGCCCGCCCTGGAGCGCGCGTTGAAGGCCGTGTCGGACGGCACCACCGCCGTCGTCGACGTCCTCGTCACCCGCTGACCCAGGAGAGCCCGCCCCATGACCGACACACCCACCCCCGCCCCCGGGCCGGGGAAGGTCCGCGTCCCCGCCGACGACCTCGGCGCCTTCGCCGCCGCCCTGCTGGAGAAGGGCGGCCTGAGCGCCCGGCACGCCCGCACCACCGCCGACGTCTTCGTCTGGGCGGCCCGCCGGGGCGTCGACTCCCACGGCCTCGCCCGGGTCCCCGCCTACCTGGACCTGCTCGCCAAGGGCGTCGCCAACAGCGACCCCGGCCTCCGGGTCGAGTCGACCACCCCGGCCGCCGCGGTGATCGACGCCGACCGCGCCCCCGGCCCGGTCGCCCTCGTGGCCGCCGCCGACGAGGCGGTCGAACGGGCCCGTACCTTCGGCGTCGCCTCCGTCGGCGTGCGCCGCACCGTGCACACCGGCGCCATCGGCTACTACGTCTCCCGCATCGCCGAACAGGGCCTGGTCGGCCTCGGCTTCGTCGCCGGAATGCCCAACATGGGCTACACCGGCGTCAAGGGCGCCGCCGTCGCCACCAGCCCGCTCGCCATCGCCGTACCCGCGGCCGACCGGGCCCCGTTGCTGCTGGACATGGCCACCGCCACCATCGCCCTCGGCAGGATCCGCCAGGCGAAGGCGAACGGCACCCCGCTGCCGGAGAACGCTGCCGCCACCGCTGACGGCACCCCCACCACCGACCCCTCGCTCGCCGTCCTGCCGCTCCCGCTCGGCGGCGCCAAGGGCTCCGGCATGTCCCTCGCCTTCGAGCTGCTGACCAGCGTCCTCGTCGGCGCGCCGATCCTCTCGTCCTTCCACTCGGACGACCCGGCCGGCCGCGAGCACCGCCAGAACGCCCTGCTGATCGCCCTCGCCCCGGCCGCCTTCGGCGGAAACGCCGCGGACTTCACGGCCGCCGTGGACGAGACCCTCGGCACCCTGAAGGGCCTGCCGGCCGCGGACGGCGCCGACGGCGTGTACTACCCCGGCGAACGCAGCGCCGCCCTCGCCCTGGAACGCGCCGCCGACGGGGTACCGGTGGCACCGAAGGTGTGGCGCGCCCTGACCGAGCGGGCGGCGGCGTCCGGGATCACGCCGCCCGGGACCGTGTAGCGCGCCCCCCCCCGGACGTCGTCGGCCGCCCCGGAGGGGAGGGGCCGGCCGGCGACTCCGCCCCGCCGCGCGCATGGGGTAGGCTTGACCAGCGCGATCACGACGAATCCGGATCGCGCACCGGGACGTGGCGCAGCTTGGTAGCGCACTTGACTGGGGGTCAAGGGGTCGCAGGTTCAAATCCTGTCGTCCCGACTGGAGACAGTCACATGTCAGGGCCGGTTTCGGAGATATCCGAAACCGGCCCTTGATCATTCTTGGGGACCAGTTGGGGACCGGCGTCCTTGACCGGGGTCAGCGGGTCATGACGATCGGGCTCGGCAGGGAGCGCGGTGCGCGGAGCACGCTGAGGTGGGCGGAGAGCGCTGCTCCGGCGGCCGTGATTTGGGTACGTCCGGGTGTAATGGTGGAGTCGGGTATGGGCACTCTCCGAATGCCCCGCTGCCGGGACTCCGTGTGGGCCCCCGGCATGCTGCGGACCTGTTTCAGGTCAGGTCGGTGCGAGGGTCGATAGCCCAGTGGTTGGTGTGCAGGACTCGACCGGCGAAGGACACGTCTTGCTTGCCCAGGAATCGGAAGCCGAGGGTGCGACAGATGCCGTTGGACGCAGCGTTGGTTGTTGCGGGGCATGCGTGTATCAGCCCCCACCGGCCGTCGTCGCGGGCCAGCTCAAGCAGCGTGCGGACGCCCTGCTTCCCGAGTCCCCGTCCCTGGTACTCCGGCAGCACCATCCAGCCGATTTCGGAGACGCGCTCGCCGTCTGCGTCATGGGCCCACAAGGTCACGGTTCCCGCGACCACGTCCAGCTCGGCCTCATCGGGCACGATCATCTTTGTCCAGTCGGTGTCCGCTGCCACCCGTTGAACATCACGTTGGACCTTCGCCGCCATGCCCTCGCGAGGCAGCGGCCCACCCAGCTCGGCCATCATGACCGGGTCGCATCGCATCCGGACGTAGGCGCGTCGCCGTACTCAACATCACGTAGCAGCATCTGTGTTGCTGCCTTGCCTTTGGACTCAGACGTCATGGTGGCGGCGGCTGACCTCGGCCGCATGGGCGCCTAGTCCCCGGCGGCGGCTCGCTGCCATTTGACGGCGACGGTGATGTCGATGCCGAGGGTGCGGGCGAGGACGGCGGCGGGCAGCTCGGTGGCGAGCTGGAAGAGCGCGGTCGAGCGGGCTTCCCCGAGCCGGATGCCAAGTTTGCGGAGTCGTTCGCCCATGGCCCAGGCACTGATCGGACGGCCGGGCTGGCCGCCGGGGAAGCGAGCCAGGGTGACTCTGTTCGGGCGAGGACGGCATGGCTGCGGCGAACCGCGACCTGCTGTCGGGCCAGATCAGCGACGGGTGCGGGAAGCTCGACCGGAACGGCGCCGAGGCGGATGCGCACGGCTCCGTCCGTCTCCTCGATGTGGTCGACGGTGAGCCGGGACATCGCCGCGGGCCACTGGGCATAGAGGAGCAACAGCAGTCCTGCCAGGCGGTCTTCGGGCTTGAGAGTGCCGTTGTGCAGCAGGCGGCGGGCGGTGTCCCAGCGGGCTTCGTCGTCCATCGCCTGGGAGGGGCCGTTCCATCGCTCGGCGGGGAAGCTGAGATCGCGGGCGATCTCCGGGGCCAGGGCCCAGCGCACGAAGTGGCCTGCCTCCCGGCGATGGCGGACGTCGTCGCTGGTCATCCAGCGTTCAAGGTCGGCCTGGCGGCAGGTGGTCAGGGTCAAATTCTGTTCCTCGAGCCAGTCCAGGAGATGGACGGCCGCCCGCAGATGCTGGCGGGCGACCGTGAGCTGGTAGTGCGTGATCTCCTTGCCGCGGCTGCGCTGGCGGAGCCGGCGCAGGAGATGCCATGCTGCGTACCGGTGCAGGACTTTCCGGCCCTCGGCCGTCGCGTGGGAGGTGACGAGGTCCTGCACGTGCCGTTCGAGACGGACCATCTGCTCGTCCCGCTGGGGCAGGACTTCGGTGGCGACGAGGACGCTGCGGATGTGCTCGACGACCTTGCCTTCGGGGAGCTCGTCCAGGGCCTCATGGGCGAGAGGCCGCCGGCCGGAGCCGAGATCGGACAGGACGGTGGAGACGATGCCCTTGGAGCCAGCGCATCGCGGTGTCGGCCCGCTCGGTGTCGGCCAGGGTGTCGTGAAGGGACTGCAGTTTCGGGTTTATCGAGCCGGTGTCATCGGCGAGGAGTTCGTGGAGCCGCTGCTTGAGGGTGCAGCGCGGGCACGGTCCCGTGCGTGCAGCCGTTCGGCTTGTCCGCAAGTGGGACAGGGGCGCCAGAGCTCGGCCTCTGGCGTGGTGCAGGGGCCGCAGACGGGGCGTCGGCGTGCCGGAGTGGATGCCGCGCCTTCGTCCGCAAACGGTGCAGTGAGCTTGGCGCCTGTCACAGCCGCCGCAGCGAGGCAGGCCGGTGAGCTTCGAGAGCATGCAGGGTGCGGTGCGACCGCAGATCGAACAGAGCAAGATGGGCAGGGGATGGCAGTTCGGGCAGATCGGCCCGTCCGCGGTGCGGTTGCTGACCATGCGTGACTCGCCGCAGACGATGCACGTCTCCGGGTTGGCCCGGTCCTTGACCAGGCGGCTCGGACACGGTGGTCGCCCGGCGGCGTCGCGGGTGGCCGGTTCGCGCCGGGCGCCGCAGCGTACGCATTCTTCGATGCGGACCACTCGGTGGCAGCGAGGGCAGGCGGGCCGGATGATCCCGGCGAGCTCGGCCTCGTGCAGCAGGTCGATGAACCGCAGGATGGCTCGGTGTGGCGCCAGGTGTCCCTCCCCGGTCAGCAGGCGAGGGTTGTCCTCCAGGGCCCAGACCACTCTCTGGCGATAGTGCGGACGGTGGGGTGCCGACCGGCGGAGGGCCTCGGCGACCGCGTCACGGTCGGCGCCAGGGGCGATCGCGGTGATCAGTTCGTGGACGACCGCGGCAGGATCACGGTCGTCGTTGTTGGGACACATCTTGCAGCGGGGCAGGCCCTTGCGGTCCCGGAAGCCGACGCGTCGAACGTTGCCGCAGGCGGTGCACTCGGCTCTCTCCTGCCCGCAGACTCCGCATTACCAGTCCTGGCCCTTGCGCTGGACGCTTCGCAGCTGCTTGCCGCACTCGGCGCAGACCGGTGCCGCGATCGCTGAGGCGCCGGCCTTGGGGAGCTCGATGGGCAGATCACCGATCGCCCGGGGTGCCGGGGACCGGCCGTCGGTCAGGAGCGCGGGTCGCATCGCCAGGGCCTTGGCCGGGCTCCGTGACTTCGCGCGGCCGCCCGCGACCGCGGTGCCCACGGCCCGGATCCTCTCGGCGCCGAGTTCCTTCTCGGCATCGGTGACGAGGTCTGTGATCAGACCGATCGGGTCCACGACGGCGCGATCCAGGTCAGCCGTGGTCAAGACCGATCATCCCCTCTGATGCGAGCACGCTTGGGACGCAGTCCGCCGAGCCCCTCCGACTCGGGCGCCGAGCCGCCAGCGGCTGCGTTCTTCGGCTTCTTCACGACCCCGGCCGCCGCGATGGGCTCGATGAGGTCGCCCATGGTGCAGTCGAGGATGTCGAGCAGGGCCATGAGGATCTTCAGGCTCAGCCGCTCCGGTCGCTCGACGACGAGCCGGTAGACCTGGCTCGTGGACAGCGTGATGCCGCGTTCGGCGAGCGGAGGGAGGAGGTCGGTGGTGGAGAACATCCCGCGGTCTGCCATGACCTTGCGCAGGTGCCAGTGGTAGTCGAGCTTGGCGGCCAACGCCGGATCCCTCCTGTCAGGCCCCGGCGAACGCCGGGGCCAGTGCCTTGTGCAGGGAAGTGTTCATGAAGTCGTCGCTGACGTGCGTGTAGATGCCCAGGGAGCTGTCGCACTCGTCGCCGACCTGCTGCTGGATGAAGCGCCGGTCCACCCCGTCCTCGGTCAGGTGCGTGACATACCTGTGCCTTGTGTTAGCAGAGGCCGTGTGCGGATGACTCCGTGTGGCGATTGGCCAGGTCCGATCGCAGAGGCGGCTTGCGCGACGCAGATGGTCGGCTGTGTTGTATTCCGCAGGACCTCCCGTGATGCAGGTCACTCTCTTTCGTGTTCCTGGGGCCTCGCTGTCAGTGGGGACTGGGATCGTGCCTCCGTGAGCGAATTGGTGGAGCATGTAGATGAGCAGGACCGCGTGTTGGGAGTCGTCGAACGAGGCGAGGCGGAGCGTCAGGACTGGCCGCATCGCATTGCGACGACGATCTGCCGTGATCGGGAAGGGCGGATCTTGGTTCTGCGACGGTCCGAGACGCATTCCCGGTTCCCTGGCTACTACGACGTGATGGTCGGTGGCGCCGTGAACGTGGGTGAGTCGTATGAGGAAGCCGCGGCCCGGGAACTGTCCGAAGAGCTGGGCGTTCGTGTGCCCGTGCGCTTCATGTTCAAGTTCCTTTGCCGGGAGGGGATCAGCCCCGTGTGGTTTGGGGTGCATGAGGCTGTCGTGACTGAACCCCTGATCCCGGACCCAGGCGAGATCGCCTGGCAGGGCTGGCTGACAGAGGCCGAATTGCGCGAGGTCGTCGATCGACGGCTCTTCGTTCCGGGAGGGCGGAAAGCTCTGTGCCGATACCTGCAGTCCGAGTCCGGGCCGGCAGCTGAAGAGGCGTCTCCCCGGCGATCCGCCGATGTCAGTGGCGACTGCGATGCTGTCGGCATGATCCCTTGGAACCTCCTGGTCATCGACAAGGCTCTGCGGGCCAGTTGGGCCGCTGACACCTGTTCCCCGGACGACCTCGCCCGCGCCGGCTGGCAGCCCGACAACCCGGCATGGGGTCACTGTGACATCACCGCTTTGATAGTGAACGACATCTTCGGTGGCGACCTCATGGTCGGGGAGGTCCACTGCGGCGGGGAACAGCACGGATTTCACTGGTGGAATCGGTTGCCCAGCGGTGTGGACCTCGACCTGACGCACGAGCAGTTCCGGGATGGCCAGACCGTCACCGCAGCCCGGGTCGTCAAACGTCCACCTGGGCCTCTTCCTCGGCGCTGGGAGGAGTATCTCCTTCTGCGCGAGCGCGTTATCGAGCATCTCGGTCACCTCCCCGAGCCTGCCTGACCCGCGGAGATCGTGCTTCAACTGCACGTCCCGATCACGGTGGTTCGTGGTGCGGGAACGCGGCTGACCCGGCTGGCCCCGGCGGCGGCATCACGGAGCCGAACGATCTCCTCGTGCTGTGCGGCGAGCCGGGCCAGGGCCTGGGTGCGGAAGTCCGCGAGCTCGTCGATCGTCTGTTCCGACTTGGCCAGTCGCTCCCTGAGCTTGGCATTCTCCGCCTTGAGGCGTGTGATCTGGGCTTCGCGGGGGTCGGGGATCTCGCCGGCCTGCTGCAGCGCTTGGACCCGTCGTTCGAACTCGACGCGGAGGTGAGCGTAGGGGCGGGTGCCGTAGAACGCGGTGCGGTCGACCGCGGCTTCGGCGGCGAGGGTCTTGATGTCGCACTTTCCGCCGGGCGGGATCTCGCCTCGGAGGAGCCGGTCCATGGCGGCCCGGATGCGGTTCTCGTTCTCGGCCCGCTGGGCTGCGGAGATTCTCATGCGGACTCCTCGTCCATGGTGGTGCTGGCGGCGTCGATCTCGGCGACGACGCGGAGGGCCCTGTCGTAGTCGGCCTGGAGCCGGGTGCGTTCGGTCTTGCGTGTGGTGCCGAGCTGGCCGAGGAAGGTCTCGGTGCGTTCGGCGTGCTCGGCCCAGACGGGCCGGTGGCAGGGGTGATGGGTGGCCTGCGGACAGCGGGCGGAGTCACACATCCCGACCAGCGGACGGTCGGCCGTCGGGGTGTCGGCCAGCTTGAGGCAGAGTGCCCGGGACGGGTCGGTGAACCAGCAGTAGTTCGCCGGTCCGAGGTGCAGAACGTTGGCGCGTTTGGTCAGGAGGTTGAGGACGTCTCGGTCGTTGCGCTGGGTTTTCGGGGCCGTGGCCGAGGCGGCATCGAGCTGGGCGTCGATGCCGGCGAAGAACTCGGTGAGGCTGCGGGCGCCGGGACCGGCGGGCAGAACGCCGTCCTGGTAGTTTCGGAACTCCTCCAGTGCCAGCTGGAGATTGCGCTCGCTCTCGTGCTTGTTGACCTCAGCCAACAGCTCGGCCTGGGCCCCGCCAGGGCGCGAGGCATAGCCCTCCGTTGTGGCCACGGCGATATGTTTCATGTGGATCTTGGCAGCCAGGACGCCGCCGGGCCGGTAGGCCATTTCCAGGGACAAAGTACGCCGCAGCATCCGCAAGTTGACTGGTCCCTTGGGGATCATCGCCAGGCCAAGTCGTCGGCCGACTTCGGAGTTGGTCCAGTTCTTGAACCACTTGAAGCGGACGTTGAAGGAGAACCTGCCGATCAGCAGGGCTCCTTCTGCCGGGGCGTCGTGCAGTTGCTCGAGGAGCTCGATCGCGCGATAGACTGGCTCGATGACGACCCACTCGTCGCCGGTGCCGCCCAGCGGCTGCCCTTTGACGATCTTGCTGGCGATCCGGTAGCGGGACAGGCCCGGGACGGACTCTTCGGGCGGTTGCCGGCAGCCGATGCGCAATTCCATCAGCTCACTCGCGCGCATGCCTGAGATGGCGGCAGCGGTGATGATCGCGGCGGTGCGGACGATGCCGACCAGGGCGACGGCCTGGAGTCGGGACAGCGGCAGGGTCCAGGGCAGTGACGCTTTTCCATCGGCCGCGGGAACCAGGTCGGCTTCGCGGCCGAACGGTCTCTCGACACCGACCTGGGCCAGGGCGTCTTCCAGCGCCGGCCGCATGGTTGGCAGCCATGGATGGCAGAACTGGCTCAGCCCGGCCCGGCGGGCGAGGGTGCCCATGGCCACCGGGAGAAGAGGATCGTCCTCGACCCAGCCCTGTTCGAGGCGCTTCGAGATGTAATGGTCCTCCAGCATGGGCAGGGCTGTGCACGTTCGCGTGTACTCGGCGAGGATTTCGCTGAGTTCCCGGACCGGGACGCGGTTCTTGGGGCCGACGCGCTTGAGTCCTTGGGCCCGCCGTACCGAGTGAAGGTCGGATTCGCGGATCTTGTGTGCCAGGTCGACGGCGTGCGGGCCCAGTGTGGACACCAAGTAGAGGGCGGCCGCGAGCATCGGCTGCATGATCTCGTCCGCGACGGGTTGGGTCTTGTTCTCCTCTCGGCCGCAAGGCATCTCCGCGACGGCGGAGGCGGTAGCACCGCCCCAGGGCCGCAGCTCGGCGGAAACCCGGTCGGCGGTGAACAGATCGCGGTAGTTCACCAGGTCGACGACGACCTGAGCGGCCGATCTCCTGGTCGCGTGGCTATTCTCGCCGACCACGGCTCCGTCCTCGTCGAGCACATAGCGGCGGTGAGCCAGATATGCCTCGCAATCCCGGGTGGTGATCTGCTGCAGGCTGCTGGTCGCCTGGTCACTCAGCCAGCTGAAGAAGCGGACAAGTTCGTCGAGGCGACCGCGGCAGCTGGTGACGTGGAGTGGGTTGCGGAAGGCGCGGGGCAATGGGGCGATCGTCTGGTGGCGGGGTGCGAGCATCGCCAGGACCAGTTCCTTGGCCACCAGTCGCCAACGCGAGTCCTTGATCAGGGTGAAGTCGAAGCGCCTCAGCGAGGGGCTCAGCTGGGTCGGCAGTCCGATGACGTGGGTGAAGTCCCAGATGTCGTCCTCGAACACAGGGCGATCGGCGTTGACCGGAAGGGTCAGGCCGGCTTCGTCGCAGACATCGGCGCCGGCAAAGACGGCAGAGCGTCCATCGAATGCGGGTGCGAGAGCGGTGTTCATGCGGTCATCTCCTCGGGTGGCAGGGGAAGTTCGTCGTCCCGGTCGGTGACGTGGGCGGCGGCCGCGGTGACCACGGCCGGATCGAAGCGGTCCAGGACCTGCTGGATGCGGGCGGCGTAGGGGCCGAAGACCGCCATGAAGTGGGCGGCGGGCATCTGCTGCCACTGCCGGGAGAAGAACGCCTTCAGCCGCAGCAGGTTGACCGCGTGCCGTGGTGCGAACACCGCCAGGGGACACAACAGGCAGACCCAGGGGCGGGCCGGACAGGGCTTGCCCTTCGGGCCGTGAAGTCCGGACAGCTGATCGCCGCATGCGGCGGTGAACACATCCCGCTGTCCGCCCACGAGTTCGGCGATCACCTCGTCGTCGAGGGCAAGGTCCGCCACGAGCTGCGGATATCCCTCGGCCAGGGCGGCGGCCTCTTCCTCGCTGATCACCGTCGGCGGATGCGACCTGCGCAGCAGGTCATGCTGGGCGTCTTCGATCACGGCCTCGACCGCCCGTTGCTGGGCGGGGGTCGTGGCCGTCAGATAGTGGTCGCCTTCGACGGCGGGGGTGTGGTTCGGGTCGATGGTGGCCCGGCCGCTGCCGGTCCACGTGCTCTTATCCCGCATCGCCTCGTGCGTGGTGCGGATCCGGGACCGATGGATCTTCAAGGGCTGCCCGTCGTCTCCGACCAGCTGGTGCCGCTGGACCCACCGCTGGATGGCGACGCGGTCGAACTGCCTCACCCGGCGGTCACCGCCGGCCCGGCTCAGCCCCAACCACAGTTTGCGGCCCTCGTCCGGCGGAACGAAGCTCCGCAGCAGCGTGGAGTGGGCCAGCCACTGCTCCAGCAGGCGCACGGCCCTGCGCGGCAGATTCAGGCTCTCGGCGGCGGTGCGGCCCTTGACGTAGGAGAGCAGGATCGTGGAGTCCCCGGCCCAGTCGACGTCCTGCGTGACCAGGTCCTCGATGCCGTCGGGGACGATGCCGGAGTAGATGCCGAACAGCAGCCGGTAGGCGATGAGCACTTCCAGGTGCGGGAACAGGGCCTGCGTCGCGTCGTGGAAGCCGCCGCGTCGGTGAACGAGAGCGGCCGAGATGCCGACGTTGCGGCCGAACGTGGAGATGTTCACCGGCTCGATGGTGGCCAGCAGCCAGCGAAGATTTCGGGGAGTCCATCCGCCCTCGGCGGGGTGCTGGCCGTGAGCGACAGAGGTCAGGGCCTGCCGGTGGGCCGCGTACGACTCCTCGACGAGTCGTCGGCAGAGGTCTCCCAGCCGCTGCCACTCGGTCTCGGAGTAGGGAGGCAGGGTGTGGTGGTTCGGCTGAACGTTGAAGTTCCGTCCAGCCGCGAGCTCCAGCACACCGTCCGTCAGCGAGCCGCCGGCCTGACCGAACGCCTCGATCATCGCGCGGGTGCATGCCTCCCGGCCGCCCGAGCATCCCATCAAATACTCGGCCAGCCTGCCCCGTCTGAGCTGGTCGAGGCCGCCGGTGAAGCCCTGCGCGGCCAGTGTCCGCACCATGCCCCGGATCGCCTGGGCGTAGTGGTTGACCGTGCCCGCGGAATCCGCAGTGCCGTGCGGGTGGATCAGGTCCACCAGGCCGGTGGCCAACTGCCGGGCCAGCAACGGGTTCGGCAGGCCGTCCAGCGAAAACGCCGCACGGCTTCCGTCGCTGAACACGCGGGTGATTCCCAGGGGCTGGTCGATCAGCATGGTCGGCATCAAGCAGCCCCGTCCTCGATGTCGTCGTCGAACTCGGCGGCGGCTTCCCGATCGGCGCTCGCGTCGTCGGTCAGTCCGGCTGCGGCACCGGCACCCTCGTATGCCTCCCGGAAGATGCGCGTTGTGTCCAAGCGCCGGAGGTATTTTTCCGTGGTGAGGACAGTGGAATGTCCTAGAAGATCACGAAGAACCAGCAGCGGGTCGGCCTTGCTGAGGTAGAAGACCAGGGCGGCGTCGGCATCGGTGTCCCGCACGAGCTTCGCGGCCTGCCGGTAGTGCCCGGTGACCAGGTATTTCAAGGTCCTCATCGAGAAGGTGTGACGGCATCGGTGGGGCCAGACGTGCGGGAACCGGGGCTCGAAGCGGGCCCGGATCCGGTCCGAGGTCCGCTCGAAGACCGTGGCCCAGGCGGTGAACGGTCCTCCACCGTTCTTCACCGCGAGCAGGCACGAACCGCCTTCCGGGGCGACCAAGCGACGCCGCTCGGCTGGCGTCAGCGACTCCCAGGGCCGCCGGACTCCGTTGATCAGTCCTCCCCGGGCGTCCGGCTCGCTCACCATCAGCGGTTCGCCCCACCGCCGTGGCGGCCGCCAGAGTGAGCCGTCCGTCGTGGCGGCCCGGTCCAGCTCGAGATAGTCGTGCAGCCCGGCCAGGGCCTCGTAAGAGGTCCACGTGGTGCGGAACTTCTTGCCCTTGGTGATCCCCGCTGGCACCGGGAACGGGATGGGAACTGCGGTCGGCTCCGGCGGCAGGGCAGGGATCTCCCAGGGAAGCAGGTAGGTGAATTCCTGCAGCCGCATTCCGGTGGCCAGCGCGTGATCCCCGACAGCCGCGTTGCGGGTCAGCTCCCGCCCGTGGAAGCCGGTGTCCTGCGAGCCGTCCGGTGCCAGTCCGCGCAGTCCGTTGCGGAACAGCTCGGTGAAGTCCGGCTCCAGGTACTTGATCGTCACGTGCGGCTTCGGGGTGCGGCGGACCGCCAGGTTCACCTTCACTTCCCGGCCGGTCCCGGCGAACAGGGCTCGCGCGGCGCGGTAGGTGAACGGCTCGGCCTTCGCGTACTCCTCGTGCATCGCCCACCGGTAGAACAGCGACAGGACGCTCATGTGCTGGCCCCACGTCGTCGCCGCGAACGGGGCCCTCAATGGACCCGCCGCTCGATGCTCGGCGTACCGGCTCAGGCCAGCCTTCAACCGTACCCGCGAGTCGAACAGACCCACCCCATGCTCGGCCAGGAACTCCATCCACTCCTTGACCACCCGCGCGTAGTTCTCCCACGAGCTCGGAGCCGGCGCCCCACTGGCCGGGAGCTCACGCAACCACCGGTTCACCACCACCGTCGGACGCGGCGCGGCCGGACCGTCCTCGAAGCACAGGTCGTCGTCGACGAGCACGGGCATCCCCTCGGGGATCAGCGGCCGATGCTCGACGTCCCAGGACTCCCAGCCCCGGGACGAGAAGAAGCTCAGGATCATGGGCGCTGACAGTAGAAACACCACACGGCTCAGCGCAAAGCCCAAACCCCCAGGCCATCCGCCCAGTTGGAGCCAATCGCCACACGGAAACTAAGCGGAGACAAAATGCCGAAGACTGCGCGGGGTCAGCTCTTTCGTCAGCCCGACAGCGTCCCGGTATCCCTCGAACCGGTCGTTGATCGAGCCGGGCTGCCGGCGGCCCCCGCGCTCGGTGATCCACAGAGTAGGGTGATCGGGGAACCCGAAGCGAGGGCGGACGTTCTCGACGTAGTCGGCGACCGCCTCGACGGCCCAGTCCATCACCGACAGCACGTTCCGCCGGCGCGGCGGCTGGCCCTTCTTCGCCTTGCCGTAGCGGACGTTGAGCGTGCCGTACCGGCCGAACTGGCGGGCCTGCGGGTTACGTCCGAAGTCGACCACATCGAGCTTGGACGTCTCGGTCCGCCGAAGTCCCCACCCGTAGATCACCTTGAACAGGGTGGCGTCGCGGTAGGCCGCGAGCACTCCCTTGCGTTTCGCCCGTACCGCTCGTTCGACCTGGTCGTCGACGTAATCGAGGAAACACTGCAGCTCTTCTCGCGTGAAGGGCCTGGCCTCGGGGTCTCCCTCGTAATCCTGCAGGTGAGGGGAGGGTATTCCGCTCATGGCAGATCGCCACCGGGAAGGTGTCGAAGGCTTCCTCGCAGGCCGGGACCCAGCCGTATCGGGCGTCGATGAGGAGCTCGGTGAACAGCCGGACGATGCCCTGGTAGCTGCGGACCGTGGACGGTGCCAAGTGTCTCTCGCTCGTCAACGACGCCGACCACTCGTCCAGGTGAGCGGGCGTGCATCGCCACGGGTACTCGTTCGTGAAGTCCAGAAACCGGCGGATCAGCCGTTCCCACGAGTCGATCGTGCCGTCCTTCAGCCCCCGCGACTTCTGCTGAGCACGCCAGCCGCGCAGCATCGCCTCGAACATCGCGTCCTCGGGACGCAGCTGGACCACCCCGGAGGCGAGCTCCAGATGAGCCGACCCGGCCAGGGCCACCTTGCGCTGATGCACCACTCCAGACCATCCCTTCTGGAGGGCAGATCATGCATCAGAAGGGATCAACTCGGCAGCATACCACCTGTCGACAAGGCACAACTTGATTGCAGGTGGCCTGGTCGATGCGGGAAGTGGAACGAGTTCGTAGGGTCTATGAAGCTGTTGGGCCGAGTTCAGGGGACGCCACGGGCGGCGCTACGTCCACCACAGCCCCTCGTTCTGTCCGCGGGGGACCCCCGCCCGCGATCTGGCGGGGGCGGGGAAGTTGGTCCCTGACCTGCGTGTGGTGATCAGCACCAGGAGGCACTGTGCCCACGTGTTCGCCGTGGTGGCGCTGTCCTCGCAGGACTGCGACGACACACCATGCTGGGGATCGTTCGGTGGGTGCTCGGTTCGCCGAGGCGTCGCGGCGGCAGGTTGATAGTGCCTACCAGCCAGTGCCTCCTGCCCCTGTGACGCCCCCCGGGCCGCAGTCGCAGGACCACGGTTCGAAAAAGCGGCTCCGGCGCATTGTGGCTGTGGGTTCGCTTCCGCTGTTGTTGGCCCTAGGTAAGGAGCAGGATGGAGGGGCGAGCCGTTGATGCGGCGGGTGCGGCCGTGGCAGCAGGAAGGGGGCATGACGATGAGTGCGCTCGACTCCGAGGCGAGCTGGGAACCTGGACCGGAGACCTCCCGGTCCTGGTCGTCGTCGGCGGGGGGACTGCTCGATCTGCTTGGTGTGTCGGCCGTCGTGGTGGACGGCCGGGGGCGGATCGTGTTCTGGAGCCCGCAGGCCAGTGACGTGTTCGGATATTCATCCGAGGAGGCGCTGGGACGCTACGCCGCCCGGCTTCTGTTGCACGAGGAGCACCGCGGCCTCGCGATGAAGCTGTTCGCCAAGGTATTGAGTACGGGGGAGAACTGGGCGGGTGCCTTCCCCGTCAAGCGGAAGGACGGCAGTACGCGGCTGGTGGAGTTCCGCAACGTGCGGTTGGAGAACGACCGGGGCGAGGTGTACGCCCTGGGCATCGCCGCGGACCAGGCGGTGCTGGAGCGCGCGGAGACCAGGCTCGCGTTGTCCGAGCAGCTCGTGTCGCAGACACCGGTCGGTATCGCACTGCTGGACACGGATCTGCGATACCTCCTGGTCAACCCCGCCCTGGAACGCATCAACGGCGTGCCAGCGGCCGACCACCTCGGTCGGCAGCCGCACGAGGTTCACCGCTCCTCGGAGATCGGCGTCGTCGAGGCGATGATGCGGGAGGTGCTGCTCACGGGCATGCCCATGGTCGACCAGTACATCGTCGGCCGCACCGACGGGGACCCGGATCATGATCACGCCTGGTCGGTGTCGTACTACCGACTCGAAGGACCCGGAGGACGGGTGATCGGCGTGGCGAACTCGGTCATCGACGTCACTGAGCGTCACCGTGTGGCGGCCGAGGCGGACCGGGCCCGCCGCAGGCTGACGTTGATCGCCGACGCTTCGGCCCGGGTCGGCACCACGCTCGGGGTGGAGCAGACCGCGCGGGAACTGGCCCACACCGCCGTGCCGGAACTGGCGGACGTCGCCGCGGTCGACGTCCTCGACAGTGTTCTCTCCTTCCGCCGGAGCAACGGTCACCGCGACGGTCCCGAGCTCTTCCGCGCGCTCGCCGTCGCGACCGCCCACCCGAGCGAGGTCGCCGCCGCGGCGGACCCGGTAGGAGACGTCGCCTCGTACGGCGCAGACCGGTTGATCACGCAGTGCGTGCACACCGGCCGACCCGTCCTGGTGCCCCGCACCGGTCCCAACGACCTGCCGCGCATCGCACGGGACCAGGAGGCCGCGACCGCGCTCGCACGCGCCGGTGTCCACTCCTACCTCGCGGTGCCCCTGATCGCTCACAACGAGATTCTCGGGGCCCTCGACCTGATACGCGCCCAGAACCCGCTTCCCTTCGACGAGGACGACCTCGTCCTCGCCCGGGAACTGGCGGCGAGAGCCGCCATCGCCATCGACAACGCCCGCTGGTACCAGAGCGTGCGCAACTCCGCCGAAAGCCTCCAGCGCAGCCTGCTGCCCAGCCACCCGTCCCGGCTCCCCGGGCTCGAAGTCGCCTCGCTCTACCAGCCGGCGCAGGCATCCAGCGAGGTCGGCGGTGACTGGTACGACGTCGTCCCCCTGTCCGGCGACAGGGCCGCGCTGGTGGTCGGCGACGTGATGGGCAACGGCATCGACGCGGCCGCGACGATGGGACGCCTGCGCACGGCCACCTGCGCCTACGCGGACCTCGACCTCGAACCGGACGAGGTGCTCCGGCACCTCGACAGACTCACCTGCGGGCTCGAGCACTACATCGCCACGTGCCTCTACGCCGTGTACGACCCGCACCGGCACACGTGCCGTATCGCCAACGCCGGACACCTTCCCCCCGTCCTCGTACGCCCGGGACGGCGTCCCGAACTCCTGTCCCTGCGGGCCGGAGCGCCCCTGGGCGTCGGCGGAGTGCCGTTCGAGACCGTGACCATCGGCCTGAACCCCGCGGACAGGCTCGTCCTGTACACCGACGGCTTGGTGGAGACACGTGATCACGCCATCGACGAGCGGCTGGACGCCCTGGTCGACGCCCTGGACGGGCAACCCCAGTCGCTCGAGGACACCTGCCGGAACCTCCTGCGCTCCCTGCGCCACCCCGACGACCACGACGACGTCGCGGTCCTGATCACGGAAGCCCACAGCGTCTAGGGGTATGACAGAGCTCAGTCAGGCAACCGACACGGGGTGCCCGGGCTTCGTATGCGGCGTCAGCAGCAACGCATTGGCGCCGACAGGGTCACGAGTCGGCATGCGGCAGTATCGAAGTGACGAGTTCCACCGTTGGAGCGGCTGTGAGTGTTGCGAATGACGAGACGACCGACACTATCTCAATCTTTGCCGCAACTGCTGCTCAGAACGGGGACCGGAGCGGTGGGATCGGAACCGTCGGCCAACTGGCTGGGTGGCGCACGGTAATACTGTCCGTGGCGGTGCTGACCATCCTGGCTGCACTCGTGGGAACGTGTATCTGAGTCACGAGCCGGAGTGCTTGCGGCAATGCGCCGGACGGTGTATCGAGCGACAGTACGAAACCACAGAACGGCAGCGCATCTTGGTTCTCCGCCGCGCCGCCCGCGTTACTCCAGTGGGACACAGCCAGCACCAAACTGCGGCCGCCTCGCCAGAAGCTGTGGGGACCGCGACGGAGCAGTATGCGCTGCTGCTGGATCAAGGGCCCGCGCGGCGGGGTTGTGAGTGTCACCCGATCGCCACAGATGCGAGCGGGTGCCGGGTTGCGAGGTTACGTTGCAGACATGGCACCGGACAGATCAAGGTACGGGGCGCCGACGAGCACAATCTGCGACACGTCGATGTGGACGTACCCCGCAATCTCGTGGTGGCGTTCACCGGAGTGTCCGGCTCTGGCAAGTCGTCACTCGCCTTCGCCACCATCTACGCCGAGGCCCAGCAGCGCTACCTCGAATCCGTCGCGCCGTACGCCCGCAGACTGATCGACCAGGGCTCGGTGCCGAGAGTCGGCACGATCACGGGACTGCCGCCGGCCGTCGCGCTGCGTCAGCAGCACAGCGGCGGCAGCACGCGTTCGACGGTGGGAACGGTGAGCCGCGTCTCGAAGGTCCTGCGCATGCTGTACTCCCGCGCCGGCACCTACCCGGCGGGCCGGTCGCCCGAGGACCTGGCCGGGACATTCCCGAGGGACGCGGCACCGCTGGACTCGGACAGCTTCTCGCCGAACACGGCGGCGGACGCATGCCAGACGTGTTCCGGACTGGGGCGCCTGCACAGCGTCGACGAGGACAAGCTCGTCGGTGACGAGTCCCTGAGCATTCGGCAAGGTGCTATCGCCGCGTGGTCGGGCGCCTGGCAGGGCAAGAACTACCGCGACATCCTCGGCGAGCTGGGCGTGGACATCGACGCCCCTTCCGAACACTGCCGGCAGCTCGCCGCGAGTGGCTGCTGACGACCGACGAGCAGCCCACGGTCACGGTGCACCCCGTTCGCGACGCGCACCGCGTCGCACGCTCCTACCAGGGCACCTACATGAGCCCCCGCAGACGGGTACTGCACACCTTCGCCACATCCAAGGCGGCGCACCTGCGGGCGAAGACCGCGTCCTTCATGACCGAGGAGGTCTGCCCCACCTGCCACGGCAAGCGGCTCAACCCCGAGGCTCTGGCGGTGACGATCGCCGGAGAGGACATCTCGGTCGCCACGTCCATGCCCCTCGCTCAGCTCTCGGCCTTCCTGGAGACCACGCGCGACCACCCCGACACTCTCGCCCTGCCCGCCGAGCGCAGACAGGCCGCCCACGCCTTGGTCTCCGGACTTCAGGACCAGGTGGGCACGCTCATGGGCCTCGGTCTGGGCTACCTCGCGACCGGACGTGCGACGTCGACCCTCTCCAGCGGTGAACTGCAGCGGCTGCACCTGGCCACCCAGCTCCGCAGCGGCCTGTTCGGGGTTGTACGTCCTGGACGAGCCCTCGGCCGGCCTGCACGCCGCCGACACCGAGTTGCTTCTGAAAGCCCTGCGACGACTCAGGGGAGCCGGGAACAGCGTCTTCGTGGTCGAACACCACGCCCAGGTAGTCGCATCGGCCGACTGGATCGTCGACATGGGGCCGGGTGCCGGCCGCCACGGCGGCCAGGTTCTCTACAACGGGCCCACCGCAGCCCTGCACCGGTCACCGGCTTCGGTGACCGCCCGGTACCTCACGCCGGACGCGCCTGCCGTGCCCGGACCTCAGGAGCCGCGGCCGCCGCAAGGATGGTTGCGGCTGCGCGGTGTCACCGGCCACAACCTCCAGAACGTGGCCGCGAGGTTCCCGCTCGGCACGCTGACCGCGGTCACCGGTGTCTCTGGTTCCGGGAAGTCGACCCTCGTGCGGCGTGCCCTCGCGGAGACGGTCCGCGAGCACCTGCGCGGCGACGAGACCGACGACGACCCCTTCGGCTCCGCGCCGGAGAGCGCTGACGGGACCGAGGCCGGGGCGCCGCTCTGGGAGATGGGCGAGGACCGTGTGAAGGCGGAGTCGAGCATCGGGCTCGATCCTGTCGGCCGGCTGGTGGTGGTGGACCAGAAGCCCATCGGACGCGCCCCGCGTTCGAGCCTCGCCACGTACACCGGGCTGTTCGACAGTGTCCGCAAGCTGTTCGCTGCCCAGCCGACCGCACGGGAACTCGGCTACACCGCGAGCCGGTTCTCGTTCACCGAGGCCCAGCGCCGCTGTCCGCACTGCCTGGGCGACGGTGTCGTCAGCATCGAACTCCTTTTCATGCCGACGGAGACCGCCCCCTGCCCGGTCTGCGAGGGCGCCCGCTACAACCCCGGCACCCTCATGGTGCGCTATCGCGACATGACCATCGCCGACGTGCTGGCGTTGAGTGTGGAGGAAGCCCACGACTTCCTTCGGGACGTACAACCCGCCGCGCGCATCCTCGCCCTGCTCTCCGATATCGGCCTGGACTACCTCACACTGGGGCAGAGCGCCACGACGCTGTCCGGAGGGGAAGCCCAGCGCATCAAATTAGTGAGCGAACTGCACCGCGCGCCGCACGGCCACACGCTGTACCTCCTCGACGAACCTACTGGTGGGCTGCACCCCGCCGGCATCGATCGCCTGGTCGGGCAGTTGCAACGGTTGGTGGACGCCGGGAACACGGTTGTCGTGGTGGAGCACGACCTGCGTACCATCGCTGCTGCGGACTGGGTCGTGGACCTGGGGCCCGGAGCCGATGATGCCGGTGGCCGCATCGTCGCCGAAGGCCGACCTGCCGACCTTGCCCGCGACGGGAGAACTCCGACTGCCGGTCGTCACCTCGCTCGCCACCTGTCAGAATTCAAGTGATCAGATCCATTCCTTTTGCTTGAACAGGCGGTAGAGAAGTGCCACCAGGACGAGCATGACGGCAACGGCGACCGGATAGGACTGAATCCAGTGAAGTTCGGGCATGTGCTCGAAATTCATGCCGTAGACGCCCGCGATCATGGTGGGTACGGCGGCCATGGCGGCCCAGGCGGAAATCTTCCGCATGTCGTTGTTCTGCCGGACGCCCATCTGAGCCAGATGGGCGGACAGGATGTCCGACACCAGTCGGTCCAGGGCGTCCACGGACTCGTTCACGCGCGTGAGGTGGCTGTTTACATTCCGGAAGAACGGGCGGCCCGCGTCCTGGACCAGAGGGATCTTCGTGCCGAGCGGTCCGGCGCCGGAAAGCTCAGTAAGTGCTTGAGTCAACGGACTGGTGGCCCGCTGAAACTCCACAATCTGTCGTTTGAAAATGTAAATGTGTGATGCGGTCTCTGTAGGGTTCCTTTTTGTTGACGAAAAAACCTTCGATTCCAATTCTTCCAAGTCGACCAGCAGTTCTGTTGCCACATCCAAGTAATGATCGACCACGGTGTCGGCGATTGCGTACAGCACCGCCACGGGTCCCTTCGCGAGCATGTCCTGATCGCCCTCGAGGCGTTTTCGCGCGTCGTCCAGTTGTGATCCCTCTCCGTGTCGAACAGTCAGGACGAAGTGTTCGCCGAGAAAGATCATGATTTCGCCGCTGGATACAGTGCCGGTTTCTTTGTCGTACATCACGGGCCTGAGTACGAGAAAGAGCGACGCACCGAAGGTTTCCAGCTTGGGCCGTTGGTGTGCTTTGACGGCATCCTCGACGGCCAGTCGATGGAGCCCGAACGTCTCCATGACCTGATCGATTTCCTGGCGAGTGGGCTTGTGTAGTTCCACCCAGACGAACCCTCCCTGTGTGCGTGCGGAGTTGAAGGATTCCGGGAGTCCCGTGCGGCCGTGCACTCTGCGGCCGTCGCGGTAGATGGCGCAATCAGTGATCATTGCTACTCCTTCCCCGGGCGCCGCCCGCGCGGGACCCGCTGCAGGGCCCCTGCGGAGCTCGCTTTGGTCATCGAACCGTCGGTCGGTCCCACGCGCATGTTGGTCGCGCGCCGAAGGCAGACGAGGTGGCTTAACGTAGTCGTATGAGTTCAAAGAGTGATAGTGGGAAGGGGGGAGGCGGACCGACTCGTCCGCTGCTTGATCCTCGGGTCGGTTCCTCTCGGGGGCCCGGGGCCGGCGGGTCCGCCTTCACTGTGATCGTGGCAGCGGCCGCCAACTTCGGGGTGGCCCTGGCGAAGGCGGTTGCGGGTGTCCTCAGCGGTTCCAGTGCCATGCTGTCGGAGGCGGGGCATTCCGTCGCGGACACCGTCACCGAGCTGCTCCTGCTGGTCGCTCTCAAGCGCAGCAAGAAGCCCGCGGATGCCGAGCACCCTCTCGGATACGGTCCCGAACGCTATATCTGGGCACTGCTCGCGTCCGTCGCGACGTTCGTGGGCGGTGGGGTGTTCGCCGTGTACGACGGCATTCGGGCTCTGCTGCACGGAGGGGAGCCCGGCGACCCACTGATCTCGTACATCGTGCTGGCGGTCGCCTTCGTCCTCGAGGGCCTCTCCCTGCGTACCGGCATCAAGCAGGCCACCGGAAGGGCACGGCATTTCAGCGTCCCCATGCTGCGCTACCTCCGACACACTCCGGACACGGCCGTCAAGGCGGTTGTCATGGAGGACACGGCGGCCCTCGCGGGCCTGGTGCTGGCCGCGCTCGGACTGCTGGGCGGGCAGCTCACCGGATCGAACGTGTGGGACGGGATCGCGTCCATCCTCATCGGCCTTCTCCTTGTCGTCGTCGCCTGGGTTCTCGGCCGGTCCAACACCGAACTCCTCGTCGGTCGCGCCCTTCCCGCATCGCTGCGGGACGCCGTGGAACGGGAGCTGACAGCGGTCGAACACGTCCAGGAAGTCCTGGAGCTGACGACCCTGGTGCAGGGGCCTGGAGAAATCCTCATCGCCGCCAAGGTCGACTTCCGGGACGCTGTCACGTCGGAGCAGATCGAAAGGTCCTGCGAGGAGGCCGAGTCCCGCCTCCGGGCACTGGTCCCGGCCGTCAAACGCGTCTATCTGGATCCCACCCCGCCCCGGCGCGCCGACTGACCCGGGCCGGAGAACGCTGTTGAGGGGCGAACACCGATTCGCGGGCATACGCTGACAGTCAGCGATCACTGTCGACGTGTGCCCGGATCCGGATGACGGAAGTGATGAGAATGTCGGACGAGTCCCGCAGTGAGCCGGAACAGCGCGAGCCGCGCATGGGGCCGGTCCCCGGAGGGGAGGCGCAGGTCCGTCCCTACCGCCACCCCGCCGCGGGGTGGGGCGCGGCCAAGAGCGTGGGCCAGGTGCTGCTGAGTGAGAACGAGCTCGTGGACGGGCCGCGGGCGATCATGCGGATGAACCACGAGAACGGCGGTTTTGACTGCCCGGGGTGTGCGTGGCCGGACTCGCTCAAGGGCCTGCACCTGGACATCTGCGAGAACGGGATCAAGCACGTCACGTGGGAGATGACCCGCAAACGGGTCGGACGGGAGTTCTTCGCCGCCCATTCGGTGACCGAACTGCTCGGGTGGAGGGACTTCGAGCTGGAGGACCAGGGCCGGCTGACGGAACCCATGGTGTACGACGCCGAGTCGGATCACTACGTGCCCATCACCTGGCGAGAGGCGTTCGAGACCGTTGGTCGTGCCCTGCGCAACCTACCGAGTCCTGATCAGGCCTCGTTCTACACATCGGGCCGACTCGGCAACGAAGCAACCTTCCTGTACCAGCTGATGGCCCGCGAACTGGGCACGAACAACCTGCCGGACTGCTCCAACATGTGTCACGAGGCCAGTGGCCGCGCCCTGGACGCGTCTCTGGGGACAGGGAAGGGCACCGCGGACCTCAAGGACTGGGAGACGACCGACGCGCTGTTCATCCTGGGAGTCAATGCTGCCTCGAACGCACCCAGGATGCTCACCACACTCGCCGAGGCCCATCGCCGCGGTGCCCAGATCGTCCACGTCAACCCGCTGGTCGAGGCGGCCGCCACGCGGACCATCGTCCCGCACGAGTTCCTTGACATGGCGACGTTCCGTGCCACGCTGACCAGCACGCTGAACCTGCAGCCCCGCGTCGGCGGGGACATGGCGCTGCTGCGCGGCATCGCCAAAACCATTCTGGAACAGGCCGCCACCGATCCCAAAGCGGTCGACCAGGAGTTCATCGACCGCTACACGACGGGCATCGACGCCTACCGCGCCGTATGCGAGGCCACGTCCTGGGAGGAGATCGAACGCCAGTCGGGACTCACCCGCGAGGAGGTCCTGAAGGCAGCCCGTGTCTACCGGGATGCCGACCGCAGCATCTTCAGCTGGTGCCTGGGCATCAGCCAGCACGAGCACGGCGTCGACATCGTGCGAGAGATCGTCAACGTGCTGCTGCTGCGCGGCAACCTGGGGCGCGAAGGCGCAGGTCCCTCCCCGGTTCGTGGTCACAGCAACGTGCAGGGCAACCGGACCTGCGGTATCGATCACCGCCCGACCGCGCAGTTCCTCGACCGCCTCGCCGAAGTCTGCGAGATCAGTCCGCCGCGAGCGCACGGACTGGACACCGTCGGCACCCTCAAGGCGATGCACCGCGGCGACGTGAAAGTGTTCGTGGGCATGGGCGGCAACTTCGCCATGGCAGCACCCGACACCCAGTACGCGCACGAAGGACTGCGTTCCTGCGAACTCACCGTGCAGGTCAGCACCAAACTGAACCGAAGCCACCTCGTCCACGGCCGCCAGGCGCTCATCCTGCCGTGTCTGGGACGAACGGAGAAGGACCACCAGCGCAAGGGCCTCCAAAGCACCTCCGTGGAGGACTCGATGAGCATGGTCCACCTGTCCGTCGGCATGAAACGCCCCGGCTCTCCCCATCTGCTCTCCGAACCCGCCATCATCGCCGGCATGGCACGTGCCGCCCTGCCCAACAGCACCACCCCCTGGGAGTGGTACATCGAGGACTACGACCGCATCCGTGACACCATGGCGCAAGTCCTCGACGGCTTCGAGGACTTCAACCGCCGGGTGCGTCTGCCACTCGGCTTCCGCATCAAGCAGCCGGCTCGCGAACTGGTCTTCCACACACCCTCCGGCCGCGCGGAGTTCTCCAGCGCGCCCCTGCCGGACGTCGTCCCGGCCGCCGGCACCCTTTCTCTGGGCACCATGCGCTCCCACGACCAGTGGAACACCACCATCTACTCCGACAACGACCGCTACCGCGGCGTCAGGAACCTCCGCACCCTCGTCTTCATGAACGCCGACGACATGCGCGAGCGCGGCCTGACCGAATTCGACCCGGTCAACATCACCAGCCTGGCCCGAGACGGCAGTACCCGCTCCCTCGACGGCTTCCTCGCCGTCCCCTACGACATCCCCCGCGGATGCGCAGCCGGATATATGCCCGAAATGAACGTACTCTGCGCCATCAGCGACTACAGCACACAGAGCGACCAACCCATCATGAAGCACGTCAAGGTGACCATCACGGCCGCGTGACGGCCGGCGCTCAGCGATCGGCAGGAGGGAGAAACGGTGGTCGAGTCGCAACCCGTACTCGCTCCACCGGCCAAAGCAGCGGTGTTCCTCGTGTGCACCATCACGGCCGGCGGCGAAGAGCAGGTAAGCGCCCTGCTGCAGGACATGGGAGGGCTCAAGCGCTCAGTAGGCTTCCGGGCCCCGGACGGAGACCTGAACTGTGTGGTGGGCATCGGCTCCACCGCCTGGGACCGACTCTTCGATGGTCCCAGGCCGCGCGACCTGCATCCGTTCGTGCCCTTGGCCGGCTCCCGGCACCGCGCCCCCTCCACGCCGGGCGACCTCCTCTTCCACCTGAGGTCCCGACGCATGGACCTGTGCTTCGAGCTGGCCCAGCTGATCGCCGAGCGACTGCGTGGTGCGGCCGTCGTCGTGGACGAAGTGCACGGCTTCAAGTCCTTCGACGAGCGCGACCTGCTCGGCTTCGTCGACGGCACCGCCAACCCCGAGGGCTCAAGGGCGGCACAGGCGGTATTCGTGGGCGACGACGACCCAGACTTCACCGGTAGCAGCTACGTCATCGTTCAGAAATACCTGCACGACCTCACCGCTTGGAACGCCCTGACCACCGAAGCTCAAGAACACGTCATGGGCCGGACGAAGTCGAACAACATCGAGCTTCCCGACGACGTCAAGCCCGTGGACTCCCACGTCGCGCTCAACACCATCACGGACGAGGACGGAAACGAGCGGAAGATCGTACGGGACAACATGCCTTTCGGCCGCATCGGACAACAGGAATTCGGCACCTACTTCATTGGATACGCCCGCACTCCCGAAGTGATCGAACAGATGCTGCGCCACATGTTCCTCGGCGACCGCCCCGGCGTCCACGACCGCATCCTCGACTTCTCCACCGCCGTCACCGGCTGTCTCTTCCACGTGCCGAGCGCGGACTTCCTGGACGATCCGCCCGCCCGGCCGACGGTCGCCGCGACCTCAGACGGCTCTCTCGGCGTCGGCAGCCTCAAAGGAGTCTGATCCCATGGCGACATCCACCCCAACGAGCAACCTGCACCGCGAACTCGCTCCGGTCACCGCGGCGGCGTGGAAGCAAATCGAGGACGAAGCCCGACGCACCTTCCAGCGCAACGTCGCAGGACGCCGCGTCGTCGACGTGACCGGACCGGACGGCCCGGGCCTCGCCGCCGTCGGCACCGGGCACCTCGACCCTGTCGACGCGCCCGCGGCAGGACTCGAGGCCCGGCTGCGCAAGGTGCAACGCCTTGTCGAACTGCGGGTGCCCTTCACCGTCACCCGTGACGCCGTGGACGACGTGGAACGCGGCGCCCAGGACTCGGACTGGCAACCGGTCAAAGACGCGGCCCGTACCATGGCCTTCGCCGAGGACCAGGCCATCTTCGACGGATACCCGGCCGCGGAGATCGACGGCCTACGCACCCGCACTTCCAACCCGGTCCAACGCCTTCCAACCGATCCTCGTGAATACACCGACACTGTCAGCCAGGCCGTGACATCGCTGCGTCAGGCAGGCGTCGAAGGTCCCTACATGCTGGTACTGGGCGCAGATGCCTACACCGCGGTCAATGAGACCTCCGATCACGGCTACCCCATTGCCGCCCACCTCGGCCGACTCCTGGATGCCCCGCCGATCTGGGGACCCGCCCTCCATGGCGCGTTCGTACTGTCCACGCGAGGCGGCGACTTCGAACTGTGGCTCGGCGAGGACCTCGCGATCGGCTACACCCGACACGACGCTCAACACATCGAGCTGTATCTCCACCAGACGCTTACCTTCCTCGTCTACACGGACGAAGCCGTCGCAGCGCTGACCGCCTGAACAAGGGGCGTATGCCTCGGTGAACTGCGTCCTGTGCTGCGATGACGCCTGACTGTGCCCTCCGGAGGCCGATCAGTTCCCGGACAGACCGCTCACCAGACGAACTTGCAGAGTTTCTGGGGCTTCGGCAACTGTCTCCAGGCTGTCGCCCACATGTGCACGATCCTGCTGACGCGCATCACCCTTCCGCAGACCAGGAACCTCGCCCGAATCGATGTTTCCGCTGGGGAGCGTTAACGTGGCTGACAGGGGGATACCCGCGACGAGCTGCCCCGTTCGAGATAGACATTGCGCCAACGGGAGCCCGGCGCTCGGTTGTGGCCGAGGCCACGAAAGGCGACGCCCGCATCGACGCCGTCCTTGAGCCCGGCGACACCCTCTACCCGCCGCGCGGGTGGCTGCACTCCGCCCGGGCGCAGGGCGCGGTCTCCATCCACCTGACCCTGGGCATTCACACCTGGACGCGCTACGCCCTGGCCGAACAGCTTGCGCAGTCGGCCCTCGCCGTGCTGCGGGACGACCCCAAGATGCGCACCACCCTTCCCCTGGGAATCGGAGGACCCGGCGAAGAGATCGGCCTCGTCCGGAGCCTCCTCGTCGCCGCCGTCGAGGAGGCGCACTCCGAGCCGCTGTTCCACCGGGCCCGGCGCGCGCAGGGACGGCCGGCGCGTTGGGACCGCTGGGCCAGTTCGAGGCCATCGAGGGACTGGACCTCGACTCCGCAGTGCGGCTGCGTGACGGCCTGGAGGCGCGTCTGGAAGGGCGGTGCCTGCGTACCCGCGTCGGCTGGCTCGAGTTCCCCCCGAGCGACCTGGCGTCCGTCACCCGCCTGCTCGACGGTGACGTACACACCGCCGGCGACCTCGGCGTCGCACTCGCCGGGAGACTACTGCGGGCGGGCGTACTGGTGCCCAGCGAACCGTGACGCCCGAGACGGCTGCGCCCGGTCCCTTCTTCTGCTCCGACGCCGCCCGCACCCGCGGCGACCCTCTCGCAGGCACGGCACCGTACGGCGGCGTCTGGATCCTCATCGAATACCGGGGAGGTTGGCCGGCCAACGGGTTCGACGGTCTCGACCTCCAGCCTCACGTCAAAGCACATGTGTACCGCGCCGTGCAAGCGGTGCGAGCTCGGGTCCTCCTGGTGAGGCGACACGGACGTCGCACGGCCATTGCGTCGACCGATCGCTGGGCCGTGCTGCGGTACAACCGTTTCGGGGCCCACCGACAGAGATGGGGCACCTGGCGCAGAGACGAGGATTTGACAGAGGTCGTCGAAGCTCTCGCCGCACCAGGTGAAGCGGGTCTCCCGCCCGTTGTCCTTGTCTGTGCGCACGGTCAGCACGACCCCTGCTGCGCGGTGCGCGGGCGTCCCGTCGCACGTGCGCTGAGCGAGAGGTGGCCGGACCTCGTGTGGGAGTGCGCGCACGTCGGCGGCGACAGGTACGCCGCGAACGTTCTCATCGCCCCCGACGGCGTCTACTACGGCGGTCTCGACGCCCGGTCGTGCGTCGAGACGGTCGGGGAGCACCTGGCCGGCCGGATCCACGCCGAGCACCTGCGGGGGTACACGGACCTCATTCCGCCACAGCAGGCCGCCGTCGCGGCCGTCCTCCAACTCGCCGGACCGGCGGGCCGGCAGGACTACGCGGTCACCGAAACGTCGCGCAACGGCGACCGCTGGCAGATTCGCATCGAGGGCCGCCCGCCCCGCGCGGCCCGCTTTGATGTCGAGGTATCAGCGCAGGGCGAGCCCGTCATGTGTCCTGGACGGCGGTTTACGCGACCACCGCGGTGGCCCGGAGGAGTGCGACACCGCCTGGCCTGTCGACGGCGGAGTGCTGAAGCCTCGCGAAACGGGAACCGGCGCCGTTCACTTCACTCCGAGATGCGGTACGCCGCTCTATATCGCAAGAATTTGAATCGGGTCATTGCTTTTGAATGAGGTGCCGTGTGCCAGAAGTCCCGGGTTCGGAGGAGAACCGGTGAGCAGGCATGCCCGGCTGGCTGTCGCCGGCCTGAACCCCGGCTATGCGGCATTGGTCATGGCCACGGGCATCGTCTCCACCGGCCTTCACCTCTTCGGCTGGAGCCTCCTGTCCGACATCCTGCTCGTTGTGGGCGCTGTGGCCCTCGCCGTACTCCTCGTGGCTTACACCTGGAGACTCATCTCCTTCCCACAGCGGGTGGTGGCAGACGCTCAGGACCCCGCCCGGGGCTTTGGGTACTTCACCGTCGTGGCCGCGCTCAACGTCCTGGGCATGCGTCTGGCTCTCGAGTATCACTGGCTCGTTTGCGCGGTACTCGCACTGGTAAGCGTTCCGCTGTGGCTGGTGTTCACCTATGCGGTTCCCGGTGCCATGGTGGTGGGCCACCGGAAGAATCCGGTGCTGCCTCGCACCAACGGCAGTTGGTTCCTGTGGGTGGTGGGCACGCAGTCGCTCGCCGGTGCGACCGCGACGGTCGCGGCGAAGGACTCGGACCTGACGTCCTCGCTGGCGCCGCTGGCGGTGGCCTTCTGGGGCATCGGCGTGGTGCTGTATCTGATGCTGGTGGGCCTGGTCACCGTGCGTCTGCTCGACGACCCGGTCACGCCGCACGCGCTGAGCCCCACGTACTGGGTCTACATGGGCGCCACCGCCATCAGCGTGCTCGCCGCCGCCGCGATCCTGGCCCTGCCCCCGAAGCTGCCCGTGCTGGTGGCCACCCGGCACGTGGTGTCCGGTCTCGGTTTCCTGCTGTGGGCGTTCGGTACCTGGTGGATCCCTCTCCTGCTCGCCTTTGCGGCGCGTCGTCACCTGGTGAGCAACGAACGGGTCGGCTACGACCCCACACTGTGGAGCATGGTCTTCCCCCTGGGCATGTACGCCGCGGCGAGCGCGAGCTACGGCCGGGCGACCGGACTCGACTTCATGGTCGACATCGCCCGGGTGGAGGTATGGATCGGCTTCGCCGCATGGATCGCGGTGGCGATCGCCATGGTCAAGGCATTCATTCAGCCCGAGAGGAAGCACTCGGACGCAGCCACACGAGAGGACAACAGGCATGGTTAGCGATCGCATCGCGGACATCTGGGGGCCGAGCACCCCGCACACCGCGGGTACACCGTGGCCCCGGCGCGTGGACCAGTACCTGATCGACGGGGTGGGCGAGGCCGACGTGGACACCTGGGTGCGCGGCGCGTGCCTGCTGTGCTCCAACGGCTGCGGACTGGAGGTCGCCGTCCGAGACGGCCGCATGGTCGGTGTCCGGGGACGGGCCGAGGACCGGATCAACCACGGCCGCCTGGGACCCAAGGGCCTGTACGGGTGGCAGGGCGAGCAGCACGACCGCCTCACCATGCCGTTGATCCGCGAGGGTGGGCGACTGGTCGAGACGGACTGGGAGACCGCCATGAGCCGGGTGGTCGAGCGTTCGCGTTCGCTGCTGGACGGCAAGGGCCCGCTCAGTCACGCCTTCTACACGTCCGGTCAGCTGACGATCGAGGAGTACTACACGCTGGCCGTGATCGGCAAAGCGGGTATCGGCACCCCGCACATGGACGGCAACACCCGGCTGTGCACGGCCACCGCGGCCTCAGCCTTCCAGGAGAGCTTCGGCTCGGACGGGCAGCCCGGCTCGTACTCGGACGTCGACAGCTGCGACGCGCTGTTCCTGTTCGGGCACAACGTCGCCGAGACCCAGAGCGTGCTGTGGGCCCGGATGCTCGACCGGCTGGAGGCGGCCGACCCTCCGCGGCTGGTGTGCGTCGACCCCCGTCGGACCAAGGTCGCGGAACGGGCCACCGTCCACCTGCCGATCCGCAACGGCACCAACCTCGCCTTGATGAACGCCCTGGTCCACGAGCTGATCGCACACGACTGGGTGGACCGCGACTACGTCGACGCGCACACGGTCGGCTTCGAACAGCTCGACGCGCTGACCCGCGAGTCGACCCCGGAGTGGGCCGCCGACATCTGCG
Organism: Streptomyces sp. NPDC059906; assembly: GCF_042730645.1. Classification (NCBI taxonomy): domain Bacteria; kingdom Bacillati; phylum Actinomycetota; class Actinomycetes; order Kitasatosporales; family Streptomycetaceae; genus Streptomyces; species Streptomyces sp. NPDC059906. The sequence continues at coordinate 49,744 of NZ_JBHWKU010000036.1, forward strand.
GCGTTCCCGCAGACGACATCCGGGCGGCCGCCGAGATCTTCGGTACGAGCGAGCGGGTGGTCTCGACCTGCTCGATGGGCTACTACCAGTCCCACCAGGCCACCGCCGCCTCCTGCCAGGTCAACAACCTGCACCTGCTGCGCGGCATGCTCGGCCGCCCCGGTGCGGGCATCCTCCAGATGAACGGCCAGCCCTCCGCGGAGAACAACCGCGAGGCCGGCTGTGGTCCCGCACTCCCCGGATTCCGCAACTGGGACAACCCCCACCACGTGCGCGAGCTGGCCGAACTGTGGAACGTCGATCCCATGACCATCCCGCACTGGTCTCCTCCCACCAACGCCAACGAGATCTTCCGCTACGCGGAGCAGGGCTCCGTCGGCTTCCTGTGGATCGCCGGCACCAACCCGGCCGTGTCGATGCCGGACCTCGCCCGGATCCGCCGCATCCTCGCCGGCGACCAGTGCTTCGTCGTCGTCTCCGACGGCTACCGCACCGAGACCACCGAACTCGCCGACGTGGTGCTGCCCGCGGCGCTGTGGGCGGAGAAGACCGGCACGTTCACCAACGTCGACCGCACCGTCCACCTCCAGGAGAAGGCCGTCGAACCACCCGGCCAGGCCCGGGCCGACCAGGCCGTCTTCACCGACTACGCCCGCCGCCTCGGCCTCACGGACAAGGACGGCCGCCCGCTGCCGGCCTGGGACACCCCGGAGCAGGCATTCGAGGCGTGGAAGGCGGCCAGCGCCGGACGCCCGTGCGACTACAGCGGACTGACCTACCAGAAGCTGCACGACGTCGGCGGCATCCAGTGGCCCTGCACCGGGCAAGCACCCGAGGGCACCGAACGGCTCTACACCGAAGGCGTGTTCAACACCGACGTCGACACGTGTGAAACCTACGGCCACGACCTGGCCACCGGCGCACCGGTCGGCGAAACCGCCTACCGCGCGCGTCGCGTCGAAGGCCGCGCCATCCTCAAGACCACCGCCTACGAGCACGCCTTCGAGGAACCCGACGACGCCTACCCGCTGCGCCTGACCACCGGCCGCACCGTCTACCACTGGCACACCCGCACCAAGACCCGCCGCAGCCGGCAGCTCAACGACGCCGCCCCCTCGATGTGGGTGGAGCTCTCCGAACCCGACGCCCGGCGGCTCGGTGTCGACGAGGGCGACCTGGTGCGCGTCACCTCCCGCAGGGGCAGCATCGAGGCCCCCGCCCGTATCTCGCACATCCGGGAGGGCGTCGTCTTCGCACCATGGCACTACGGGGACAGCAGTACCGCGGCCAACGAACTCACCCTCACCGGCTGGGACCCTGTCTCCAAACAACCGGAACTGAAGGTCGCCGCGGTCGCCGTCGAACGGATCGCCGCCGGCGACGGGCCCGCACCGGCGCCGATCCACACGGCCTCCGCGCCGGTCCGCCCCCTCGACACGGCCCGTGACTGAAAGGCATCACCTCATGCACCTCGTGACCTACCTGGGCCTCCAGCGCACCAGCGAAGCCACCCTGAGCAGCAGCTTCACGGTCGTTTCCGAAGGCCACATCGCCGATGCCGACGTCCACTGGGCCGCCGCGCGCTTCGCCCGCCAGTGCGCTGCTCACTCCCAGGCGCTGGACCCCGTCCTGGCCCGCCTCGACGAGCCGGACGAGTCGGCACCCGAGCGCCTCCACGTCCAGGGCATCACGGCCGCCCGGTCGGGCCCTGCCGGGTTGCTGCGCGACCTGCTGGACCTCTACCAACTCGTCAACCTCGTCGACATCACCTGGCACCTCGTGGCCCAGGCGGGCAATGCCCTGCGCGACCATGAGCTCCTTCAGGCCATCGACGCTTGCTCGGCCGAGACCACGGCCCAACTCGACTGGCTGCGGATGCGCATGAAGGCGGCCGCGCCACAGACTCTGCTCGTGGCCACCTGACATCCCTCACCCGCAGAGCGACGGTGGGCGTCAGGGCGTCCAGTGGTGGCGGGCTCGGGCCATGTCCACGCGTGTCCCGCGCATCGGCGTTCCCTCGTCCCGCAGAAGGACCGGCGCCCGCCCGCCGTGGCAGGAGGGCGGCGTCCCGTCCGCGTACACGACACGCCACCACGGCACGTCCTCGTCCAGCAGACTCATGGCCCGACCCACCTGCCGTGCACCGACACCGGTCCGTTGACCGACGTCACCGTAGGAGGCCACGGCACCCGCGGGGATCGAGCACACCGCGTCCCGGACCTCGTCGACGAAGGTCACGGCACCTCCGCGGCGGGCGGTGGGTAGGTGAGGTGGCCGTCGCGGACCCGTGCGTGCTCGTTCAGGACCGCCGGCTTCGTGCCCGTCCGCGACATGATGTGCACGACCTCCACCCCGGCGACCAGCAGCGCGTCAGTGATCAGCCGGCGGTGGCAGCGCCACGGCACCGCCTCGCTGCACATGATCGCGGGCCGCTCGTGCCGCGCCAGCCCGATCAGCTCGTCCAGGCCCTCCGCGAATTCTTCCCCCGCCATGTAATCGGCGTAATCACGGAAGGCCTTTACTCGCCATGCACCATTTGCACTCGGGACCCCCTTGGGGGTGTGCCGCCGACCGCCGAGCCGAGGGATCCAGAGATATTTGATGTCGGGCGGCAGGTTCATTTCGACAGTGGACTGGTTCCACTGGGGATGTTTCCTCGACGAAGGGTAGGAGCGCACATCGACCAGGCAGGTGATGTCATGGCTGCGCAACATGTCCAGCACCTCGTCGAATCCACGTGTCGAATGCCCGATCGTGTAGACCCGGCTCACGTCGGTCCCTACGCTTTCTTCAGCGCTCCACCCTTGTGCATGGCGACATGATCGGTCTTGTCGCTCTTAATTTCGTACTGTGGGTCGTCCGGCGAGCAGTGGCGCGTATAGCCCTTGAATTGCACATCGCGGGTGTGTTTCTTGGTGATGACGCCTTCGACGTATCCGGCCTCGGAGTTCCAGCGCACGTGGTCTCCCACGGAAAAATCGTCCGTCATGTGAGGTCTCTCCGTTCCGTTCCCCGGCCGACGGGATGCGCGGGATGCGGCATCTCGACTCTGATACGCCTTCCAGATTCTCACGCGGGCAGGGTGGCGGCTATCCGGTGAACGGTTCGGCTGCCGAGCGGTGGGGGAGAAGCTCCAGGGCGGACGCCACGTCCGTGTGTCTGGCGACCTCCAGCAGGGCTCGAGCCATGGTCGAACCCGGCTCCCGCGCGGTGACCACAAGCCCCACTGGCACCGTACGCGCAGGTTCGATCAGTGGTACCGCCTGCATTCCGTGGGGGATTCCGAAGACGTGCAGCCATGTGTGCGGCACGATGCTGGCCCACCGGGCCGTCCTGACGTGGGCGAACAGCGTGGCCACCGAATCGGTTTCGATCCGGGGCGAGGGGCGCAGCCCGATCTCGTTGAACAGTGCGTCGATGACGCGCCGGCCCTGCATGGCCCCGTTGAGCAGGCACAGTGGCAGCCGCGAGGCCTCTTCCCAGGTCGCCGAGTCTCGGTGCGCCAGCCCGTCGGCGACATGTGTGAGCAGTACATGGCGCTCCTCGTAGAGAGGCACGGCGCGAAAGTCGGCGGGCAGGTTCTGAACGTAGGTGATTCCCGCCTCGATCTCGAAGTTGAGCAGTTGCCGGAGAATGTCCTGGGACTGGAGATCGGCCTGAACCTCTACCGTCACCAGGGGGTGCAGGGCGCAAAAAGGCGCTGTGAGGAGGGGAACCATCCCTGAGGCGGTTGGTACGGAGCCGATGCGCATGGTGCCGCTCAGCCCGGTCCGGAGGGCGCCGACCTCGTCTCGGAGTGCGTCACGGTCGGCCAGGATGCGCTGGGCCCAGATGACGATGCGTTCGCCCTCGGGAGTGAGACCTTCGTACTTGCGGCTCCGCCGGACCAGTGGAACATCCAGCTCCGCTTCCAGCTTCCGGATCGCCTCGGACAGTGCGGGCTGGGAGACGTGGCAGGCATGGGCGGCATGCGCGAAGTGGCGCTCCCTCGAAAGGGCGACCAGATACTCAAGTTGACGAAATAGCACGTTGTGGGTTTACCCGAGCAGGGGCGGAAAAGCGAACGGAGTCACGTCCACGGCTGACTGTGCAGCTTCTCCAACAGGACGTATGCGCTCTCTTCCGCCGCCGCGACCTCGGCGGGGTCCAGTCCGGCGGGCCACAGTTCTCCGGCGGCCGCATCGTCCGCCTCGCGCAGCTCCACCACAGCCGAGGCCAGTGCCGCCTGGACGGCGGGTGAAGGTCTCGACGTGCTCCCGAGCGCCGACGCGGCACGTTGCGTCGCTCTCCTGCACGCCGCGAGGGCCCGTTCGGTCCGCAGGGCGGCGTGGTCGTGGACGACCGCCATTGCGCAGAGCAGGCCGACGACGATCCCCAGAAGGCTGCCCAGCAGCCGGTGCGCAACCAGTTCGCCGGGGGGTGCCGGTTCGGCGAGATCGCTCAGCAGGAGCGCGATCGGGGTGATGAACACGACCCCCAGGCCGTAGTTGCGCACCACGATGTACTCCAGCAGGAACTCCATGAGCACGATGACCACGGCGAGCGCGACGGGAGTGGGGTGCAGGGCCAGGACGGCGAGGGCGAGCAGTACTCCGAAGACCGTCCCGACCGTGCGCTGTACGGCTCGCTGGGCGGTGGTCCTCAGGTTGACGGAGTGCAGTACAGCGGCTGCCGAGATGGCCGCCCAGTATCCGTGCTGCAGGCTCAGGAGCGCGGCCAGCCCGCCGGCGGCAGCGGTCCCCAGAGCCATCCGTAGCGCGGGAATGGCCAGGACGGCGACGTGATCCGGAACGCCGAGGCGGCGCAGGCCCAACAGCTCGGCCGTCCGAAGGGAGACGGGGTCGGCCGATGCCGATGTCTTCGCGGGTCCCGTCGCCAACCTTCCTCGTCTGCCGTGCTGCGCCGGCCACGGCAGCTCGGGCAGCAGGAGAGGAGCCTTGCGACGTCGGTCTGTCAGGATCCGAGCCTGCCGGCGCAAGAGGACGGCAGTACGGGCCGGGTCGGTGAGCGCACGGCGGGCTGAGCCGATCAGCATGGACCAGGACAGGTGGCTCAGCCGCACGAAGGCACAGGCGCCGTTCTGCTGCAGCGGTTCCGTGCCAGGTATGAGCCCCAGCGAACGGTAGGCACGCAGTACGGCGTGGGTCGCCAGGTGCCGAGCCCGGCTCGCCACGGCCCCGGACGGGGCGACCAGCAGATCGGCCACGGCCCGCAGAGCCGCGGCCACGGCCAGCTGTTGCGGGCGGTCGGGGTGGAGGAACCATCCCGCCATGGCGAGCGCCCAGGCTGCTACGGCGCCTGCGGCGGCCAGTGCGGTCTGGGGGAGCACATCCGCCCAGGTCGAGGGGTCATTTGCTGCCACGGCGAACGAGAAGAGCAGCATGACCGCCCCCAGCCCGCTGAGCTGTGTCGCATCGCAGGCCAGTTTCGCCATGCCGGCGACGACCCCGGTCGCCGCCACCACGACCGCGTCGCCCGCCCCGCCCGTCCACGGCCGGGCCCAGACACCCAGCAGCGAACCGCAGCCCACGCATGCGGTCATGGCCACAGCAACGACTGCGAGCGCACGAGCGCGCCGACCGTAGGGAAGGTTGCGGCCGAAGGTGGTCGTAAAGCCGCCCAGCATGGCGTACACGGCGAGGTCGGGACGTCCAGCCTCGGTGAGGGGCAGTGCGAGCCACCCCATGGCCAGTGCCGAGCGCACTGCGAAGAGAGGGGCACCGTCTGTCGCGTGCAGGACGACGACCCCGCGGGGCGTCAGTGTGTGGATCGCGTCGGTCGTGAAGCGCCGGTAGCCGTGCCGGGAAATGGTCCGAAGGACGTGGTGGGGGGTGAGCATGTTCGGCAGGTCACCCGACTCGGTCGGGCTGGTCCCGCCAACGGGAGACGGAACGGCGCGGGAACGGCTGCCGCACGGATTGAACGGACAGGGGCACCATGACCTCGGGGGCGGGTGAAGAGAGGCTTTCGGACATCGAATGACGCGGTTGGTCGGGTCTCGCCAGGCCTTGTGGTTCAGCCTGCGGCGGCCGCCTCCCGGATGTCCTGGTGGGTGTGGTCCATGACCTCACCCATGTCGTCCGTCGCCGGGTCGAGTCCCGCTGCACGCGGGGCCACCCGCCGCAGACAGTCGGTCGTCGCCAGCGCCAGGTCGACCGCCTTTCCCTGCTGACCGTCGCCCAGCAACTCCTCGATGTTGAACGAGAGTCCGGCCAGCGTCTCGTCGTCGGTCTCTGGCACCAGATAGCCGCTGAGGCCCGCCGGATACGGTTCCCGCTGCCGGTACTCGCGCAGAGCCGTGACGACGGCCGGGTTCTCGCTGTACTGGTCGAGGAGTCCCATCAGGACGTACAGCCGTGCCACCAACTGTGGGAGACCGGGGTAGTGGTCGAGCCAGCCGATGAGCTCGCGCTGACCGCCGAGGTCGTCGATGAACCGGGTCATGGCCTCGGCGAGCGTGTTCGGCTGGGACCAGTGGGTCGGCAGTTGCTGTGCCACCTGCTGCGCCAGTTCCCGCTGGTCCGCCGGGGAGAGCGGCCCGGCCTCGAAAGCGGTGACCAGTTCCTGGTCCACGCCGAAACCGGCGGGTGCGGACGTGCCCTCGACGGCACGGGACACGTCCCGCCGGATGCGCAGCAGTTCGTCGCCGATCTTGCTCAGCGGCTTCTCCCTCATGGAATCCTCCCAGTTCAGAGTGTGCATCCAACACCCTGGCCCCCGGTTCGGCCGGGCGCGCGCTGATAGTGACCATGTGGGCTAGGAGACGCGTACGCGGTGTTCCGGGCGCACGCGTTCGGTGCCGGCGTAGATGTTCATCGAAGTACCACGCAGGAATCCGACGAGGGTCAGCCCGTTCTCGGCGGCCAGATCCACCGCAAGCGAGGAGGGGGCGGAGACAGCCGCGAGCATGGGAATTCCTGCCATGAGCGCCTTCTGTACGAGCTCGAACGAAGCCCGGCCGCTCACCATGAGTACCGACTCCCGCAACGGAAGCATGCCCGAGCGCAACGCGTGGCCCACGACCTTGTCCACGGCGTTGTGCCGGCCGACGTCCTCGCGCAGGCACAGCATCTCTCCGTCGGCGGTGAAGAGCCCGGCGGCGTGAAGGCCGCCAGTGCTGTCGAAGACGCGCTGCGCCGCCCGCAGGCGGTCGGGAAGGGCGGTGAGCATCTCCGGTCCGATGCGCAGAGGGTCGTCGGCGACGGTCCACGTGGTCCGGGTGCGTACCGCGTCCAGGCTGGCTTTGCCGCACAGCCCGCAGGACGACGTGGTGTAGAAGTTTCGTTCCAGCGACGCGTCAGGGGCGGCGACACCCGGGCCCAGGGCCACGTCCACCACGTTGTAGGTATTGCCGCCGTCCGATGTGGCGCCCGCACAGTAGCGGATGCCCGCCACGTTGTCGGCCGTGCACACCACGCCCTCGCTCACCAGGAATCCGGCGGCGAGGTCGAAGTCGTCGCCCGGAGTACGCATGGTCACGGTCAGCGGACGTCCGCCGACCCTGATTTCCATCGGCTCCTCGGTGGCCAGGGTGTCCGGGCGGTACGAGGACGTCCCGTCCCTGAACCGCAGCACCCGTCGCCGCTCGGTCACTCGTCCCATGTCTCGTTTCCTTCGTGCAGTGTGGCCCGGCCGCTTCTGCGGATGGGGGGCATGCGGTCGGTAGGGCGACGCACAAGGGGAAGGTTCCCTCAGCTACCCGGTGATGATCGTCAAGCACAGCCGAGCGGCCCAACGGAGGCCGTACACGCACTGCCGGCCGGCAACCTCCGCCCCAACGGTCATACGTGCGTTCGAGTCTCGTCCGTAGGGCCGTGCGCGTTGCCGTCACCGGGTTGTGCGGGTTCCAGACGGACCACCACGCCCTTGGAGGTGGGGCAGTTGCTGATGTCGGCGACGCTGTCCAGCGGGACCAGTACGTTGGTCTCGGGGTAGTACGAGGCGGCGGAGCCGCGGCTGGTGGGGTAGGCGACCACCCGGAAGCTCCGGGCGCGACGCTCCGTTCCGTCGTGCCAGACGCTCACCAGGTCCACCTCGTCGCGGTCCGTGATGCCAAGGGCGTCCAGGTCGTCCGGGTTGACGAGAACGACCCTACGGGCGTTGTGGATGCCTCGGTACCGGTCGTTGGGAGCGTAGGGGACGGTGTTCCACTGGTCGTGCGAACGCAGGGTCTGCAGGAGCAGATGCCCGTCGGGCACGTGCGGCACGGTGAACGCATTGCTGGTGAACACGGCCTTCCCACTGAGGGTCGGGAAGACCCGGTCGGCGACGGGATTGGGCAGGCGGAAACCGCCGGGCCGGGCCACGCGGGCATTGAAGTCCTCGAAGCCCGGCACGACCCGGGATATCCGGTCGCGGATCGTGCCGTAGTCCGCCTCGAAGTCCTCCCACGGCAGCGGCGGCGTGCTGCCCAGGGTCCTGCGGGCGAGCCGGCTGACGATCGCCACCTCGCTCAGCAGATGCGGGGACGCCGGCGCCAGCTTCCCCCGGGAGGCGTGCACCTCGCTCATCGAGTCCTCGACCGTGATGAACTGCTCGCCTGTCGCCTGGACGTCCCGGTCACTGCGACCGAGGGTCGGCAGGATCAGGGCCGTGTCCCCGCACACGGTGTGCGAGCGGTTGAGCTTGGTGGATATGTGGGCGGTGAGCCGGCACCCGCGCATGGCGGCCTCGGTCCGCGCGCTGTCGGGTGCCGCTCTGACAAAGTTGCCGGCGACGCCGAGGAACACCTTGGCTCGGCCCTCGTGCATAGCCCGGATGCCGTTGACCGCGTCCATGCCGTGGTGGGCGGGCGGGGCGAATCCGAACTCCTGCTCCAGGGAGCACAGGAATTCCTTCGGCATCTGCTCCCACACCCCCATGGTGCGGTCGCCCTGCACGTTGCTGTGGCCGCGCACGGGACACGCGCCAGCACCCGGACGGCCAAGGCTTCCACGGAGCATCAGGAAGTTGATGACCTCACGGATCGAGGGGACCCCGTGCTTGTGCTGGGTCAGACCCATCGCCCAGCACACGATGATGCTCCGGCTCTCCAGCACCCGGTCGACCACGCTCTCGATCTCCTCGCGCGCCAGCCCGGTCGCCCTGAGCGTGTCCTCCCAGGTGACCCGCCGTGTGTGAGCGGCGAACTCCTCGAATCCGGTCGTGTGGGTCCGGATGAAGTCGTGATCGAGTACGGTCCCCGGTGCTACTTCCTCGGCGTCCAGCAGTAGCCGGTTGAGGGCCTTGAAGAGGGCAAGATCTCCGCCCGCGCGGATGTGCAGGAACTGGTCGGCGATCCGTGTGCCGCGGCCGATCACGCCCCGCGGGCGCTGTGGATGCTTGAAGCGCAGCAGCCCTGCCTCCGGCAGCGTGTTGACGGCGACGACCCTTCCGCCGTTGCGCTTGGTCTCCTCGAGGGCCGAAAGCATCCGCGGGTGGTTGCTGCCCGGATTCTGGCCCACCACGAAGACGAGGTCGGAGCGGTGGATGTCGTCCAGGGAGATGGTGCCTTTGCCGGTGCCGAGGGTCTCCTGCATCGCAAACCCGCTGGACTCGTGGCACATGTTGGAACAGTCGGGCAGGTTGTTGGTGCCGTAGGCGCGGGCGAAGAGCTGGAGAAGGAAGGCCGCCTCGTTGTTGAGCCGGCCGGAGACATAGAAGAGGGCCTCGTCGGGGGAGTCCAGCCCCCGGAGTTCCCTGGCGAGCAGGTCGAACGCGGCGTCCCAGCTGACGGGCTCGTAATGGGTGGCGCCAGGCCGCTTGGCCATGGGCTCGGTGAGCCGTCCTTGCTGGTTGAGCCAGTAGTCGGACTTGGCGTCCAGCTCGGCGATCGAGTACTGGCGGAAGAAGTCACGGGTGATGCGCCGCGAGGTGGCCTCGTCGGTGATGTGCTTGGCGCCGTTCTCGCAGTACTCGTTGAGGTGCCGCTTGCCTGGTGCGGGCTCGGGCCAGGCGCAGCCGGGGCAGTCGATGCCCTTTCCCTGGTTGATGTTCAACAGCGTCAAGGCTGTGCGGCGCACCGATGTCTGGCCCAGGGCGTACTCCAGCGCATGCGTCACCGCGGGCACGCCAGTCGCCCAGGTCTTGGGCGAGCTGACGTGAACGTCGTCGACAGGGTCCTCGTTGCTGCTCATATCTGCTCTGCCTCTTCTTCCATAACCCTTGTGAGAACGCAGCCCTGCGGCACGAGCACGAAACCCACACCCGCATTCACTCACTGTGCCCGAAAGTAGCTTTCATCTGTCCCCCAGAAGTTGTCAAAGAGGTGATCTCGATGAGGTGATAAGAGGTGCTTATCGGCCGATGGGCATAGCGTGCAGACGCCAGGTTCGTCTGCGGGGCTCGGGGCAGACGCGGCGTGCCGTCTCGAGTCAGGTTCTCTCGTATCGTGAATTCGACGACGTACCAGCTCTGCAATCAGAGGAAGAAGGCAGTCCCAGTGTCCCTACCGACCTTCGACCATCGTGGTGAGGCTCTGACGGACCGTTTTGGTCGCGTCCACACGGATCTGAGGGTCTCTCTCACCGACCGGTGCAATCTGCGGTGCACCTATTGCATGCCGGCAGAGGGCTTGGACTGGATGCCCAAGGAGGACGTGCTCACCGACGACGAGATCGTCCGTCTGATCGGAGTCGCCACCCGGCGTCTAGGCATCACGGAAGTCAGACTGACCGGTGGTGAGCCGCTGCTGCGCCGGGGCCTGCCCCAGCTCGTCGCCCGCCTCACCGCTCTCGACCCTGCCCCTGAACTGTCGCTCACGACCAACGGTGTCGGTCTGGCGCGCAGCGCGGTCGCCCTGCGCGCGGCCGGGCTGCGCCGGGTCAACGTCAGCCTCGACACGCTTCGCCCGGAGCGCTATGCCGTCCTCACGCGCAGGCACCGACTGGCCGACGTGTTGGACGGACTGCGCCTGGCCCGTGATGTGGGGCTCGCCCCGGTCAAGGTCAACGCTGTCCCCATTCGTGGAGTCAACGACGACGAGGTCACCGACCTGGCCGCCTTCGCCACCGAGCACGGGTACCGAATGCGGTTCATCGAATCGATGCCGCTGGACGCGCAGGGGGAGTGGCAACGCGACGCAATGATCACCGCTGAAGAGATTCTCCAAAGCCTCACCGAACGCTTCGAGTTGCTGCCCATCGGCCGACGGGACAACGCACCGGCAGAAGAATGGCGCATCGCCGGGACAGACTCAGTGATCGGAATCATCGCCAGCGTCACCCGCCCGTTCTGCGGCAACTGCGACCGTGTGCGGCTTACCGCCGACGGACAGTTGCGCAACTGCCTGTTCGCCACCAAAGAGTCCGACCTTCGGGCTCTTCTGAGGAACGGTGCCGATGACACCGCACTCGAAGCAGCCTGGCGAACCTGCATCAGCGGCAAAGGACCCGGCCACGCCATCAACAGCCCCGATTTCAGCCGACCGGAACGGCCTATGTCAGCCATTGGTGGCTGACAAAGACGCTCTGAGCTCGTCCGGATGATCTGGACTCCCCCCCCGTCACGATCGTCGCCGCGGCAGGCTGCCTGATGACGGTTCACCCGTCGTTGACCTTCCTCAGCCGCTGCTTTACCTGCGGCGGCGAGCAAGCCGGCCTCTTGAGCGCTCGACTCCGGACAAGCGCCTGCAGTGCCGCCCTGACGGGGACGTTGTCGGCGGGAACAAAGGTGCCTGTCATCCTGCCCATGGTGCCCCGGACCGGCCGTAGTGGAGATCGATCCCGATGGAGGATGGCCGTGTGCATGAGAGTGAACCGACGTGAGCAACGTCGCCACCGCCATGGTGGAAGCGGCTGAGCAATTTCCGAAGCGAATCGCAGTCCAGGATGAGGGCCGCGCCCTGACCTACGCCGAGTTGGACGAACTCAGCGCACGGGCCGCCGGCGGGCTGCTGGCCCATGGAGTGGGCCGCGGCGACCGCGTGGGGCTGAGGCTGCCGCACACGGCGGCCTTCACCGTGCTCTGCTTCGGAGCACTGCGTGCCGGAGCGACAGTTGTGCCGCTGTTCCCGCAGACCCGGAGAGCAGAGACGAGGCCACAGAGCGACGCCTTGAGCGCGAGGGTCGTCTTCGCCGACCCCGAAGCGATGGAGATCCCGGACAATGACGCGGGTGGCACGACGGCTGTTCCGGCAGGACGCGACTTCCTCGACCAGCTTGCCCTCTGGCCCCAGCATCACGCTGTTGCAGACCGTACAGATCAGGACACGGCAGTTGTGGCTCCCGCTAATGGAACGCGAACAACCGAGCGGTCTGCGGCTGTGCTGAGCCATCGCTCGCTGCACAGCATCGCCCGCACCGTCAGTCTGCTGATCAGCCGGGCCGCCATACACGACAGACAAGGCAGACCTGCTCACTCTTCTTTCCCCTTCGGCCAGACGTACGGCCTGCAGGCGGCGCTCCTCGCTGGAGCGTGCCTTCCCGGTTGTTCACCCATGGGGCGGAGGACCAACGGTTCGGTCTCCCCAGAAGGCCGCCTTGTGCTGGTTGATGGCTTTGTGAAAGGTGATGCTTGAACCGCAGACGATTTGGTAGTCCCTGGACGCCATATCCAGGCTTCTTGAGGCGTGTCCACGCACACGCGGGGCGTTGGCGGTGCGTGCCCCGAAGACGCGATGTCCTTCGGGGCGCGCGGCAGGGGTGCGGGTTCAGGCGTTGTAGCCGCCGTGGGCGTCCAGCACCGCGCCCGTGACGTACGACGCGGCGGGGCTCGCCAGGAACGCGATCGCCGCGGCGATTTCGTCGGGGTGCCCCATGCGTTGCAGGGACAGCGAGCTGAGCAGGGCCTTGAGGGTGTCGGGGTCCGGCGGTTGCATGCCGCCGTCCATCAGCCCGGCTTCCACGACGTTGGCCGTGATGTCGCGGGGCCCGAGGTCCCGTGCGACCCCCATGGTGTACCTCTCGATGCCTGACTTGGTCGCCGAGTAGTCGGCCGCCACAGCACCCCGTTGACCACCTGCCGGTGATCACGCCACGGACGACCACGCCCATCCAACCGCGGCAACGGGGGCTCTATTCGCTCCCATGCCGCATCCGTCAAATCACCTCGACCTGCCACAAGATCAATGATCAGAGTGCCCGTGCTCGGACTCCCGCGCGGGGCCCGTCACGAAACGACTCAGCCGGTAAGCGGTCGGCAGCCCCAGGCGCCCGCACAGCGTGTCGATCCGGATCATCGACCCGTCGACTCCTGCCTCCCGAAGACGGCGCAACCGCGTACGCATCTCCGCCTGATCCCGTGTCTCAACGACCACTTCCCACTGTCCCGCGTCCGGCGCGGTGCGAGCAGCAAGCCGCTGCCGCGCGTCCTCCTGCCGCCGCCTTCTCTTCCCCTGCCCTGGCACCTGCCCAGAATCACCGGCCGGCGTCAGGACAGCAAGGCATTTGGACTCCGGTGGCGTTGCGGATGAAGGTGAGGGCGGCATCAGGAAGCGGGGACGGGCTCCAGCCGGAAGGCGTCCCCATGGGCGACCACGCGGCCGGCGGTGGGCGGTGCGAAGTGGGTGCCGAGGAGGAGGGTGTCCGTGCCGACGAGGGAGCCGAGCAGCTTGCGGCGGGTGGCCTCGGATTGCCGCGGGTCGATGTCGACGCAGGCGCCGATGGCGGGGTGGGCGAGCTGGACGGGGTGGTGGACGCAGTCGCCGGAGATCAGCGCCGTTTCCCCCTGGCTGGTCAGTTCCACCGCGACGTGGCCGGGGGTGTGGCCGGGTGTCGGGATCAAGCGCAGGCCGGGGGCGATCTCGGCTCCCTTGCGCGGGACGTCGACCGTGCTCAGCAGACCCGCCTGTTCGACCGGGATCACGGAGTCGCGGAACATCTGTTCGCGCGCCTCCTCCATGTCGTACGTGGCCCAGAACTCCCGCTCGGTGCGGGAGGTGAGGTAGCGGGCGCTGGGGAAGGTGGGGACCCATTCGCCGTTCACCTGCCGTGTGTTCCAGCCGACGTGATCGGCGTGCAGGTGAGTGAGGATCACCAGGTCGACGGAGTCCGGGGGGAAACCGGCGGCGGTGAGGCGCTCCAGGAAGTCGGTCCGCAGGTTGTGCCAGGCCGGGTTAGTCCGCTCCTTGCCGTTGCCGATGCCGGTGTCGACGAGAACGCGCAGCCCGTTCACGACGAACGCGAAGCTGTGGCTGTCGATGTGCAGGATCCCGTCCCGGCCGGCGAAGTGGGGGTGCAGCCAGTTCTGGGCGGTCACCACCTCAGGGGTGGCATCGGGCAGCAGCCAGGGTCCGGTTGCGGGCGGCAGGGCGACTTCGTCGACGCGGTGGACGGTGACGCCGCCCACGGTCCAGGAGGGAATGGGAGTGGCGGCGGGGGAGGTGTGCATCGTGTCGGTTCCTTTGTTCTCTTCAGTGGGAGCGGTCGGCTTCGGGGCGGGCCGCCCCGCGTCGTGACGCGGTGAGCGCCGCCAGGGCCGCCAGGGCGAGGAGAGCTGCGGTGATGGAGTAGGCGTGTGAGGTGGTCCCCAGCCCGTAGTGCTGGGTAGCGGCGCCCGCAGCGACGGCGGGCAGGCTCATGGAGAGGTAACTGAGGATGTAGTAGGCGGCCAGTGTCGCGGCGCGGTCCCGCTCGTCGAGCGAGGCGAGGAGCATGCGCAGCACCCCCTGGGAAACGGCGCCGAAGGCGATGCCGGCCAGTGCCGCGCCGCCGTAGACGGCGGGCAGCCCGGTGCCGTGCAGACCGCTCAGGGTCAGGGCCGCGGCAGGCAGGACGGACATGCAGCCGCCAATCGCCGTGGCACGGGGCGGCCTTCGCCGCAGCGCCCATACGGTGAGCGCGGCGGTGGCGCTGAGGGTGAAGAAGACCATGCCGCGGGCTGTTTGCGGGGCGTCGGGGGCCACCAGGTGTACGAGGGCCGGGCTGAGGGAGGAGTAGAAGCCGCCCAGCGCCCAGACGGCGCCGACAGCGACGCCCGCGGCCAGCAGAGTGCGGCGGGCCGGGAGCGGGATGCTGACCCGCGGGCGCAGCGACGGCAGCGCTCCCGCGTGGCGGTGGGCCGTCTCCGTGGTGAAGGTGGCCGCGATCGCCTGGGCGAGGAACAACGCCGCCAGCAGTACGTAGACGGTGACCGTGGGGGTGGGGGCGAAACGGACGAGCAGGGTGGAGACGAGCACGCCGGTAGCCATGCCGGCGACCGGGGTGACGCTGTTGGCCAGGGCGGACCGGCCCGGGCGCCGGGGGTTTTCCAGGTCGAGGAGCGCCGCGCCCGCGGCGCTTGTGGCCGCGCCCGTGGCCGCTCCTTGCAGGACCCGGGCGATGGCCAGGGAGCTTGCGCCGTCCGCTGAGGCCAGAAGGACCATGGAAGCAGCCGCGATGAGCAGGGCGCCTGCCAGGACGGGGCGTCGCCCCAGGTGGTCGGAGAGCGCTCCGGTGGTGAGCAGGGCCAGCAACAGGGCCAGGGCGTACGCGCTGAAGACCACGGTGACGGCGAGCGCGGAGAGGCCCCACTGGTCCTGGTAGAGAGGGTAGAGCGGGGTCGGAGCGCTGGACGCGGCCAGCAGGGCCGCGAGTATCGACACGTTGAGGGCGAAAGAAGCCGTGCGTGTGCGCCTCCCCGCACGGGTGCGGGTGGCCTGGTGAGCGACGTGCGCGGGCGCGTCGGTCACCGCGGGTGCGTCGGACATGACGTCGGGCATGGGACTCCCCGTAAATGCAACGTATTTGCTTTAGCTCGACCATAGGCCTACGGTCGGGCTAAAGCAAACTGTTAGCTTTTAGTGCGGGGCGCTTCGTTGCCATGCCCCCTGACCAGGAGAAACCGCATGCCCTCCGCTGAACTCACACCGCCCGAGGCTGCCCGCTGGGCCGCCCGTGCCGGACTTCCTCTGCCCGATGACCGCCACGCCGCGGTCGCCGCCACCGCCAACCACATCCACTCCGTCGTCGCGGTCCTGCGCGAGCTGGACTGCGGGGACACCCCGCCCGCCAGCGCCTACCGCGCCGGAAAGGAGAAGCACGATGCAGCCGTATGAGCTGACCCTGGCCGACGCCGCGCAGCAGATCCGGGCCCGCCGGCTGTCTCCCGTCGAGCTGGTGGACTCGGTCCTCGACCGCATCGACCAGGCGGACCCGCACGTCGAGGCGTACGTCGCGGTCACCGCTGAGCAGGCCCGCGGCGCGGCGCGGGAGGCCGAGCAGGAAGCGGCCCGCGGCGTGTTCCGGGGACTGCTCCACGGCGTCCCGGCCGGGCTCAAGGACGTGATCGATGTCGCCGGTTCGGCCACCAGCGCCAGTTCCCGGGTCCGGGCCGGCCACCGCGCCGCCGCCGACAGCACGGTCGCCGCCCGGCTACGGGCCGCAGGCTCCGTCCTGGTCGGCAAGACCCACACCCACGAGTTCGCCTACGGCCTGATCACCCCGCAGACCGGCAACGCCTGGGACCGCGGCCGGGTCGCGGGAGGCTCCAGCGGCGGGTCCGCCGTCGCGGTGGCGGCCGGGGCGGCGACCTTCGCTCTCGGCACCGACACCGGTGGGTCGATCCGGGTTCCCGCCGCGCTGAACGGGGTCGTCGGCTTCAAGCCGACCTACGGGCTGGTGCCACGCCACGGCGTCACGTCGCTGTCCTGGTCACTGGACCACGTCGGACCGATCACCCGCACCGTCGAGGACGCAGCCCTGGTCCTGACCGTCCTCGCTGGGCACGACCCGCGTGACCCCGCCTCGCTGGACACCCCCGCCGTCGACTACCGGCCGGAACGGGAGCCGGACCTGGCGGGAGTGCGCGTCGGGGTGCCGCGCAATTACTACTTCGACCATGTCGACGCGGAGGTGGAGACCGCCGTCCGCCGGGGCATCGCGCAGCTGGAGACGCTCGGCGCCCATCTTGTCGAGATCGACATCCCGATGACCAGGTACGTCCAGGCCACCCAGTGGGGGCTGATGGTGCCGGAGGCCACCGCCTACCACGAGGGCACGCTGCGTACGGTCCCCGAGCTGTACCAGGCGGACGTCCGCATCCTCCTGGAGGCCGGTGAGCTGATGGGCGCGGGCGACTATCTGCGTGCCCAGCGCTCCCGGACGCTCATGCAGGAGGAATGGGCCCGCATTCTGGAGAAGGTCGACGTGATCGCCGCCCCGGCGGTCCCGATGGCCGCGGTGAAGGCCGGTCAGGAGAGTGTCAACTGGTCCGACGGCTCGACCGAGGCCGTCTCCGACGCCTACGTGCGTCTGTCCTCCCCGGCCAACATCACCGGAGTACCCGCCCTGTCCGTCCCGGTGGGCCACGACACGGCGGGCATGCCGATCGGCATGCAGCTGCTCGGACGGCCCTTCGGCGAGCGGCAGCTGCTGCGGGTGGGCCACGCCTACGAGCGGACGCAGTCTGCCCGACCGCTCGCGCCGACCGCCTGAGAACGCCATACGGGCCGGGCCGGAAACGTCCGGCCCGGGCCCGTATGCGTTCGGCTCCGGTCGGGACCAGGACCGGATGCCCGCAGCGAGGAGACCGGCAAGGGGCCCCTGGCGCCCCCGTCGAGCCGGCACGCTCCTCCTAAACGCAATATCCGTGCTTTAAGGTGGAGTCATGAGTCGCAAGCCGATGGCGCGCCCCGGCGGGCGCAGTGCACGGGTCCAGGCTTCGGTGCACACCGCTGTCCGCGAAATCCTGTCGGAGCAGGGCCGCGACGCGGTGACCGTCCCTCTGGTCGCCCAGCGCGCCGGAGTCACCCCTTCGACGATCTATCGCCGCTGGGGCGACCTTCAGGAGCTGCTGTCGGACGTCGCGGTGGAGCGCCTGCGGCCCGACACAGCGCCGGAGAACCACGGCGACCTGCTGTCCGACCTGACGGCCTGGGTCGAACAGTTCCTCGACGAGATGTCGTCTCCCTCCGGCCGCGCCTACATCCGTGACGCTCTGCTCGGCGATCGGGACGGCAGCAACGCCGGCCAGTGCTCGGCCTACGCAGCCGAACAGATCGACGTCATGCTCGCCCGCGCGATCGGTCGCGAGGAGGAAACTCCCGACGTCGAGACGGCGATGGATCGCGTGGTCGCCCCCATGATGTACCGCATCCTCTTCCGCCCGGCCGGACTCGATGCCGCGTACGCCCGTCGGCTCGTGACCGAGCTCCTCGATGCCAGTAACAACACGTCGGGGGCGAAGTCGGCGTAGAGAAGGCGCGTCAGCTCAAGCCGGGACTCGTAGGCGACGTGGTCGCGCATGGTGGAAGACCAGTGCGTTCCCCAGTGGTGCTTCTGCCCGTAGCGCCAGCGGAACGTACGCAACGGCAGTGAAGGCCTGCAGACATCCGCGCCTGTCGTCGACCAGGCCAAGCCTTCGTCGATCTCCCCATCCGCACGACGGAGACTCACCGAAACTTCGCTGACGACCGGATTATTATGTGGAATCGGATTTGTCAAGCTTGTTGCGATTTGCCCTGTCGGACTTCGACGATCGGTAGGGCAGTGGCACCTGCGGCAAGGTCGAGCTGGCGAGGCGTCGGACCGGCAGGCGTGGGGGCGTCGGCGAGCCGGTCGAGAAGTCGGTTGAGGGCGGCCTGCCCGTCGTCGACGGCTGCTTGCTCGCCCTCGGTGAGCGGGATCGACGCCCGCATCCTCTGCAAGTTGCCCTTGGCTTCGAGGAGGTGGGCCCTGCTGGACTCCTTCGGAGTGTAGAAATCGCAGCGTGCGCAGGCCATGCGGTGCTGGCACTGTTCGAAGAAGCTATAGGTGCAGTAGCCGTGGCCGAGGTCGTAGTGCTGCCAGGGCTCCCCGGCCGCGGCGGCACCGGAGGTGACGGCATCCCGGTCGACGAGGACCTCGATGGTGCGGACGTTGCGGGAGAGTATCCGGCGTCGTCGTAGGCTCGGGTCAGCGTCGTGGTGCTGATCTTCGCGTAGAACCGTGTGGACTGTGGCGAGCGATGGCCGAGCCAGGCTTGCAGCTCGAACAGTGTCATCGGCTCCTTGGCGTTGTGGAGCTGACTGGCGATCGTGCAGCGGGCCCGGTGGCTGGTGATGTTCCCTCGGACATCGGCGGCGGGGACGCCGGCCTTGCGGCAAAGCATGGGGATCACGGAGCTCTTTCAGCGTTGCCGCTCCAGGGTGAGGACGGCAGCAGCGATTGACGTCATTCGATTCGGGCTGCACCGGGATCTGCGGAAAATGCGCCA
>NZ_JBHWKU010000037.1:0-68398 GCF_042730645.1 Streptomyces sp. NPDC059906
CAGTACGCGGGTCTGGGGCCGGCACTCCCCCAGCCTCCGGCCGGGGGGACCCCCAGAGCACGCACCTGACGCCGCGCGGCCGCCCTTCGGGCGACAACGCGAATTGTCAGACAGGCCCTAGCGCTGCCGCTCGACCTCCCTCGCCGCCTTGCGGGCGGCCACCAGCACCGGGTCCCACACCGGTGAGAAGGGCGGCGCGTAGCCGAGGTCCAGGGCGGTCATCCGCTCGACCGTCATCCCGGCCGTGAGGGCCACCGCGGCGATGTCGACCCGCTTGCCCGCGCCCTCACGGCCGACGATCTGCACGCCGAGCAGCCGCCCGGTGCGCCGCTCGGCCAGCATCTTCACCGTCATGGGGGAGGCGTTCGGGTAGTAGCCCGCGCGGCTGGTGGACTCGACGGTCGCCGTCACGAACCGCAGCCCCGCCCGCAGCGCGTCCTTCTCCCTGAGGCCGGTCCGCGCGATCTCCAGGTCGCAGACCTTGCTGACCGCCGTGCCGACCACGCCCGGGAAGGTCGCGTAGCCGCCGCCCGCGTTGGTGCCGACGACCTGCCCGTGCTTGTTGGCGTGCGTACCCAGCGGAATGTGCCGCTCCTGGCCGGAGACCAGGTCGAGCACCTCCACGCAGTCGCCGCCCGCCCAGATGTTCTCGTGGCCGCGCACCCGCATCGCGAGGTCGGTCAGCAGCCCGCCGTGGGCGCCGAGCGGCAGCCCCGCCGCCGCGGCGAGCCCCGTCTCGGGGCGCACACCGATGCCGAGCACCACCACGTCCGCCGGGAACTCGGCGTCCTTGGCCGCCACCGCCCGGACCCGGCCGTCCTCCCCGGTCAGCACCCCGGTGACCTCGGCGTCGTTGACCATGGTGATGCCGAGACCCTCCATCGCCCCGTGCACCATGCGGCCCATGTCCGGGTCCAGCGTCGACATCGGCTCCCGGCCGCGGTTGACGACCGTCACCTCGTAACCGCGGTTGATCAGCGCCTCGGCCATCTCCACGCCGATGTACCCGGCGCCGACGACCACCGCGCGACGGCCACGCGTGCGTGCCAGCGTGTCGAGCAGCGCCTGCCCGTCGTCCAGCGTCTGCACCCCGTGCACGCCGGGCGCGTCGATGCCCGGCAGCTCCGGCCGGACCGGCCGCGCCCCGGTCGCGATCACGAGCTTGTCGTACGACGTCCAGGACTGGGCCCCGGAATCGACGTCACGCGCGCGTACCCGCCCGCCGGCCACGTCGATCTCCGTGACCTCGGTGCGCATCCTGAGGTCGATGTCCCGGGCGCGGTGCTCCTCGGGCGTGCGCGCGATCAACGCGTCCCGTTCGGTCACGTCGCCGCCGACCCAGTACGGGATGCCGCACGCCGAGAACGAGCTGAAGTGACCGCGCTCGAACGCCACGATCTCCAGCTCGTCCGGGCCCTTCAGCCGGCGCGCCTGCGACGCCGCGGACATGCCCGCGGCGTCGCCGCCGATCACGACCAGCCGCTCGCTCTTCCCGTCCCCAGCGCTCATGTTCATGCGAACACGCTACGTGGGCGGGATCGTTCAGTCCCGCGCCCCGGGCTCCGCGCCGCGCGGCGCCTCCGACCCGCGCGGCCCCTCCGGACGGCGGCGCGGCAGCCGGGGGCGTACGACCCGCAGCCACAGCAGCGCGAGCAGCGCGGCCACCGCGGCGAACGGCGCCACCGCGCCGAGCACCACCGCCACCCAGCGCAGCATCGTCACGAAGGCGTCCCAGCCGCCCGCCAGCGCGTCCGTGAACCCCGGGTCCTCGTCCTCCTCCTTCTTCTCCTCGTGCTTCACCGGCGTCTCCGACAGGGAGAGGGTGATGGTGGCCAGGCTCGTGCGGTCCTTCAGGGCCGCCTGCCGGGCGAGCAGCGCCTCCAGCTCCGCCTGACGGGTGCTCAGCTCGCCCTCCAGGGTCACCACGTCGCTCAGCTGCGTCGCCCGGTCCATCAGCTCCCGGACCCGGGCCACACTCGCCCGCTGCGACTTCACGCGGCTGTCCACGTCCACCACCTGGTCGGTGACGTCCTCCGCCTTCGCGTCGCGCCGCAGCAGCTTCCCGGCGCCCTCCAGATCGTCGAGCACGTCCTCGTAGCGCTCCACGGGCACGCGCAGCGTCACCTCGGTCCGCTCGTGGCCCTGCGCGTCGCGGGTGGTGGACTCGTCGCCGACGTAGCCGCCGGCGTTCTCGGTCGCGGTGCGGGCCGCGTCGAGCGCCTTGGGCGTGTCCTTGACCTGAACGCTCAGGGAGACGGTGCGGATGATGTGGGCCGGGGCGAGCTTCGGCGGCGCGCTCGCACCGGCGCCGTCGGACCCGCCCTCACCGGCCGCGCCCGGTTTGCCGTCGGCCTGCGAGCCCTCCGCCTGCGAGCCCTGCTGTGGCGCGGCCGCCTTGGCGTTGCCGCCCGCGTCGGAGCCGGCGTCCGAGGCGGTGCAGCCGGTGAGGGCGAGCGCCGTGACCAGCAGCAGGCCGGCCAGGGCCCGGGCGGGTGGTACGGACCTCGCGGCCGCGGTTCTTCCTGTCGCCTGCCGTCGTGCCTGCATCGTGGATCCCCCCAGGTTGGTGGCAACTGATGTCTCTACGACGCGCGAAGGGGCGCGCACGACGGCGCGGAACGGTTCCGAAGAGATCACGGTCCGGACTCGCGGCCGGACGGGGCGCCGGACGGGGCGCCAGACGGGGCCGGGTCCTGTGGGCCAGGGGCCGGGGCCGGGGCCGTCCGTCCGGCCCCCGGGGCGCTGTCGGTGGCGTCTGAGACGCTGGGGTCATGAGCGCAAGTGACACCCCGGCGGGCGAGTTCCCACCGGAAGAGGCACCCGGACACGTAGTCGTCGTCGGAGCGGGCATCGCCGGACTGGCCGCCGCCCACCGCCTCCTGGAGGCCGGCGTCCGGGTGACCGTCCTGGAGGCGTCCGGCCGGGTCGGCGGCAAGCTGCTGCCCGGCGAGATCGCCGGAGTACGCGTCGACCTCGGCGCCGAGTCGATGCTGGCCCGCCGCCCCGAGGCCGTCGGTCTGGCCCGCGCCGCCGGACTCGCCGACCGCCTCCAGCCGCCGTCCACCGCGACGGCCTCCCTGTGGACCCGCGGCGCCCTGCGCCCCATGCCCAAGGGCCACGTCATGGGCGTTCCCGGCACCGCCGCGGCCCTGTCCGGCGTGCTCTCCGAGGAGGGCCTCGCCCGCATCGAGCGCGACGCCGAACTGCCCCGCACCGAGGTCGGCGACGACGTGGCCGTGGGGGAGTACGTCGCCGCGCGCCTGGGCCGCGAGGTCGTCGACCGCCTCGTCGAGCCGCTCCTGGGCGGCGTCTACGCGGGCGACGCCTACCGCATCTCCCTGCGCTCGGCCGTGCCGCAGCTCTTCGAGGCCGCCCGCACCCACACCTCGCTCACCGAGGCGGTCCGCGCCCTCCAGGGCCGCACGGCCACCTCACCGCCGAGCGGCCCGGTCTTCATGGGCATCGAGGGCGGCATCGGCACCCTCCCGCCCGCCGTCGCCGACTCCGTCCGCGCGCGCGGCGGCGAGATCGTCACCCACGCGCCCGTCACCGAGCTGCGCCGCACCGCGTCCGACGGCTGGCGGATCGTCGCCGGCGACCGGGTGCTGCACGCCGGCGCGGTCGTCGTCGCCGTCCCGGCCGGGCCCGCCGCCGAGCTGCTGCGCGCCGAGGCGCCCGCCGCCGCGGCCGAGCTGTCAGCCGTGGAGTACGCCTCGATGGCCCTGGTCACGCTCGCCTACCGCCGCTCGGAGGCCGCCGCGCTCCCCGAGGGCAGCGGCTTCCTCGTGCCGCCGGTCGACGGGCACACCATCAAGGCGTCCACCTTCGCCTCCCGCAAGTGGGGCTGGATCGCCGACGAGGACCCGGACCTGGTGGTCCTGCGCACCTCGGTGGGCCGGTACGGCGACACGGACATCCTCGGCCGCGACGACGAAGGCCTCGTCGCCGTCTCCCGGCACGACCTGGGCGAGGCCACCGGCCTGACCGCCGCGCCGGTCGCCACCCGCGTCACCCGCTGGCAGGACGGCCTGCCGCAGTACCCGGTCGGCCACCACGCGCGCGTGGCCCGCGTCCGCGAGCACGTCGCGAAGCTCCCCGGCCTCGCGGTGTGCGGCGCGGCCTACGACGGCGTCGGCATCCCGGCCAGCATCGCGAGCGCGTACGCGGCCGTCGACCAGATCCGGGGCGACCTCGGCGGTGTGGAGCAGCTCACGGCCCACCCGGTGCAGAGTCTGCACGGCGGAGCGGGAGAATAGGGCCATGAGTGACGACGCCTCCACCCCCGCCGCCGAGCGGATCCCGAACAAGGGCAAGCTGGCCAAGGACCTCAACGAGGTCATCCGCTACACCCTCTGGTCCGTGTTCAAGCTCAAGGACACCCTCCCCGAGGACCGCGCCGGGTACGCCGACGAGGTCCAGGAGCTGTTCGACCAGCTCGCCGCGAAGGACGTGACGATCCGCGGCACCTACGACCTGTCCGGGCTGCGCGCGGACGCCGACCTGATGATCTGGTGGCACGCCGAGACCGCCGACCAGCTCCAGGAGGCGTACAACCTCTTCCGCCGCACCAAGCTCGGCCGTGCGCTGGAGCCGGTCTGGTCGAACATGGCGCTGCACCGCCCCGCCGAGTTCAACCGCGCGCACATCCCGGCCTTCCTGGCCGACGAGACGCCGCGCGACTACATCAGCGTCTACCCCTTCGTACGCTCCTACGACTGGTACCTGCTGCCCGACGAGGACCGCCGCCGCATGCTCGCCGACCACGGCAAGATGGCCCGCGGCTACCCGGACGTGCGCGCCAACACGGTCGCCTCCTTCTCGCTGGGCGACTACGAGTGGATCCTCGCCTTCGAGGCCGACGAACTGCACCGCATCGTCGACCTCATGCGCCACCTGCGCGGCTCCGAGGCCCGCCGCCACGTCCGCGAGGAGATCCCGTTCTACACGGGGCGGCGTAAGGACATCGGCGAGCTGGTGGCCGGGCTGGCCTGATCAACGGGTGCGGTTGTCGGGTCGGCCGGGGGTCCGGGGGTTGTCCCCCGGGAGATGCGGTACCGGGCTGCGCAAGGACATCGGCGAGCTGGTGGCCGGGCTGGCCTGGTCAGGCCTTCGGTGCCGCGGCCCGCCTGGGCTCCGGTTCCGGGCGCGGGGCGCACGAGGTGTCCCGCGCCGGGAGGCGGCCCTCCAGCAGGTACGCCTCCAGGTGGCCGTTGACGCAGTCGTTCGGCCCGCCCGCGATGCCGTGCGTCCCCGCGTCCCGCTCGGTCACCAGCACCGAGCCCGACAGCCGCCGCCGCAGCTCCAGCGCGCCCTCGTACGGGGTCGCCGCGTCCCGTTCGGCGGCCAGGACCAGCGTCGGCGGCAGCTCACCCGGCGCGGTGCGCACGTCGAGGGGTTCCTGCCGGGGCACCTGCCAGTAGGCGCACGGCAGGTTCGTCCACACGTTGTCCCAGGTCTCGAACGGCGCCCGGCGGGCCAGCCGGGTGTTGTCCCGGTCCCAGACCCCGAAGTCGGCCGGCCAGGGCGCGTCGTTGCACTCGACGGCCGTGTACACGGCGTTGGAGTTCTCCGCCGCGACGGCGCCCTCCTCGGTCCGCGTGCCCGCCTGGTCGATCAGCGGCTGCGGATCGCCCTTCAGGTACGCCGACAGCGCCTCGGCACGGTGCGGCCAGTAGTCGTCGTAGTACCCGGCCTTCAGGAACGCCCCCTGCAACTGCGCGGGCCCCACCGTGCCGCCCGCCGGCTCCACGGCCAGCCGCGCGCTCGCCTCCTCGTAGCTGTCCTGCACCTGCCTGGCCGTGTCCCCGAGCCCGTACACGGCGTCGTGCTCGGCGGCCCACTCCTTGAAGTCGTCCCAGCGGTCCTCGAACGCCTCCGACTGGTCGAGGTTGTTGCGGTACCAGACCTGCTCGGGGTCCGGGTTCACCACCGCGTCGAACACCATCCGCCGCACGTGCGAGGGGAACAGCTCGGCGTACAGCGCGCCGAGGTAGGTGCCGTAGGACGCGCCCATGAACGTGAGCCGCCGCTCGCCCAGCGCGGCGCGGACCACCTCCAGGTCCCGGGCGTTGTTGAGCGAGTGGTAGTGCCGCAGCGCGTCCCCGCCCCGCTCCGCGCAGTCGCGCGCGTACGCCTCGGCCTCGGCGGCGCGCTTCTTCTTGTACGCGTCCGAGGGCTGCGTCGGCGCCGGCCGCGGCCCCTTGAAGAAGTCCCCGGGGTCCTGGCAGGACAGCGGCGCGGAGGGCGCGACCCCGCGCGGGGCGTATCCGACGAGGTCGTAGGCGGCGGCGATGCGCTTCCACTCGGGCACCATGCCCACCAGCGGGAAGTACAGCCCGGAGGCGCCGGGGCCGCCCGGGTTGTAGAGGAGGGCGCCCTGGCCGGGGACCTCGCGCCCGTCGTCGTCCGGGTCCTCGTGGGTGGCCCGCACCCGGCTGACGGTGAGCCGGATTTGCCTGCCGTCCGGGTGGGCGTAGTCCAGCGGCACGGTCACGGTGCCGCAGCGGATGCCGTCCGGCAGCTCCTCCGCCCTTGGGCACCTGCCGAAGTCCACCCCGGCCGCGGCCGCGCGCCGGGCCGCCGCGGCGGTGCCGAGCGCCTCGGCGGATCCGGGCCCGGCCGGCGGCGCCGCCCGGGCGGGGGCGGCGGTGAGGGTGGCCAGCAGCAAGGACCCGGCGGCCGAGTAGAGGACGGCAGCTCGCATCGCGTATCCCTTCGGTGCACGGTGTGACACAAGGGATGTTTGGTGCGGCGGCCGGGCGGGGCAAGCACCGCCCGCGGGTGTCGGCGCCGAGTGCCCCCGTACGCCCCCGGGCGTCAGGCCCGGCGCTCCCAGTGGTCCCCGGCGTACTTCTCGCGGTGGGCGAAGGCCGCACGCAGGTCCGGTTCGCCGATCGCGTGCACGCCGCGCACCGCGACCGAGGTGAGGAAGGTCCTCTCGTCCGCCGTGCCGTCGGCCCGCTGGACGAGGGCGCCGACCAGCCGTTGCCCGGCGGGGGAGGCCCAGCGCGCGTACGGGTGGATCTCCATCCGCGTGATGGCCAGGCAGCCCAGGGTCAGGGCGAGCGGCAGCGCGAACCAGAGGGCGACCAGGAGGCGCGGTTCGGTGGCGGGCAGCGGCAGCGCCAGGGCGACCAGGCCGAGCGCGCACACCGTCACCGCGGCCACCCGCACCCGGCGCGCCCCGGCCGCGACGCCACCGGAGCCGCCACCGGAGCCGCCGTCGGGTACGGCGAGGCCCGCTCCCACCAGCCGGTCGGACAGGCCCCGTACCGCGTCGGCGGCGGCCGCGGCGGCCCGTACCGGCGCTATCCGGGACTGTCCGCCGGGTCCTATCGCCCCGATGACCGACCGCTCCATGTCGTCCCGGCCGCACGGATCGACGACGGTGGCCCAGCCGGTGTGCGCGAGCAGCAGCCGCCGCTGACGCGCCATCGAGACCAGCGTCAGGTCCGCCACCCGCCGCGGACCACCGGACAGGAACGCCGCCTCGTACAGCGTCAGCGTGTGTTCACGGACGACTGCGCGCGGTTCCACGGCCGCCGCGCGCACGGCGGCCAGGCACAGCCGCAGGCACGCGAGACCGGCGACGGCCCAGGCCGACAGGAGGAAAAGGACCCAGAACATGCCGTACTTCTATGCCAAAGGCTTTCACCGGCGCCATGCCCTTTTCACATTCCGGGACGCAGCGTTGTGGGTATGTGACGTTCCGCTCGGCGATGTCCCCCGACGCCGCCCGGTTCAGCGGCGCAGCAGAACACGCCTGGTCGCACGGGCCAGCCGGGCCCCGGGACGCGCCGACCGCGGCACCGGTCCCGACCGCTCCAGCCACCACTCCCGCAACTCCCGCCGCACCCCCGGGTCCTCGCCCTCCCCCGGCGCCGTCCGCAGCACGTGCTCGACGAAGTCGAGGGCGTCCCGCCGGTAGCCGCCGGTCATCGGACGGTCCTGCGCGTAGGCGAGGAAGGCGGGCCGGTACCGCGCGCCCAGGATCACCGGCAGCTCGGGCGCGACCTTGCCGACCACGTCGGCCCGCTTCCCGGCCAGCGCCCGCGCCTGCACCCCCAGCCGCACCCGGTCGAACCCCTCGGGCACCGGCGACCCCGCGACCAGCGCGGACAACAGCGCGGCCTGCGCGAGCCCGAGCCGCTGCCGTACGGCGTCGTCGGCGCCCGTGCCCGCACCGGTACCGGTGCGCGAGGTGCGGTCGGCCGCTCCGGTCCCGGTGGCCGCCGCCCGCCCCTGCTCCACGGCGCCGCGGATCGCCTCCACCTCACCCCGCAACTCGTCGCCGGAGGGGAAGTTCTCGTCGCGCTCCAGCAGCACGCCCGGCGGCGCGACGCGCGAGGCGAGGTCGGTCAGGATGTCCAGCACCGGCCGCGCGACGGGGTGGGCGTGGCTGTCGTGCCAGACGCCGTCCCGCTCGAAGCCGCCCGCGACGTGGACGTAGGCGATGGCCTCCAGGGGCAGCTCGGCGAGCGCCTCGGCGGGGTCCTCACCCCGGTTGACGTGGTTGGTGTGCAGGTTCGCCACGTCGATCAGCAGCCGCACGCCGGTCCGGTCGGCCAGCTCGTACAGGAACTGCCCCTCCGTCAGCTCCTCGTCCGGCCACGAGACGAGCGCGGCGATGTTCTCCACGGCGAGCGGGACGGGCAGCGCGGCCTGCGCGATGCGCACGTTCTCGCACAGCACGTCGAGGGCGTCGCGCGTGCGCGGCACGGGCAGCAGGTGCCCCGCCTCCAGCGACGGCGACGCGGTCAGCGCCCCGCCCGCGCGCACGAACGCGATGTGCTCGGTGACCAGCGGCGACCCGAGCACCTCGGCCCGCTCGGCCAGCGCCGCCAGCCGTCCCGGGTCCGGCCGGTCCGCGCCGCCGAGCCCCAGCGAGACTCCGTGCGGCACGACGGTCACGCCGCGCTCGCGCAGCCGCAGCAGCGAGTCGGGCAGATGCCCGGGACACAGGTTCTCGGACACGGCCTCGACCCACTCGATGCCGGGCATCTCCTCGACGGCGTCCGCGATCTCCGGCCGCCATCCGATGCCGGTGCCCAGTCGTCGCATGGCCGATCCCTCCCTCCGCGTCGTCATGACCGGGGTATCGCCCGCGGGAGCGGGCCCGAACCCCGTTCAGGGCGCCTTCAGAGGAACATTTGAGGTTCGCGGGCCGCCCCGGGCACCGGCTGGTTCGCCGCCGCCGGCTACGGGCGCGCCCGCCGCAGCGCCGGATGGTCCGCCACCACCGTGCACGAACCCGGCGCGATCTCCGTGAACCCGGCGTCCCGCACCACCGGCAGGCCGCCGGTGGTGAGGCCGGTCCAGCGGGCCGGGTCCGCGGTGCGCGCCGACAGCGGGAAGCCCGCGTCGCGCCACGCCGTCCGCTCGTCGTCGGACAGCTCCCACCAGGCGAGCTGGGCACCGTGGCCCGCCTGGGCCATCGCCTTGCCCGCCGACATGTCCAGGTCGGGGTTGAGCCAGAGCACCGGCGCGGTGGGGTCGGCGTCGACCGGCGGCTCCGGGTCGTCGAGGTCGGTGCCGGAGACCTGGAGGCGGGCCAGGTCCTTGGGCCAGCCGTCCAACGGGACCGGCGGGAAGACCCGTACCTCGGCGTTCTTGCCGGTGACCGTGATGCCCGGCAGCGCCTCGGCCCGCCGCCACTCCGCGCCGCGGGCCCGCCGCACGACCTTGCGGATACGCGCGTCCTGCCAGTCCCGCACCGCCCGCGCCCACGTGCCGTCGCCGGTCGACCGCTCGTCGGCGAGCATCACCAGCACCGCCCGGGCCGCGGTCTCCAGCGCGTCGGTGCGGGACGGCGGCGCCGCCCGCTCGATGCGCACCACGAGCGGCAGCACGAACTGCGGTGCGAGGTCGCGGTCGCCGGGCTCGGGACGGAAGGGGCTGTCGGGGGCGGGAACGGGGGCGGGGACGGGAATGGGGGCGGGGGCGGGGACGGGTGTCGTCGGGTCGTTGCTCACGCCCTACAGTCTGCCAACCCCCGCGCCTGGGAGAGTATGGCCCCATGCGACGCGAGCTACGGCTGGACGGTGTGGGCCGCCGCTACGGTCTGCGCGGCCCCTGGGTGCTGCGCGGGGTCGAGCTGGGCGTGGAGCCCGGCGCCCTCGTCCGCGTCGAGGGCGCCAACGGCACCGGCAAGTCGACCCTGCTGCGCCTGCTCGCCGGGATCGACGCCCCCACCGAGGGCCGGGTCACCGGCCGCCCGCGCACCGCCTACGTCCCCGAACGCTTCCCGCCCGCCCTGCCCTTCACCGCCGCCCAGTACCTGACCCACCTCGGCACCGTCCACGGCCTGTCCCGCCGGGCGGCGGCCCGTGCCGCCGGGCACTGGCTGGAGCGGCTGGGGGCCGCCGGGTACGCCGGCACGCGGCTCTCCCGGCTGTCCAAGGGCAGCAGTCAGAAGGTGGCGGTGGCGCAGGCCCTGCTCGCCGAGCCGGAGCTGCTCGTGCTCGACGAGGCCTGGACCGGGCTCGACACGGACGCCCGGGCCGAGTTGGAACGGGCGGTCGCCGAGCGTACGGCGGCAGGCGGTGCCGTCGTCTTCGTCGACCACGACCCGCGCCGCCTGGCCGACGCGCCCGGCGCCGTGTACGTCGTGCGCGACGGTCACCTGCACCCCCGTACCGGACCCGCCCCGGTGCCGGCCGGGCCGCGGGTCGTCGTTCGGGTGCAGGGGCCGCCCGCCGCCGCCCTGCCCGCCGACGCGCACCGGGTTGCCGCCTCGGCGCAGGAGACCGGCCCCGGTTCCCACACGCTCAGCGTCCCTGCCTCCCACTCCGACGTCCTGCTGCGCACGCTCCTGGCCGCCCGGCCGCCCTGGCACGTGGTGAGCGTGCACGCCCCCGAGGACCGCCGATGACCGCTCTCCTGCGCTACCAGACGGCCCTCCTGCTGCGCTCCCAGCGCTGGCTGCCGCCCGTCGTCCTGTACGCCGCCGCCCTCGGCATCGGCGTGCAGGGCGGCCAGCCGGTGCTCGACTCGCTGGGCTGGGCGGCGGCCGCGCTGCTGCCGGTCGCGGCCTGGCTGGTGCGGATCTGCGTCACGGGCGAGCCGCCCGCCGCGCGGGGGTGCGTGTCGGCGGCACGGGGTCCCGCGCGGGCCCACCTGGCCGCCGTGCTGGTGGGGCTGGCCGCCGCCGTCGTCCTGGGCGCCGCCGCGACCGTCGTCGTGACGCTGATCAGCGACCCCGTCAGCACCGGCCACGGAACGCGCGTGCCCCCGCTCCCGGCGGCCGGCGCCGGACTGCTCGCCGCGCTGGTGTGCGCCCTGCTCGGCACCGCCGTCGGCGCGCTCACCGCCTGGCCGGTGCTGCGCTCGCCCGGCCGCGCGGTCCCCGCCCTGCTGCTGGCGGCCCTGCTGGCGCTGGTGACGTCGGGGTCCCCGGCGCGGGCGGCGGTCGGCGGCCTGGTCACCGGGTCCAGGTCGGGCGCGGTCCCGCTGCCGCTGCTGCCGCTGGCCGGGGCGGCGGCCGTCGCCGCGGGCGCGACCGCCGTGGCCTGTGCGCTCGGCTCGCGCAGGTCGTCAGCCTGAGCAGGCGGTGCGCTGGGCCTCCTGCCACTCGCAGACCGGGCAGAGCGTGATGCCCTTGTACGACTCCGGGTATTCCGTCGGCTCCCGGCACTGCACGCACTCGGCGTACGGCGGACAATCGGCCTTCGGCGGCCGGGGCGCGTCGATCAGGCAGTAGCCGCCGGGCTCGCAGCCGGCGCCGTCCGGCTCCGGCTCCGGTTCGTGGCCGTGGTCGTGGTCGCTGTCCATGTCTCAAGCCTAGGACGTCAGGCGTGCCCGTTCGCGGCGCGGACCAGCTCCGAGACCTTCACGAAGCGGTACCCCTGGCGGCGCAGCTCCGGCACCACCGCCCGCACCACCTCCTCGGTCACCGGGGCGGCGCTGCGCGTGCAGTGCATGACGACGACCGAACCCGGCCGCACCCCGTCGAGCACCTGCCGGGTCACCGCGTCGGCGTCCGTCGCGAAGGCGTCCCCGCTCACCACGTCCCACTGCACGGCGGTGACCCCGGTGGCCGACAACTCCTTGAGGGCCGCCTTGTCGTAGCAGCCGCCGGGGAAGCGGAAGTACGGCATCGGGTTCGGCACCCCGGCCTTCTCGAACGCCGTGTACGCCCGCTCCAGGTCCGGGCGCATGCGGTCCTTGGGCACGGTGGGCAGGCCGTAGCAGTCGTCGGTGTACGCGTAGTGGCTGTAGGAGTGGTTGGCGATCTCGAACCGCGGGTCCCGGCCGATGGAGCGGGCCTCGTCCGGGTACTCCTCGGCCCAGCGACCGGTCATGAACACCGTGGCCGGCACCTTCAGTTCCCGCAGCGCCGCGATCAGCCCCGGGTTGTCGAACCGCTCGCCCGACGCCGCCCGCGGCCCCTGGTCGGCGGTCATGTCGGCGTCGAAGGTGAGGGCGACCGGCTTGCCGTCCCGTCCGGCGCCCTGCGTGCCGTCCGTGCGGGGGCCGTGCTCGAAGACGGGGGTGAGGCCCGCGGGGCCGGGGGCGAGGGTGGGGGTGGGCGTCCGGGAGGGGGACGGGGACGGGGCGGGGGCCGAGGGAGCCGGACGGGGGGCCTGCTCGGCCCCGGTGGTTCCGCAGGCGGCGAGGGCGGCGCCCAGGGCACAGAGCGCGGCGGCGCGTCGTACGAGAGTGATCACCGTACGAACGTAGGAGTGCGATGTTCTTTTTGTATGACTATGAGAGGTGGCGTGCCGCCTCGGTCACCCGCCCGGCTCAGCTGCCGGGCGTCAGATGTCCCGCGGCTCCAGCGGCTTGGTCGCCGGGCCCTCCAGCACCTTGCCGTCGGTGCCGAAACGGGAGCCGTGGCAGGGGCACTCCCAGGCGCGTTCGGCCGCGTTGAAGTCGACCAGGCAGCCCAGGTGGGTGCAGCGCGGCGAGACGGCGTGCAGGGCGCCCTCCTCGTCCCGGTAGACCGCGAGCCGGTCGCCGCCCGCCCGGACCACCGCGCCCTCGCCCGGCGGCAGCGCCTCCACCGGCGGGGTGGGCCGCAGCCGGTCGCCGACGAAGTGCCGGGCCACCTCGGCCTGCGTCCTGAGCAGCGCGGGCGCCTCACGCACCGCCGTGCGCAGCCGGCGCGGGTCGTACAGCCCGCTCCACGCGCACTCCTCGCCGGTGATCTGCGCGGTGAGCAGCCGGCCCGCCATCATGCCGCCGCTCAGTCCCCAGCCGCCGAAGCCGGTGGCGACGTAGGTGTGGTGCGCGCCCGGGTGCAGCGGGCCCACCATCGGCACGGTGTCGGTGGGGTCGATGTCCTGCGTGGCCCAGGCGTGGGTGCGCTCGACGCCGGGGAAGTGCTCGTCGGCCCAGGCGGCGAGGGTCTCGAAGCGCTCGCGGGTGTCGCCCGTGCCGGGGGTGAAGTGCTCCCCGGTGACGACGAGCAGGCGGCGGCCCGTGTCGGCCAGGGGTGCCGTGCGCACCGAGCGGGTGTTCTCCTCCGGCGTGATGTACATGCCGCCGACGTCGCGATCCGCCTCGACGGTTCCGGCGACGACCAGTTCGCGGCGCGGGGAGAGGCGGGCGAAGAGCAGGGCGCGGTCGAAGACCGGGTAGTGGGTGGCCACCACGACGTCCCGGGCGGTGACCGTCGCCCCCGCCTCCGTCCTCACCCGGCAGGGCTCGCCCTCGTCCAGACCCTGGACGGTGGTGCCCTCGAAGATCCGCCCGCCGCGCGCCTCCAGGTCCGCGGCGAGGGCCAGCAGGTACTTGACGGGGTGGAACTGGGCCTGTCCGGTCACCTTCACGGCGCCCGCCACCGGGAACGGCAGCCCGGTCTCGGTCACGAACGAAGCGGGCAGCCCCGCCTCCTCGGCCGCGGCCGCCTCGGCGCGCAGCTCGTCCGCGCGGCCCGGGCCGCGGACGTACGTGTAGGCGTCGCGGGTCTCCCAGTCGCAGTCGATGCCCAGCTCGGCGACGACCCCGGCGGCGTGCTCGATCGCCTCGGACTGCGAGCGGGCGTACAGCCGGGCGCCCTCGGGGCCGCGGGTGCGGCGCAGCCTGTCGTAGACCAGGGTGTGCAGGACGCTCAGCTTGGCGCTGGTGTACCCGGTGACCCCGGCGGCGACCCGCCCGGCCTCCAGCACCGCCACGCTCCGCCCGGCCCGGGCCAGCTCCCAGGCCGTGCTGAGCCCGGCGACACCGGCACCGATCACGGCGACGTCGACGTCGAGGTCCTCCGCGAGCGCGGGACGGGGCGCACCGCCCGGTGCCGTCTGAAGCCAGTACGAGTCGCCGACCTGCACGTTCTGAGTCATGCGGCCCGGGTACCCCAGGGCCGCGGCTTCAGTGACCGCACGGCGCGCCCCGCCTGCGTCCCCGGGCCGCTACCCGCGCCAGGGCCCGGTCACCGCGAAGGTGGTGCCGGGCGTGTAGCAGTTCATGTACATCGTGTCGCCGTCCGGGGAGAAGGTGACACCCGCGAACTCACCCCACTCCGGCTCCTCCTCCGTGCCGATGTTCTGCGCGCCGCGCGCCATGGCGTACACCTCGCCGCGCCGGGTCACGCCGAAGACGTGCTGGGCGCCGCCCCCGTCCTCGCAGACCATGAGGCCGCCGCTGGGGGCCAGGCAGATGTTGTCCGGGGACTCGCCCGGCAGCTGCACGTCGGTGTCCGGACCGAAGACGATCACGAGGGTGAGCCGGCGCCGCTCGGGGTCGTAGCGCCAGATCTGGCCGTAGTGGTCGGCCGCCGAGCCCTCGTCGCTGTGGGCGAAGGACGACACGAAGTACACGCACCGCCCGCCCCAGTAGCAGCCCTCCAGCTTCTGCGCGTGGGTGATGCCGCCCCGGCCGAAGTCCTGGAAGCGGATGGGCGTCCCGTCCGCCAGCGGGTCGGGCACGTCCACCCACTCGATACGGTCGAAGGTGGCGCCCGTCTCCTGGATCGAGGACAGGTCGGGCACGCCGGGCACGCGCATCGCCTGGAGCCTGCCGCCCGCCCGCAGCGAGCCCCGGCCGCCCAGCGGCTTCTCGGGCAGGAACCGGTAGAACAGGCCGAACGGCCGCTCGAAGGCGTCCTCCGTCTCGTACACGACACCGCGCCGCGGGTCCACGGCGATCGCCTCGTGCTGGAAACGGCCCATCGCGGTCAGCGGCACCGCGCCGGTGCGGTGCGGGTCGGCCGGGTCGACCTCGAAGATGAAGCCGTGGTCCTTGGTGTAGCCGTTGGTCCCGGCCCTGTCCTCGGTCTCCTCGCAGGTCAGCCAGGTGTGCCAGGGTGTGGGGCCGCCCGCGCAGTTGACGGCCGTACCGGCGATCGCGACCCGCTCGGACAGGACGTGGTTGCGGGCGTCCAGCGTCAGCGCCGTACAGCCGCCCTTGCCCTCCGGATCGTAGGTGAGGCCCTCGACCGTCGGGACGGGGACGCGGCCGTCCTCGCGGTTCTCGTGGTTGCGGACGAGGTGGGTGGTGCGGCCGTGCCTGCGGGAGGAACGCCCCGGGAAGGCGGACATGCCGTCGTGGTTGGAGGGCACCGGCCCTTCGCCGGAGCGCAGCCGGTCGCCCTCGCGGGACAGCACCCGGTAGCGGAAGCCCTTGGGCAGGTCCAGCAGTCCGTCGGGGTCGGGGACCAGGGGGCCGTAGCCGGTGTGGCCGAGGGACTGGGCGGCGGCGGTGCCGGCGAAGAGTTCCGAGAGGGCGCCGGTGAAGGCGATGCCTGCGCCCAGGGCTCCGGTACGGGCGAGCACCTGGCGGCGGGTCGCCGCGCTGTGGGACGTGGACATGGGGAAACCTTCCTGCTGGCGGACAGGACTGTGACCCCGCCGTGTCTATCACCTGCCGGGAGTCCCGGGAACCACGCGCGTAGCTCGTGTCACCGCTGGACCGGGTGCTCGACCGGGTGCTCCTGCGCCTTCTCCAGGAACCGCAGCAGCTCCACGGGGAAGGGCAGCACCAGGGTGGAGTTCTTCTCGGCGGCCACCGCCACGACCGTCTGGAGCAGCCGCAGTTGCAGCGCCGCGGGCGTCTCGGACATCTCCCGGGCCGCCTCCGCGAGCACCTTCGAGGCCTGCAGCTCGGCGTCCGCGTTGATCACCCTGGCGCGCCGCTCACGGTCCGCCTCGGCCTGGCGGGCCATCGAGCGCTTCATGGTGTCCGGCAGCGAGACGTCCTTGATCTCGACCCGGTCGATCTGCACGCCCCAGCCGACCGCGGGGCTGTCGATCATCAGCTCCAGTCCCTGGTTCAGCTTCTCCCGGTCGGACAGCAGATCGTCCAGGTCGCTCTTGCCGATGATGGAGCGCAGCGAGGTCTGGGCCATCTGCGACACCGCGAAGCGGTAGTCCTCGACCCGGACCAGCGCGTTGGCCGCGTCGACCACCTTGAAGTACACGACCGCGTCCACCCGCACGGTGACGTTGTCGCGGGTGATGCCCTCCTGGGCGGGCACGGGCAGCGTGATGATCTGCATGTTCACCTTGTGCAGCCGGTCCACGAACGGCACGATCATGGTGAACCCGGGACCGCGCACCTGCCCCGCGAGCCGTCCGAGCCGGAAGACCACCCCGCGTTCGTACTGCTTGACGACCCGTGCCGCCGAGGCGACGTACAGGACGCCCGCGCTGCCGACGGCGGCGGCCGCGGTCAGAAGCTCCTGGACCATGGCGACCTCCTCACTCGGAGGACGGTTTTTCACCCTTCCTGTCACGATAGGCCCGCCGCCGGGTCCGGGGCCATGCCCGGGACCCGGCGGCGGGCTTCCCGCCACGCGCCGGCCCGCTACACCCCGGCCCGCTACACCCCGGCCTTCTCCGGTTCCGTGACCTTCACCGGGTCCGTGCCGGTGGCGCTGTGCCGTTCCGCCCAGTTCTCCAGGGCCGTGCGGCAGGCGTGGTCCAGGTGGTGCAGCCCGGACAGGTCCAGCTCGACCGGGCGGTCCTGCGGCAGCGCCTCCAGGCCCTCCAGGATCTTCGGGAGCCGCAGGAAGGTCGCGTTGCCGGTCAGATGCGCCTGGACGGGGCCCGCGCCCTTGTCGACGATCTCCAGCTTGAGGTGCGAGGCCTCCCAGGCGGCCTTGACCACGGACAGGGCCAGACCGATCAGCACGCCCTCGAACATGTTGACCGCGACGATCGAGACGGCCGTGACCACCAGGATCAGCGCCTCGCCCCGGTGGTCGCGCCACAGCGGCAGGATGCTGCGGAACGGGATCAGCCGCCAGCCCGCGTGCACCAGGATGCCCGCCAGCGCGGGCAGCGGGATCAGGGCCAGCACGGACGGCAGCAGCGCCGCGAACAGCAGCAGCCACACGCCGTGCAGCACCCGGGACGCCTTGGTGCGGGCTCCGGCGGCGACGTTGGTGGAGCTGCGCACGATGACCGCGGTCATCGGCAGTGCGCCGAGGACGCCGCACACGGTGTTGCCCGCGCCCTGCGCCATCAGCTCCTTGTTGTACTCGGTGCGCGGTCCGTCGTGCAGCCGGTCCACCGCCGCGGCGCTGAACAGGCTCTCCGCCGAGGCGATCAGCGTGAAGGCGACGACCGTGCCGAGCAGGCCCACGTTCGCCAGCTCGCCGAAGGCGTCGGCGCCGGGCGGCTGGACGACGTCCAGCAGGCCGCTCACCTCGACGGTCGCGACCGACAGGCCGAACGCCGCCGTGACCGCCGTGGCCAGACCGACGGCGGCCAGCGCCCCCGGCACGGTCCGCGCCCGCTTCGGCAGCCGCCTCCACAGGACCATCACCGCGACGGTGCCCGCGCCCAGGGCGAGCGAGGTCAGCGCCTCGGTGCTGCCCAGCGCGTCGGCGGCGGCCCCGGGCAGCCCGGTGAGCTTGTCCATGCCGGAGGCGGGCGCCTGGAGACCGGCGGCCGCGTAGAGCTGGCCCGCGATGAGCACCAGGCCGATGCCGGCCAGCATGCCCTCGACGACCGACAGGGAGATCGCCCGGAACCAGCGCCCCAGCTTCAGGGCACCCATCACGAGCTGGACGATCCCGGTGGCGAGCACGATCACGCCGAGCGCGGGCAGCCCGTACTGGTCGACCGCGCCGAAGACCAGCACGGTCAGCCCGGCGGCCGGGCCGGAGACCTGGAGGCTGCTGCCCGGCAGGAATCCGGTGACGAGGCCGCCCACGATGCCGGTGACCAGACCGAGTTCGGCCGGGACTCCGGAGGCGACGGCCACGCCCACGCACAGCGGGAGCGCGACCAGGAACACGACGAGGGACGAGGTGAGGTCCTGCCGCCAGTGCGGGAACCTCCGGTTCTGGCCGGCTATGAGGGACATGGCGGCGCTCACAGGGTCTCGAACGCGTCGGTGTCCGCGCGGTGCGCGCGCACAAGACCGGTGTGGACCTCGTAGTACCAGCCGTGCAGCCGCAGCCGGCCGTCCGCCAGCCGCTGCTCGACGCAGGGGTAGGAGCGCAGGCGCAGCAGTTGCGCCAGCACGTGGTGCTGTACGGCCCCGGCGACCGTCGGGTCGGCGGGATCGCAGGGCTCCGGCTCGTCCGCCGCGTGCGCCAGCCAGTCGCGCACGGCGGGTACGGCGGTCAGGTCGTCGCCGCGCACCAGCGCGCCGACGGCGCCGCAGTGCGAGTGGCCGCAGACCACGACGTCGGTGACGCCGAGGACCTGGACGGCGTACTCGACGGTGGCCGCCTCGCCGTAGGGGCGCTCGGTGTCGTGGGGCGGGACGATGTTGCCGGCGGTGCGCAGTTCGAAGAGCTGGCCGGGGCGGGCGCCGGTGATCAGGGCCGGTACGACCCGGGAGTCGGAGCAGGTGATGAACAGGACTTCGGGCGACTGGCCTTCGGCGTGCCCGGCGAACTCCTCAGGGCGCTGACCGAACGTACGGGCGTTGTCGATGAGGGGCTGCATGATGTGGGTTTCCTCCTGGCGCGCGGTGGGGTGCGCGTCGGACGGGTGGGACAGAGGTGGGCGTCGTGCCGGTGGTCCGTCCGGTCCGTCAGCAGCGGAAGACCTGGAGTGCCGCGGGGGCGTGGTCCGTCGAGGATCTCGGCCGGTGCTCGGTGGCACGGCCGGACGGGACGGAGTCGGGTGCCCCCGGGACGGCTTCCCGCGGCAGCGGGCGCCGAGGGGTGCCGGACTGCGGCGCGGCGGTGGTGCGGTGGCGGTCGCGGACGCGCGGCGCGGTGGTCGGCCCGCCCGGGTGGCCGCCCTCGCGGCAGGTGACGGTCTCGTCGTGTGCCGCCATGCCGGAGGGGGTGGTTCCGGGGCGGACGTGGGCCACGGCATCACCGCTTGGATACGCGGATGCGAAGGATGCGGTGGGGGCGAAGAACTGGAGCGTACACAGGACGGGGGCGAGGATCG
The DNA here is from genome assembly GCF_042730645.1 of Streptomyces sp. NPDC059906. Lineage (NCBI taxonomy): Bacteria > Bacillati > Actinomycetota > Actinomycetes > Kitasatosporales > Streptomycetaceae > Streptomyces > Streptomyces sp. NPDC059906. The sequence goes on from NZ_JBHWKU010000037.1 coordinate 19,293, forward strand.
CGACCACGGTCCGGGCCGCCGTACGTCGGTACACGCGGCCCCCCTCCAGGCAGTTCTTGCCGCTGGTATATGCCGGGGGGACAGGTCAATGCCCGGCAAAAGCATGGTCAATGCGCGGTCAAGAAGCACGTTAACCCTGCGAAGGACTTTGCAGGGTTAACGGGACGTTACGGGCCGGAGAGAGCCTCAAAATGGCGGCTGGGTTGGCGGGAACCGACCGTTCCTCAGGGGGTGTCCACCAGCCGCGCCGCGTCCCGGGCCAGTGCGGTGAGCCGGGAGATCGCCCGGAAGTACTTCTTGCGGTACCCGCCCTTCAGCATCTCCTCGCTGAACAGCTGGTCGAAGGGCAGCCCGGAGGCCAGGACGGGCACCTCGCGGTCGTAGAGCCGGTCCGCGAGCACCACGAGCCGCAGCGCCGTCGACTGGTCCGGCACCGGACGCACCCCGGTGAGGCACACGGCCGTCAGACCGTCGGTCAGGGCCCCGTAGCGGCTGGGGTGGACGCGGGCGAGATGGTCGAGGAGGGCGGCGAAGTCGTCCAGCGAGGCCCCCTCCGTGGTCCGCGCCGCCCGGGTCACCTGCTCGTCGGAGTACGGCGCCGGGGCCTCGGGCAGACCGCGGTGGCGGTAGTCCTCGCCGTCGATGCGCAAGGCGCGGAAGTGGGCGGACAGGCCCTGGATCTCGCGCAGGAAGTCGGCCGCCGCGAACCGGCCCTCGCCGAGCTTGCCCGGCAGCGTGTTGGAGGTGGCGGCGAGCGCCACGCCGGCCTCCACGAGCCGGGCGAGCAGGCTGGAGACGAGGACGGTGTCGCCCGGGTCGTCCAGCTCGAACTCGTCGATGCACAGCAGACGGTGCCCGGACAGGGTCCGCACGGTCTGCTGGAAGCCGAGGGCGCCGACGAGGTTGGTCAGCTCGACGAAGGTGCCGAAGGCCTTGCGGGAGGGCTCGGCGGGGGTGGCGTGCCACAGGGAGGCCAGCAGATGGGTCTTTCCCACGCCGTAACCGCCGTCGAGGTACACGCCGCGGGGTCCGGCCGGGGTCTTCGGCGCCCGGCCGCGGCCCAGCCCGAAGAAGCCGCGCCTGCCGCCGGCCGCGCCGGGCGCCTCGCCCAGCCCGCCCGCGAAGTCCTCCAGAACCCGTACGGCGTCGCTCTGGCTGGGCTGGTTCGGGTCCGGGAGGTACGTGCCGAAGCGGACGGAGTCGAAACGGGGCGGGGGCACCATCTCGGCGACCAGGCGGTCCGCGGGGACTCGGGGCTCGCGGGCGCACAGGGAGACCGTGGCCGGAGCCGTCCCGGTTATCGCGGCGGGGACGGAGGCGGGAGAGGAGGACGACACGGTACTCAATGGTAGGGCCTGCACGGAGGGCCCCGTCGTCGGCCGGGCGGCGTCGCGAGCGGGGCGGGGCGAGGCGGGCGGGGCGGGCGGGGCGCGGCGGGGCGCGGTGGGTGGGCGCGGTGCCGGGTGCCCGTGTGGCGGGGTGCCGGGGTGGTGTGGGGCCCCGCGGGTGGAGCCCGGGTGCCGCACGGGGCCCGGCGCGGGCTCGGCGCGGCCCCGTCGTCGGCTGGGCGGCGTCGCGAGCGGGGCGCGGTGGGCGGGCGGGGTGCCGGCTGCCTGTGTGGCGGGGTGCCGGGGGCGGTGTGGGGCCCCGCGGGTGGAGACCGGGTGCCGTACGGGACCGGCGCGGAGGGCCCCGTCGTCGGCCTGGCGGCGGCGCGAGCGGGGCGCGGCGCGGCGGGGCGCGGTGGGTGGGCGCGGTGCCGGGTGCCCTTGTGGTGGGGTGCCGGGGTGGTGTGGGGCCCCGCGGGTGGAGACCGGGTGCCGTGCGGGGACCGGCGCGGGCTCGGCGTCGTGGGCGCGCTGTGTGGGGGTAGGGCCTCCGGCCTGCGCGGTTGGGGTGGCGGGCGCGTGGAACACTGCACCCCATGCGACGCCTGTTCCCCGTGTCACCCGTGACCGATCCGACCGCCGGCCCGGGCGGCGGCGCCGAGACCGACCGGGAGTGGAGCCTGGCCGAGCTGGCCGCCGCCTACGCGTACCCCGAGCCGCACGGGCACCGGCGGACGTGGCTGCGGGCCAACATGGTCTCCACCCTCGACGGCGCCGCCCAGCACGACGGCCGCTCCCAGCCCATCTCCAGCGCGACCGACATGCGGGTCTTCGGCACCCTGCGGGCACTGGCGGACGTGGTGATCGCCGGCGCCGAGACCGTACGGCAGGAGGGGTACCGCCCGGGTCGCGCGCGGGCGGATTTCGCCGAGGCGCGGCGGGCGGCCGGTCAGGCGCCCGTGCCGGTGATCGCGGTGGTCAGCGCGAGCCTGGAGCTGGACTTCTCGCTGCCGCTGTTCACCGCCCCGGTCGTGCCCACGCTGGTCCTGACCGGCGCCGCCGCGGCCCCGGACCGGATCGCCGCCGCGGAGCGGGCCGGGGCCCGGGTGGTGATCGCGGGGGACGGCGTCGGTGTGGACCCGGCCCGTGCGCTCGGGGCGCTCGCGGAGCTGGGGCACACCCGGCTGCTGACCGAGGGCGGCCCGCGGCTGCTGGGGCAGTTCGTCGCGGCCGGTGTGCTCGACGAGCTGTGCCTGACCGTCTCCCCGATGCTGACCGCGGGGGACGCGCAGCGGATCGCGGGCGGACCGGCCGTCGGGATGCCGCGGCGATTCGCCCTGGCGTCCCTCTTGGAGGAGGAAGGTTTCCTCTTCAGCCGCTACCGGCGCGACTGAAGACAGCCCGGCCCGGGCGGACGGCGGCGACCGGACAGGGGTTCGGTCGTTACCGCACATCCGGGAATCAGCGGAATCTCCCGTTCCGTTTAGCTCGCGCCGGGCACACTGATTCCGGCAGTACCCGTGCGATCACGGGGCAGGATGGTTTCCGCAGGGTCTGGTACGGCCTACGGAGGGTGGGCCCACGGGCCCTCGAAGGAGAAGGGGCGCCTGGTGTTCACAAGCGTTTTGATGATCGAGAAGGCCCTGACGTCCGCCGACGTGGAGTTCGTCACCACCTTGCACGGGGACGAGCAGGTCGGCTTCCACGTGCTGCTCCAGCCGCGCGGCGATCAGGCGGACCGCCTGCTGCGCGCCATCGACGACGTCGCGCTCGGCGAGCTGGACGACGCCGTACGTGAGGGGGAGACCCCGGAGGGCCGGGAGGCGCAGAGCGTCGGGGAGCGGGCCCTGGAGGTGTCCCTCACGGCCCTGCGCGCGTCCGGCGCGCAGGCCGAGGGACGGCTGATCGAGGACCACCCCCTGGACGAGCTCAAGGCCGTGGTCATGGAGATCGCGGCCGACGAGGTGATCGTCCTGACCGACCCGCACTACGTGGAGGAGTTCTTCCACCGGGACTGGGCCTCCCGGGCCCGGCACAAGGTCGGCGTACCGGTCCTGAAACTCTTCTCCCACAGCAAGGCATAGGCTGGTGCCGCGCCTCCGCCGAGGGGGCGCGGCCTCAACAGATCACCGACGGACCACCCTGGGAGAACAGCGCATGGCACCCGGCCTTCCCACCGCCATGGACCGACCGCACTTCATCGGCATCGGCGGCGCCGGAATGTCGGGCATCGCCAAGATCCTCTCCCAGCGCGGCGCCGCCGTGGCGGGCAGCGACGCCAAGGAGTCCGCGACCGCCCAGGCGCTGCGCGCGCTGGGCGCCACCGTGCACATCGGGCACGCGGCGGACCACCTCGCCGACGACGCGAGCTGCGTGGTCGTGTCCTCGGCCATCCGCGAGGACAATCCGGAGCTGGTCCGCGCCGCCGAGCTGGGCGTCCCGGTCGTGCACCGCTCCGACGCCCTCGCCGCCCTGATGAACGGCCTGCGCCCGCTCGCGGTCGCCGGTACGCACGGCAAGACCACCACCACCTCGATGCTGGCGGTCTCCCTGTCCGAGCTGGGCCTGAGCCCGTCGTACGCGATCGGCGGCGACCTGGACGCCCCCGGCTCCAACGCCCTGCACGGCGAAGGCGAGATCTTCGTCGCCGAGGCGGATGAAAGCGACCGCAGCTTCCACAAGTACGCCCCCGAGGTCGCCATCGTCCTCAACGTCGAGCTGGACCACCACGCCAACTACGCCTCGATGGACGAGATCTACGAGTCCTTCGAGACCTTCGCCGGCAAGATCGTCCCCGGCGGCGCCCTGGTGATCGCGGCCGACCACGAGGGCGCCCGGGAGCTGACCCGACGGCTGGCCGGCCGGGTGCGGACGGTGACGTACGGAGAGTCCGAGGACGCCGACGTGCGCATCCTGTCCGTCGTCCCGCAGGGCCTCAGGAGCGAGGTCACCGTCGTCATCGACGGGGCCGAGCTGACCTTCGCCGTCTCCGTCCCCGGCCGCCACTACGCCCACAACGCCGTCGCCGCCCTCGCCGCGGGCGCCGCGCTCGGCGTCCCCGCCGCCGAGCTGGCCCCCGCGCTGGCCGCCTACACGGGCGTCAAGCGGCGCCTCCAGCTCAAGGGCGAGGCGGCCGGCGTCCAGGTCGTCGACTCCTACGCGCACCACCCCACCGAGATGACCGCCGATCTGGAGGCCATGCGCGCCGCGGTCGGCGACGCCCGCATCCTGGTCCTCTTCCAGCCGCACCTCTTCTCCCGCACCCAGGAGCTGGGCAAGGAGATGGGCCAGGCACTGTCCCTCGCGGACGCCTCGGTCGTCCTGGACGTCTACCCGGCCCGCGAGGACCCGATCCCCGGCATCACCAGCGAGCTGATCGTCGAGGCGGCCCGCGCCGCCGGCGCCGACGTCACACCGGTCCACGACAAGGACGCGTCGCCCGCGCTGGTCGCGGGAATGGCGAAGGCCGGTGATCTCGTTCTCACCATGGGCGCGGGCGACGTGACGGACCTCGGACCGCGCATCCTGGACGAGCTGTCGAAGTAAGGGGCTGAGACTCATGTCGTACGACGTCGAGAAGCCGGACGAGCAGTGGCGGGCCGAGCTGGCCCCGGCCGAGTACGCCGTGCTGCGCGAGGCCGCCACCGAGCCGGCCTTCACCGGTGAGTACACCGACACCAAGACCGAGGGCGTCTACTCCTGCCGCGCCTGCGGTGCGGAGCTGTTCACCTCCACGACCAAGTTCGAGTCGCACTGCGGCTGGCCGTCCTTCTACGACCCGAGGGACACGGACGCGGTCGAGCTGATCGAGGACCGCTCCCACGGGATGGTCCGCACCGAGGTGCGCTGCGCCCGCTGCGGTTCCCACCTCGGTCACGTCTTCAAGGGCGAGGGCTACCCGACCCCGACCGACCAGCGGTACTGCATCAACAGCATCTCGCTGCGGCTGGCGCCCGCGGGGGACTGACCTCCGCGGGCGGGTCCCGTTGCCGCTCAGTCCGCACGATCGGGCGCTGTGCCCCCGGTCGTGCGGAACGTCAGACGGGTGAACGTGTGCCCCTGGACGACCGGGCCGTCCTGCCTGCCACCGGTGATGCTGTTGTGCACGGCGCCCGGTGGCGGGGAGGCGGGGGCGAGTTCGTCGACGAGCCGCCGGAGTTCCCCGGCCGCCCCGGGATCCTGCTCCAGCAGGCGGCGGAGTCTGAGCCGCACCGACGCGGTCACATCGGACCTGAGTTCCTCCTCGGCGGCCGTCCCCTCGGCCGCGACGAGGGTGGTTCGGGACTCCTCCAGCTCACCGGCCACGCCGTCGGCCTCGGCCTCGGCCCCGGAGGCGAAGAGCCCCACCACGCGTTGCCTCACCTGTCCCCACGCGTCGGTGACCATCAGGCCCACCACCGTGGTCGCTCCGGTCCCGATCAGTGCCATGAGTTCTGCTTCCACGGGGCTCCTTCGCCTGCTTCCCGGGGACTCCGCCTGGTGCTCGGGGCGTCCAGCGTAGGCGCGCCCCCGCAGTCCGTGCGAGGGGGCGGGGTCTCCGCCCCCGCCGTGCCGTTGAGCGGACGGTGCACGGCACCCTCCCGACCGATGGCGAGAGGATGGTGTGATGAAATTCTTTGATCTCACCCCCGGAGCGTGCTGCTGCCGCTACGTTGTGTGCTCGTCGGCGCGATCTTGAACGCCGGCGTCCCCGACGTACCAGTTCAAGGAGCACAAGCACAGTGAACCGCACGCGCATCGTCCACGCCCTCCTCGCCGTCCCGGCCGCCGCCATGGTGTTCATGGTGTCCAGGTGGATGTGGGTCGTCGAGAACGGTCTGGCCGGCTGACGGGCCGGGGGCCGTGGGGGCGGCTCCCCGACCGGGTACCGGACTCAGTTGGCCGCCGGTGCCCGGTGACTCGCCAGGAACCGGAGGAGGTCGGCGGCCTCCGTCTCCGCGCCCAGGGAGCGGTAGCGGTCGGCGGCCCGTTCGCCGTATCCCTCGGCGAGACCGGCGGGCCCGGACAGCACCGCCGTCCGGGCCAGGCCCGCCAGCGCCTGAGCGGAGCCCAGGGCGAAATGAATCCGGTCGGCCACCTCCAGAGCCCGCTCGTAGCCCCTTGCCGCGAGGTCGAACAGCCCCGATTCGCGCTGCACGTCCGCCGCGCCGATCAACGCGCGCAGTCTCTCGTACGGGTTGTCGATGCCGACGGCGATTCGTTCCGCCATCGTGAAGTGCAGCAGCGCCTCGGCGCGGCGCCCCGCCCGGGCGTGGGCCGTCCCGGTGCGGATCAGCACGTCGGCCTCCCCCAGGCTGTCGCCGCTGGCGCGGTGGGCGGCGAGTGCCCGCTCGAAGTGGGTGAGCGCCTCCTCCGTACGGCCCACCGCCTGGAGCACGGCGGCGAGATTGGTCGAGAGAATCGCCAGGTCCACCCGGCCGCCGTACTGCCGCATCAGCACCAGTGACCGTTCGTAGCAGTCACGGGCGTCCGCGTAGCGTCCCTGGAGGAAGTGCAACTCGCCCCGATTGTTGAGGGCCTGGGCGAGCCCGTGGGGATCGGGCAGCCGCTCGTAGATCGCCTCCATGCGCTGCACCCTGCCGAGGGCCTCGTCGTACCTCCCCAGGTAGGACAGGGCCGCCCCCTGCACGTTGAGGCAGTCGGCCTCCCCGGAGGGATCGCCGACGGTGCGGTACAGCGCGAGCGCCTGTTCCAGGACGGGCAGCGCGGTGTCGCCGTGACCTGCCGCGAGGCGGGCCCGACCGGACTGGAACAAGGCGTCGGCGCGGCCGTGTCCGTCATGCAGTTCCTCGTGGATCGAGAGTGCCTCGGTCGCGCACTCCAGGGCCTCGCTGTGATTGCGTTGCGCCAGGAGATCCGCCCGGTCCGTCAGAGTCCGGGCGAGCAGGGCGGGGTCGGCGGACGCACGCAGGACGGGCAGTGCCGCGTCGAAGAGTTCGGAGGCGACACTCCACGCCCCCCACAGTTTGAGGCTCCTCGCCAGCACGCACGGGTAGAGCGCCGCGTACTCCGGGTGCTCCGCGGCGGCCATACCCGCGACCGCGGTGAGGTTGGCGCGCTCCACGGTCAGCCACACCGCGGACTCGTCGGCGTCGGCGAGCGCCGGTTCGGGCAACGACGCGGCCTCGTGCGGCAGAGGCAGGGCAAGCGCACGGCGGTGCGGACGGGTCAGCCGGTCGGCCCGGTGCGCCGTGCGGAGGTAATGGGCGGCGAGACGGCCGGTTGCGGCGCGCCGCTCCCGCTCGGTGTCCGTGTCCAGGCCGACCTGGACGGCGTACGAGCGAGTGAGGTCGTGCAGGCGGTAGCGTCCGCGCACCGGTTCCTCCAGGAGGCTGGAATCGAGAAGCTCCTCGACGCACCGTTCCATCCGCCCGGGATCGTCGCGGAATTCCTGACCGGTCAGCGCGGCGGCTGCGGACAGGGTGAGATCCGGCCCGGGGTGCAGGGCCAGCAGGCGCAACAACACCTGTGCGCGGGCGCCGAGCTCCGTGTACGAGAACCGGAACACGGAGTCGATCAGCGCGTCGAACTCCTGGAGCGGCCTGATCGAGCGCGTCAGCCGGTCGAGCAGGTGCTGCAGATCCCACGCTTCCCGGTGCCGGAACCGGCTCGCCAGGAGCTGTAGGGCGAGGGGGTGGCAGGCACAGGCGTCCGCGACCCGCCGCAGGCTCTCCGGCTGGGCGGCCACCCTCGAGGTCCCGACGACCCGGGTGAAGAGCGACGCCGCCTCCTGGCCCGACAGGGTGTCCAGGAACACCGACGAGGCTCCGTCCAGCCCGGCGAGCCGGTTCCGCGTCGTCACCAGCACACGGCAGGCGCGGGCGCCGGGCAGCAGCGGAGCGACCTGGGCGGCATCCCGTACGTTGTCCAGGACGAGCAGGACACGGCGCCGGGCGGTCCACTCCCGCCATCTGGTGGCGCGTTCGTCCACCGTGGACGGCAGCTCACCGTGCCATCCGGTGGTGTGCAGCAGACCGGCCAGGGCCTCGGCCGGTTCCAGCGGCTGCCGACCGCTGTAGCCCCGCAGATCGACGTAGAGCTGGGCGTCCGGATAGGCCGGGGTCAACTGGTGCGCAGCGTGCACCGCGAGGGCCGTCTTGCCGATGCCGGGCATCCCGTGGATCACGGTGACCGGCAGCGCGGTGCTCGCGTCGTTGCCGACCGAAGCCTCGGCCAGGAGAATGCGCAGTTCGCCCGCCCGCCCGATGAATTCCGGGATGTCGCGCGGGAGGCAATTGCGGGGCTCCACCGGCGGGTCGGAAGAGAGGGGAGCCGCAGGAGCGGCCCGAGGGGCCGGAGCGGTCGACGGGGAGAGCGGCGCGGGGCGAGCGGTGAGCGCGGTCTCGTTCCGCAGAAGCTCGTGATCCTGTTCGAGCATGCGCAGATGGAGCTGCTGGAGTTCCGCGGTCGGCTCGATGCCCTGACTGCGGTGCAGCCGCGTGCGGGTCTCCCGGAAGACGGCGAGCGCCTCGTCGTGGCGGCCCGAGCGGTACAGCACCAGCATCAGCGAGCCGATGACCCGCTGCGCGAACGGGTTCTGCGAGGCGAGCTCCTGGAGCTCGCCCACCAGGTCCGCGTGCCGGCCCAACTCCATTTCCAGACCGATTCGTTCCTCCCGCACCCGTCGGTGATCCTCGGCCAGCCGAACGCGCGCCGACAGCGCCCACGAGTTGTCGGCGAACTCCGCGAGCGGCTCGCCCCGCCACAGGGACTCGGCGGTGCGCAGGAGCCCGACGGCCAGTTCGCGCTCGTCCCGTGCCGCCGCGGCCACCGCCTGTGAGCGCAGCCGGCCGAACCGCAGCAGGTCGATGTCGTCGGGGTCGGCACGCAGCTGGTACTGGCGGGAGGACGGCCGGACCACCCGCACCAGGTCGTCGCCGACCGCGCGGCGCAGCCGGCCACGCAGCCTGGACAGATAGCTGTGCAGCGTGTCCAGTGCGGTCGGGGGCGGCTCACCGTCCCAGACCCGGTCCACCAGCGTGTCCACCGCGACGGGTTCACCCCGTGCGTGCAGCAGCACGGCCAGCACGCAACGTTCCTTCAGCGATCCGAGTTCGTGCTGCCGCTGGTCGTGCCAGAGCTCAAGAGGTCCCAGAACGAGAAGGTCCACCGTCTCCCCCGATGGGTGCGCTTCTTCCCACGGTCATGGCAAAGGTGTGATGCGAACCACTGTTCTACGGTCGTACTGGGGCGTCAGGGGTGGAGTCGCGGGCGCACGGGAGCAGCTACGGGGCGCACGGACTCCCGGGCCGGCCGGCTTCCCACAGGAGTGCAGGATTCCTGCAAGCCCGACGTCCAGCCGACCGGGCATCCCCCTGCCAGCGGCGGCGCTCCGACGCGGCCGTGAGGACCAGCCTCGAAGACCAGCCACGAAGACCATACGGAAGGACCGGGGGATCTCAACGATGAGCTTGACAGTGCCGGAGCCGCACGCGCGGCACGTGCCGGTGCGTCTGGACGTCCAACGCTGGGCCACGCACCGCAGCCGCCGCAGAATCCTGGTCGTGGTGCACACCGTCGTCACGGGCCAGCGACTGCTCGATGCGATACGCCTGCTCGAAGGCGACACCAGAGTGCAGACCTTCTTCACCCAGGCGCCCGACGTGTTCAGCAACGGGGTAGACGCCTTTCTCGCACGGCTGGGCGGCCTGGTGCTGCCCTGGAGCCAGGCGGTGCAGACACATTTCGACCTGGCACTGGCCGCCGGCCACGGCAACCTGCACGATGTGCAGGCGCCCGTGGTCGTACTGCCGCACGGTGCCGGGCACAACAAGGTCGTCTCGGCGGTGCCGGACGGCCACCCGGCGGCGGCGCGCAAGGGTGCCTACGGACTCAGCAGACAGCGCCTGGTGCGGGACGGTGTCGTGGTGCCCGAGGCGATCGTGCTGGCCCACCACGAAGAACTGACCCGGCTCGGACAGGACTGCCCCGAGGCCGTGCCCGCGGCGCAGGTGGTGGGCGATCCGTGCTTCGACCGCATCGCGGCGAGCCTCTCCCTGCGGGCCCTGTACCGGGAGGCACTGGGCGTCAACGGCCGCCGCCGCATGGTCCTCGCCTGTTCCACATGGGGGCCCGACTCGTTGCTGGGACACGGGTGGGGCACGCTGGAACGCCTGGTCACCGAACTGCCGAAGGACGAATACCAGATCGCCGCTCTGCTGCATCCGCACGTCTGGAACGCCCACGGCGACTGGCAGGTCCGTGCCTGGCTGGCCGAACTGGCGCGCGCGGGCCTCCTCCTGCTCAGCCCGCACGCGGACTGGACCGGGGCGGTGGTGGCCGCCGACCACATCGTGGGCGACCACGGTTCGGTCTCGCTCTACGGCGCGATGACCGGAGCGTCGGTGCTGATGGCCGGCCGCTCCGACGCCGCTGTGGACCCGAGGTCGCCGATGGCCGAACTCATGTCCTTCGCACCACGGCTGCGGGACGACCGGCCGGTGCGGCAGCAACTCAAACGGAGTTCAGTGCTCCGCCGGGCGCACCGGTACGAGCGGGTCGCGGCCCGGATCACCTCGGAACCGGGCCGGTTCGCGCGCCGGATGCGTGCGCTGCTCTACCGGAAGCTGCGCCTGCGCGCACCCGCCGCACGCGGGTCGGCCGTGGGACCCGCGAGCCTGCCCCTGACGGTGCGGTACGACGACCCCGGCGCAGGGGTGTCGCGATGATGCCGCCGGCCGTGGTGTCGCAGCGGGAGCGGCTGCTGACGGTGGAGGGCGGCCCCGGTGCGGTCCACCGGGTACGCACCGTGCTGCTGGACCCGGTGTCCGGGGCGCCGTCCGTGGACGAGCACGTCAGGGTGAGGTGTTCCGCGCCGAGCCGGTGGACGGTACTCGCCGACGTGCTGATCGCGCCCGGCGCCGGAGCCGGACGGGCCGCCCGCCTCGCCGGAGCCTGTCCGGGGGCCCTGGTCGTGGCGGTGTACCGCGGGACCCGGTGCTGGCTGCGGCCGGGTCGGTGCGGTCCGGTGATCCTTTTCGAGGCCCGAGCGCCGGGACGGCCGCACGCAGTGTGGGACCGCGTCGCCTCGCTGGCACATGCGTGCCTGGTGGCGGGGCTGCCGGTGCCGGAACTGGGACCGGCCCTCGCGTTCCTGTGCTCTGCGGGGGCCCGCCGGGTTCACCGTCCCGGCTCGTCGCTCTCCAGGGCCCTGAGCCGGCGCCGGACCTCCGCGGCCTCCTCCGACCGGGACCGGCCCGCCGAGGCGTAGAGGTCCAGTGCCTGCCGGCAGCGGTCCCGGGAGAGCTGCCACCGTCCGTGCCGCTCGGCGGCCTCGGCCAGGGATCCGAGGGCACGGGCGGCCTCGTACGCCGACACCTCGCGCAGGGCCGCCCACGCCGTGGTCAGGAGCTCCTCCGCCGGGTCGAGCCGGTCCAGAGCGAGATGCGCGCGGCCCGCGCAGATGGCCGCGCGCGCCGCGTTGTACGTGTCGCCCGCCTCGTCCAGCGTGCCGTGGGCGGCACCGGCATGGAGGACGGCTTCCTCGGCCCGCCCCTCGTCCAGCGCGAGGTCGGCGAGGTTGAGGGCCGCCAGTCCGCCCGCCCGGCGGTCTCCGTACGCCGGCAGTTCGGCGGCGGCGCGCCGGAAGAACTCCGCGGCCCGGCGCCGACGCCCGAGCCGCTGGAGGGCGAGCCCTCGGTAGTTGAGGGTTCGGGCATGACCGAGCCCGTCGTCGGCCGAGAGGAACAGACGCGCGGCCCGCTCGAACATCTCCAGCGCGTGACCGGGGTTTCCGGCACCCAGTTCCCCGACTCCGCCCGAGGTGAGCATCCGGCACTCGGCCGCCGTGTCCCCCAGATCCCGCGCCGCCGCCAGTCCTTCATGGTGTGCCCCTGCGCACTCCGCGTGGAATTTGCGCCGTAGGAACAGCGGCCACAGAGCGTCGGCGAGCTGCCAGCACACGGTGCGAAACCCGGCGTCGGCCGCCTGGTGGAGCACCGCCATCAGGTTGGGCAGTTCCCGTTCCAGCCAGTCCAGGGCGGCTTCGGGACCGGGACCCACCTCCGCGACGACCACGGGTCCGGGGCCGTAGTCCCGGGCCATGGTCCGGTGCTGGGGGTCGAGGATCTCCTCGGCGCGGGTGGCGCTCGCCAGATAGTGATCGGCGATGCGCCGCACCGCGGCCTCCCGTTCGGGGGGCGACTCCTCCTCGTCGGCCTTCGCCCGGGCGTGCAGTCGTACCAGGTCGTGAAAGCGGTGGCGTTCTCCGGCGGCCTCGACGAGCAGGCTCGCGTCGTGGAGCACGTCGAGGAGCCCGGCCGCCTCCCCGTCCGCGGCGCACAGGGCGGCGGCCACCGAACCGTCGAACTCCCGGCCCGGGTGCAGCCCCAGCAGCCGGTAGAGCCGGGCGGCCGATACGGGCAGCGCACGGTAGGACACGTCCAGCGTCGCCAGTACGTCGTGGTCGCCGTCGATGGCCAGTGCCTCCAGTCTTCGGCGCTCCTCGCCGAGCGCGCGGACCATCGTGCCGATGTGCCGCCCCGGACGCGAGGCCAGCCGGGCGCCGGCGACCCGGACCGCCAGTGGCAGCCCGGCGCACAGTTCCACCAGGGCACGCGCGTCCTCGGGCTGCTCGCTCACGCGCCCGTCCGACAGGGTGTCGGCGAGGAGTTCCACCGCGGCCTCGGGGCCCAGCGGCTCCAGCTGGACGGGGCAGCAGCCGTCGACCGTCAGCCCCGGGAGCCGCCGGCGACTGGTCACCACGGTCACGCTGCCACCGGCGGGCAGCAACGGCCGTACCTGGGCCGCGGTCGCCGCGTCGTCGAGCAGGACCACCAGACGCCGGACCGCGGTCAGCGACCGGTACAGCGCCGTCCGTTCGGAAAGCCGCGCCGGGATCTGCTGCGCCGGAACGCCGAAGGCCCGCAGGAACCGGGCGAGTACCTCGGCCGGATGCTCCGGCCCCTCGGGGGACTGGGCTCCGAGGTCCGCGTGGAGTTGGCCGCCGGGAAACCGGGAACGCAGGGTGTACAGCCAGCTCAGGGCGACCGTGGTCTTGCCGACGCCCCCCAGCCCGCTCAGCGAGGCCAGGACGGGCCGGTCCTCCCGCGCGGCGCGGGCGCGGTGCCGTTCCAGCGTCGCAAGCTCCCGTGTCCGGTCGATCACCCGCACCAGCGGCGGCAGCTGCCAGGGCGTCGGCTCGACAGCGGCCGGACGAGGTCCGAAATGGATACCGCCGTATACGGCACCCGCCTGGACGACGGGTCCGTGCACCGTGCCGCTCAGCTCGTTGTGCGACTCGTGCCCGCCGCTGCGCACCCGCGCCCCCGTGCGTGTGAGTACCCGGACCCTCGACGGATCCCCTTCTATCCTTTCCGCGCAGGCCGCCGTTATCCCCGGATTCCCCGTGTGAACGCCCGAGCAGCGGGAAGGAGTCGCCCCGGAGCCAACGGGGGCCCCGCGGACCAGCCGTCTACACTCGACCGGCGACGGCCCCACCGACCGCGGCCGGAGCGGGCAGCTTCTGCCAGACCCGAAGGGTATTCGGCGTTTTGATACGGATGGACTCAGTCACCAAGCGGTACCCGGACGGCACCGTGGCGGTCGACCGGCTGTCGCTGGAGATACCCGACCGCTCGATCACGGTCCTCGTCGGGCCCTCGGGCTGCGGCAAGACCACGACCCTGCGGATGATCAACAGAATGGTCGAGCCCACCGAGGGAACGATCCTGCTCGACGGCGAGGACCTCCAGCAGCAGCCCGTCACCACACTGCGCCGGTCCATGGGATACGTCATCCAGAACGCCGGGCTCTTCCAGCACCGCACGATCCTCGACAACATCGCCACCGTGCCCCGCATGATCGGCTGGGGCAAGCAGAAGTCCCGCGAGCGGGCCGCGGAGCTGATGGAGCGGGTGGGGCTCGACAGCTCGCTGGCCAAGCGGTACCCGTACCAGCTCTCCGGCGGCCAGCAGCAGCGCGTCGGCGTGGCCCGGGCGCTCGCCGCCGACCCGCCCGTGCTGCTCATGGACGAGCCGTTCTCCGCCGTCGACCCCGTGGTCCGCAAGGGACTGCAGGACGAACTCCTGCGCATCCAGGACGAACTGGGCAAGACCATCGTCTTCGTCACCCACGACATCGACGAGGCCATCAAGCTCGGCACCATGGTCGCCGTGATGCGCACCGGTGGCCGGCTCGCCCAGTTCGCACCGCCCGCCGAGCTGCTGTCCGACCCCGCGGACGACTTCGTGGAGGACTTCCTCGGCGCCGACCGCGGCATCCGGCGGCTCTCCTTCTTCCCGTCCGCCGGCCTGGAGCTGACCACCGGCCCGGTCGTGCGCGCCGACGCGACCGCGGAACAGCTCGCCGCCGCCGGCGGCGCCCCCCACGTGCTGGTGACCGACGCGGACGACCGGCCGCTGGGCTGGGCCGAGCCGGGCGACCTGACGGCCGGAGACCTCGCGGCCGGGCGACTGCTGTCCCACGGGCGGCCGTTCGTGCCCGGCACCGACTCGCTGCGGGCCGCCCTCGACTGCGCCGTGCTCTCGCCCACCGGCTGGGCCGTCGCCGTGGACGCCGACGGACGGGTGACCGGCGTCGTCTCCCAGCAGACCGTCGGCGCGGCGATCCGCTCCGCCCACGGCGTGGGGAACCCCGGCGCGGGAGCCCCCGGCGACGCCCGGGCCGAGGAGCCCGGCGACGTCACGAAGGTCGCCCCGTGAACGGCTTCTTCGACATACCGAGCGACCTCGACAACACCTACTTCGGCCTGATCGGCCTGCATCTGCGCGAGGCGCTGCTGCCGGTCCTGGCCGGGCTGCTCGCCGCCCTGCCCCTCGCCCAGCTCTGTGTGCGCTTCCGCTGGCTGTACCCGCCCGTGCTCGGCGTGACCACCGTCTTCTACGCCATCCCGTCGCTGGCCGTCTTCGTGGTCCTCATCGACTACACCGGGCAGAGCGAACTGACCGTGATGATCCCGCTGGCCGTGTACAGCCTCGTGGTGCTCGTCCCGGCGATCGTCGACGGCGTGCGGTCGGTGCCCGAGGAGACGCTGGCCGCGTCCACCGCCATGGGCTTCGGGCCCGTACGGCGCTACCTCCAGGTGCAGTTGCCGATCGCCGTGCCCGCGATCCTCGCCGGGCTGCGGGTCGCCGTGTCGGCGAGCATCTCCCTGGTCAGCGTCGGCGCCCTCATCGGCAACCAGGGCGCCCTCGGCAATCTCCTCGCGGACGCCCAGAAGTACGGCCGGCCCGAGCTGGCGGTCAACTCGGTCCTGACGACCGCCGTACTGGCCGTCCTGTGCGACGCGCTGCTCGTCCTGGCCCGCAACCTGCTGACGCCGTGGATGCCGCGCGGCAAGGGCGGGCGCCGCCCGAAGGAGGCCGCCGAGCGGCCCGAACCGCAGGAGGCGGCGACCCGGTGAACGTCCTCGACTTCGTCAACGCCTTCTTCAGCGACAGCGCCCACTGGAACGGCTACGACGGCATCCCCACGCGCCTGCTGGAACACGTCCAGTACACCCTGATGGCGCTCGGACTCGCCGCCGCCGTCGGGCTGCCCGTCGGGCTGCTGACCGGGCACACCGGACGCGGCGGCAACGCCGTCGCCTTCGTCGCCACCGCCGCCCGCGCCCTGCCCAGCTTCGGTCTGCTGGTGCTGATCGCCGTCGTCGTCGGCATCGGCCTGCTGCCCGTGATGGTCCCGCTCGTCGTGCTCGCGGTCCCGCCCATCCTCGTGACCACCTACGAGGCGCTCCGTTCCGTCGACCCCTCGCCGGTGGACGCCGCCCGGGGCATGGGCATGCACGAGTCGGGCATCCTCTTCCGGGTCGAACTCCCGGTCGCCCTCCCGCTGATCCTCAGCGGGCTGCGCTCGGCCGCCATCCAGGTCGTGTCGACGGCGACCATCGCCGCCTACGTCAGCCTCGGCGGCATCGGCCGCTACATCATCGACGGGCTCTATCAGCGCGACTACGAGAAGGTCGTCGGCGGTGCCACCCTGGTGGCCGTCCTGGCCCTGGTCACCCTCGCGCTCTTCTGGGCGGCGGGACGGTTCGCGGTCTCGCCGGGGGTGCGCAGGCGTTGAGCGCCCGGGCCGACGGAGAAACCGTAACCAGGCCGTACTTGACTCATCGGCAAGCGGATCGTTTGGATCGACGGATGAATTCCACCGCGAAGAGCAGCAGGCCCAGGACCAGGCACACCGGCGCGGCGGCCGTCGCGCTCACCGCCGCGGCGGCGCTGCTCGCGGGCTGTTCCTCCGACTCCGACGGCACCTCCGACAACCCGCTCGCGGGTGACAAGGCGGAGGCCGGCACCGTCGTCGTCGGCTCGAACAACTTCGCCGAGAGCACCCTGCTCGCCGACATCTACGGGGAGGCGCTCAAGGCCAAGGGCCTCAAGGTCACCTACAAGCACAACATAGGCAGCCGGGAGACGACCTACGGCATGATGAAGAACGGCTCCGTCACGGTGCTGCCGGAGTACAACGGCTCGCTGCTCGCCTACCTCGACCCGAAGGCCGAGCAGAAGTCCGTCGAGGCGGTGAACGAGGCGGCGAAGGCCAAGCTCGACAAGAAGCTGACGCTGCTGGAGTCGTCACCGGCCGAGAACAAGGACTCGGTGAGCGTCAACGCCGAGACGGCGAAGAAGTACGGTCTCACCGCCGAGTCGACCCTCGCCGACCTCAAGGACGTCGCACCGGACCTGGTGATCGGCGGCTCGCCCGAGTTCCAGACGCGGCAGCAGGGGCTCAAGGGCCTGGAGTCGGTGTACGGACTGAAGTTCAAGTCCTTCAAGGCGCTCGACGCGGGCGGCCCGCTGACCCAGTCGGCGCTGACCAAGAACGACGTGCAGGCGGCGGACGTCTTCACCACCGACCCGACCATCATCAAGGAGAAGTTCGTCGTCCTGAAGGACCCGGAGAACCTCTTCGGCCACGCGAACGTGACCCCGCTGGTGACCAAGGACGGGCTGGACAAGGAGGGCGTGGCCACGCTCAACGCGGTCTCCGCCAAGCTGGACACCGAGACGCTCCTCGACCTGGACGCCCAGGTCCAGCTGGACAAGAAGGACCCGCTGGACGTGGCCAAGGAGTGGCTGAAGTCCGCGGGTCTCCTCTGACGGACGCTCAGGACGAAGCGCTACGACGTGCTACGAAGCCGCGGCCCCGGTCGCGGCGTCGATCAGCTGGTCGATCAGGGCGATCAGGACGTCCCGGCTGGAGGTCCGCTCCCGCGCGTCGCACAGCAGCACCTGCACGTGCTCCGGCAGCGCGAGGGCCTCGCGGATCTCCGCCGCCGGGTACGGGTGCCGGCCGTGGAAGCCGTTGACGGCGACGACGAACGGAATGCCCCGCCGCTCGAAGAAGTCGATCGCGGCGAAGCTCGACTCGGGCCTGCGGACGTCGACCAGGACCACCGCGCCGAGCGCCCCGATCGCCAGGTCGTTCCACATGAACCAGAACCGCTGCTGACCGGGCGTACCGAAGAGGTACAGCACCACGTCCCGGCCGATGGTGATCCGGCCGAAGTCCAGCGCCACCGTCGTGGCCCGCTTCTCCTCGATGCCGGCGAGGTCGTCGACGTCCAGGCCCGCCGCGGTCAGCGGTTCCTCGGTGCGCAGCGGGGCGATCTCGCTGACCGACCCGACCATGGTGGTCTTGCCGACGCCGAAGCCGCCCGCGATCAGGATCTTCACCGCCTCGGGCGCGGTGGAGCGGGCGGATGCCGTGGGCGTCTCGGCGACGCGCTCAGAGCCGGCCAAGGCCGTCCCTCACTTTCTGCAGCAGGTCCAGGTCGTCGGTGGCGCGGGAGACCGGGTGCGGCGGCCGTGCGGTGATGCGGCCGGCCTCCAGCAGGTCCGAGAGCAGGATGACGACCACGCTCACCGGCAGGTCGAGACGGGCCGCGAGCTCCGCCACGGCCATCGGCTCGGCGCACAGCCGCAGGATCCGCAGGTGCTCGGGCTGCGGCCGCGCCGCCCGGGCGGGCTGCGGATCGATCGCGGTCACCGTCGTGATGAGGGTGAAGTCGGCGCGGCTGGGCCTGGTCCGGCCGCCGGTCAGGGTGAACGGCCGCACGAGCCGGCCCGCAGCGTCGCCTCCGGTCACGTCACTCGCCGGGGCCGGCGGTGGCCCGCGGTGCCGCGCTCAGGTGCTCGCCGATCTTCTTCACCAGCATGTTCATCTGGTACGCCACCACGCCGACGTCGGCGTTCGGCCCGGTGAGCACGACCAGGTGCGCGCCGGGGCCCGCGGAGGTGAGTATCAGGTAGCTGTTGGCCATCTCGATGAGCGCCTGGCGCACCGGGCCGCCCCGGAAGTCCATGCTGACGCCCTTGCTGAGGCTCATCAGGCCCGACGCGGTCGCCGCCAGCCGCTCGGCGTCGTCCCGCAGGAAACCGGTGGACTTGCTGACGACCAGGCCGTCCTCGGAGAGCACCACGGCCTGGTTCACGTCGGCGACCCGCTCCACGAGTCCGGTGAGCAACTGGTCCAGCTCGGTGTGCGTGGCGGGGGAGGGTCGGGTCATCGCGTGTCCTTCGTGGGCGGTCGGCGGTCGGCGGTCGGGGTCGAGTGGGCGGCGGAGGAGAGCGCGTGCCCCTCGGTGGCGCGGTCGTCCCCGCCACCGGCGCCTTCGTCCGCCTCGTGTGCTTCGTGTGCTTCGTGTGCGTAGGCTGCTTCGTCCGCGTCGTCATCGGTGTGGGCCCGCAGCGTGCCGCGCTGGAAACCGGCGAGGGACGAGGCGGCGCGCTCGGCCGTGAAGTCGGCGTAGGCGTCGCCGGCCGCGTCGTCGGAGCCGTCCCGGCGGCCGCCCGGATCCTCGTCGCGCAGTTCGGCGGCGAGACTGGTCTGCGGTACCCGGCGGGGCAGCGGCGCCAGTCCGCCGCGCCCCTCGGGGGCGCCGTGGGCGAAGTCATCGGAGCGGCCGCCGGGGGAACCCGCCGCGGCCGCGGACGGGCTCGCGGGCGCCGGCCGGGACGACCGTACGGGGCGTACCGGCCGGGGGCCGCCGACCGGGTCCCCGTCCGCCGCCGAGGCAGTGGCGGACCGTCCCGCCGAGGCGCCCGGAGCTTCCTGGCCGGTGCCGGTGCCGGTGCCGGTGCCGGTGCCGGTGACCGGGCCCGCCGGGTCGGCCGAGTCGCGCGCGGTGGCCGCGGCGACCCAGGGGGCCCGCGCGCCGTCCGCCCCGGCACCGGTGCCGTCCGGCCCGCCGACCGGCTCCCGCACCACGATGTCGTGCGGGATCAGCACGATCGCCGTGGTCCCGCCGTACGGCGAGGGGCGCAGCGTGACGGTGATGCCGTGCCGGTGCGCGAGGCGGGCCACGACGAACATGCCGAGCCGCAGGTCGTCGGCGAGCGCCACCACGTCGAACTGCGGGGCCACCGCCAACTGGGCGTTGAACGACGCGTAGTCCTCCTCCGACAGGCCGAGCCCGCGGTCCTCGATCTCGACGGCCAGGCCCTTGGCCACCAGCGCCGCCCGCACGCCGACCGGGTTGGGCGCCGGGGAGTACGCGGTCGCGTTGTCGATCAGCTCGGCCAGCAGGTGGATCACGTCGGCCACCGCGGGCGGGGCGAGGGCCACCTCCTCGTCGGTGTGCAGCTCCACCCGCTGGTACTCGGCGACCTCGCCGACGGCGCTGCGCAGGATGTCGACCAGCGACACGGGCTCGCGCCAGGTGCGCCGGGGCTGCTCGCCGCTGATGATGACGAGGTTCTCCTCGTAGCGCCGCAGCTGACTGGCCGTGGAGTCCAGTTCGTACAGGCCCTTGAGGATCTCGGGGTCCGTGTGCTCCCGCTCCAGGGCGTCCAGCTTGCCGAGCTGCATGTTGACGAGGTTCTGGCTCTGCCGCGCGATGCCCAGGATGACCTTCTGGAAGCCGCGCCGGGTGTCGGCGAGTTCGACGGCGGTGTGCACGGCGGTGCGCTGCGCCGTGTTGAACGCCTGCGCGACCTGGCCGAGTTCGTCCCGTCCGTAGTCCAGCGGGGGCGTCGCGGACTCCACGTCCACCGTCTCGCCCCGCTCCAGGCGGGCCACCACGTCGGGCAGCCGCTCCTCGGCCAGGCTCAGGGTGGCCAGCCGCAGCCCGCGCAGCCGCCGGGACAGCGAGCGGGTGATGCGCCAGGACATCACGATGCAGAGCAGCAGGGCGATCAGGCCGCCCGCGCTGAGGGAGGCGGCCGTGATCAGCAGCCCGCGCGCCTCCTCCGCACTGCGGTCGAGCAGCCCGTCCGTCTGCTGCCGGATGAGCTGCCCGTACTGGGTGCGGATCTTGTCGAAGGCGGTGATCCAGCGCTGTCGTGCATCCGGCAGGTCGATCCGGTCGTCCCCGTTCCCCGAACGGGCCTCGAGCACCTGGTCCTCGACGTCCTGCATGGACTTCCACTCGGAGCTGGCGAGGATGCGCTCGGTCTGGGTCTTCGCGCTGCCGGTCAGCGAGGGGAGGATCTGGTCCTGCACCAGCCAGCGGCGGGTGTGCACCAGCTGGGCGAACCGGGACCACTGCTCCTCGTCCATCCGGCCGGACGGCCAGGCCAGGGTGAGCTGGGCGTCCTCCTGGGAGCCCAGCTCGGCGGCGTGTTCGAGGGCGACCAGCGGACCGGCCTGCGAGGTGAGGTCGCCGTCGTCGACCTGGGACAGCTCCTGGAAGGCGTGGATCTGGTCGTCGACGATCGCGGTGTACTGGTCGAGTGCCTGCTCGGCGGTGATGTCGCTGGGGTCGTCCACCTGGTTGCGGTAGTACTCCAGGCTGCCCACCGAGCCGAGTACCGAGTACAACCGGTCCGAGACGCGTGCGGGAGCGCTCTCGATCGCATCGGACTGGCCGACCAGCTGCGCGACCGCCTCGTCCGTCTTCTTGCGCTGTGCGTCCAGTGCCTCCCGGTCGCCGTCCGGTGCGGCCAGCCAGGCGGCCGACAGACTGCGCTCCCGCTGCAGGGCCAGGGCGGCCTCGGTGCCCATGGCGCCGGTGTCGCGGCTCAGCTCCGTCTGCGCGCGCAGCCGCAGGCCCTCCGAGAACATCTGGATCGTTGTGACGCCCCACACGGCCGCGAGGGTGACGCCGGGGACCAGGGCCAGGAGGATCAGGGAGAGACGTATGGAGCCGAGGCGGCGCCGGGCACCCTTCTTCCGTGACTTCCGTGCAGGCATCGTCGTCCTAGGCGATCAGTGGGGCGGGGTGGCGGGGGAGCGGAGGTGCCGGCGGCCGCGGGGCCCGGTCACCGGGTGCCGCCCGCGGCGAACTCGGCGACCGAGTCGGCGTTGGTCCGGGTCACGAACGCGGGGCCGGTCAGCACGGGGGCCACGCCGCCGCCGCTGACGTTGCCGTTGGTGCGGTAGAGCCAGAGCGCGTCCACCGCGAGATAGCCCTGCAGATACGGCTGCTGGTCCACGGCGAACTGGACGTCCCCGCTTTTGACGGCGGCCACCAGGTCGTTGTCGAGGTCGAAGGTGGCGACGTGGGCGTCGCTGCCCGCCTCGTCCACCGCCTCGACCGCGGTGAGGGCGAACGCCGCGCCGTTCATGACGACTTCGTCGATGCTGGGGTCCTGCCGCAGCCGCGCCGCGACGGCCGCGCCGACCGCCTTCATGTCGGTGCCCTCGACGTAGAGCATCTCGGTCTCGCCGCCGAAGGTCTTCTTCACACCGGCGCAGCGGGCCTCCAGGGCGACGTTGCCGCGCTCGTGGATGACGCACAGGGCGTGCTTCGCGCTGAGGTCGTCCAGCTTGTCGCCGACCGCCCGGCCCGCGACGCTCTCGTCCTGCCCGAAGTACTCCAGGAGCCCGGTGGACCGCCAGGCGTCGATGCCGGAGTTGAGGCCGACCACCGGGATCCCGGCCGCCTTCGCCTCGGCGACCGGAGCCTTCATCGCCTGCGGTTTGGCCAGGGTCACGGCGATGCCGTCGGCCTTGTCCCGGATCGCGTCCCGCACGAGGTCGGCCTGGTCGGCGGTGTCGGCGTCCCCGGCGTAGGTCAGGTCGACGCCGTCCTTGGCGGCCGCCGCCTCGGCGCCCTTGCGCACCCGGTCCCAGAAGGCGTCGCCCTCACCGCCGTGGGTGACCATGACGATCTTCATCCGGTCGCCGCCGGACCCGCCCGCGGCGTCCGCCGCCGAGCCGTCCTCGTCCCCGCCGAGGGCGGAGCAGCCGGCCACCAGCAGGCAGACGGCCGCGGTGAGGGCCGCGGCGCGTGCGGGTCCGGGGGAGTGGGTGGGCGGGGGAGCTGTACTCATGGGGGCGGGGGCACCTCGCTGTGCGGCCGAGCAGGAGGAACGGGGCGGGACGGCCCGGAGCCGCGGGTCAGTGCGCCAACCGGGTGAAACTCGCCTGGCCGGAGCAAACCGTGTGTGACCGCTGGTAGTCAAGTGACCAGCGAACTGCTGTGAGTTGTCGGTGCCGCATCGTGATGAACGGGGGTGGCGAAAGCGGGCCGAAGCGGAATGCCGGGCGGTATGCCCGGCGGGGTCCGTGGGCGACCGGGGTGCCACGGAGCTGATCTGACGGGCAGTTAGCCGGTGGGTTATCGTGTGCTGGGGGTAAAGGCAGGCGGCACGGTCTGTCGAGTTCCAGCCCGGGAGAATCCAGCCGATGGCGAGGCAGCTGCGCGCCGAGCAGACCCGCGCGACGATCGTCGGTGCGGCGGCCGACCTGTTCGACCGCCACGGCTACGAGTCGACCAGTCTGAGCGAGATCGTCGCCCACGCCGGGGTCACCAAGGGCGCCCTGTACTTCCACTTCGCGGCGAAGGAAGACCTCGCGCACGCCATCATGGAGATACAGTCCCGCACCTCCCGGCGGCTGGCGAAGGACCTGGACGGGCGGGGCTACTCCTCGCTGGAGGCGCTGATGCGCCTCACGTTCGGCATGGCCCGGCTCTGCGTACAGGGTCCGGTGCTGCGGGCCGGGCTGCGGCTGGCCACCGCGGGCGTACCGGTACGGCCGCCTCTGCCGCACCCCTTCACCGAGTGGCGGGAGATCGCCGCCTCCCGGCTGCTGAACGCGGTGCGGCAGTCCGACCTGCACCAGGACATCGACGTCGACTCCGTCGCCCACACCCTCGTCTGCTCCGTCGTCGGCACCCGAGTCGTGGGCGGCACCCTCGAACCGGCCGGTCGCGAGCCCCGCCGCCTCGCCGAGATGTGGTACATCCTGATCCGGGGCATGGTCCCGGTGCCCCGACGCGCCCGCTACGTCACCCTCGCGTCCCGCCTGGAACAGGAAACGGGCACGACCTGACCGCCCGGCACGGGGCCGCGCCCGGCCTGACCGCCCGGTACGGGGGCGTTCGGTCCGGCCGTCCGGTACGGGGTCGCGCCCGGCCTGACCGTCCGGTACGGGGTCGCGCCCGGCCTGACCGTCCGGTACGGGGGCGTTCGGTCCGGCCGTCCGGCGCGGGGGCGTTCGGTCCGGCCGTCCGGCGCGGGGTCGTTCGGTCCGGCCGTCCGGCGCGGGGTCGCTCGGCTCGACCGTCCGGTACGGGGGCGTTCGGTCCGGCCGTCCGGTACGGGGGCGTTCGGTCCGGCCGTCCGGTACGGGGACGCTCGGCTTGACCGTCCGGTACGGGGTCGTTCGGCTTGACCGTCCGGCGCGGGGGCGTTCGGTCCGGCCCTCCGGTACGGGGTCGCGCGGTCCGGCCGCCCGGCCCGGGCACGGTCGGCTCGACCGTCCGGCGCGGCACGCGCGGCTCGACCGCTCGGGATGGGGGACGCGCTCGGGTCTACCGCCCGGCACGAAGGATGCGCGCGGTTCGGGCGGTACGGTGGCGCGCATGCCCGACACCCCGTCCGTGACCGCCCCCGTCATCCTCGGCGACGAGCCCGGGTCCTTTCCGCACGGTGTGCTCGCCGAGCGGCACCCCGCCGTCGTGCGGCAGGTGCGGGACGCCTTCCCGTTCGACCCCGAACGGCTCCGCGCGCTCGACGCGTTGCTCGCGAGCTGCGCCGACGGCGTGGTCGAGCCGCTGCCCGCCGACGCCGACCCCACCGGCCGCGACCGGGACCGCTGGGCGCGGTGGGGCATGGACGCGTACGCCGGCCGCTCCTGGTACGACGTCCCCTGGCTGTGGGCCGAGAGCCACTTCTACCGCCGGCTCCTCGACGCCGTCGGCTACTTCGGCCCCGGCGCCTGGCAGGGCGTCGACCCCTTCCGGCCCGCCAAACTGGCCGAACTCGACGCGCCGGAGACGGACGAGGAACTCGCCGCGCTCGACGGCCTCGACGAGCTGTCCGCCGAGGAGCGGACCCGGGCGCTGCTGCACGGCTCGCTGTGGGGCAACCGCGCCGACCTCGGCTTCCGCCTCTCCGACCGGGGCGCCGGCCCCGAGGGCGCGGTGGACGCACTCGTCGCCGACGACAGCGACACCCTCTGGTCCCTGCTCCCGGCCCCCGGGACGGGCCCCACGGGCCCCACGGGCCGGGGTCCGGCGACGCTGTGTCTCGTCGCCGACAACGCGGGCCGCGAACTCGTCCCCGACCTGCTCCTCGTCTCGCACCTCCTCGCCGAGGGCCGCGTCGATGGGGCCGTCCTGCACGTCAAGCCGTACCCGTACTACGTCTCCGACGCCACGCCCACCGACGTGCTCGACGCCCTGCGGCGGCTGGCCGCGGCGGGCGGCGCGGCCGCGGCACACGGCGAGCGGCTCTGGACCGCGCTGACCGACGGCCGCGTCACCGTCCGCGCCCACCCCTTCTCCTGCGCCCCGCTGCCGTACGCGGACATGCCCGACGACCTGCGCGAGGACTTCGCCGCGGCCACCGTCACCGTCCTCAAGGGCGACCTGAACTACCGGCGTCTGGTGGGCGACCGGTGGTGGCCGCCGACCACCTCCTTCGCACAGGTCACCGCGTACTTCCCCGGCCCGGTCGCGGCGCTGCGCACCCTGAAGTCCGACGTGGTCACCGGGCTCGACGCGAAGACCGAGGCCGCGTTGGAGGCGAGCGGCGAGCGGCGCTGGCGGACGAGCGGCACGCACGCCCTGATCCAGGTCAGGCGCTGAGAAGTTCCCGCGTTCCGGGCTGATTCACGCGATGGTGTGATCATGTGCGGCCCGGCGGATGCGGTCGAAGGGCCCTGGGTAGGGCCGGGCCATGACGCAACAGCCCTTCCAGCTCCCGCACTTCTACCTGCCGCACCCCGCACGGCTCAACCCGCATCTCGACGAGGCCCGCGCCCACTCGACGACGTGGGCGCGCGAGATGGGCATGCTGGAGGGCTCCGGGGTCTGGGAGCAGTCCGACCTCGAAGCCCATGACTACGGCCTGCTCTGCGCCTACACCCACCCCGACTGCGACGGGCCGGCGCTCTCCCTCATCACCGACTGGTACGTGTGGGTCTTCTTCTTCGACGACCACTTCCTGGAGAAGTACAAACGCAGCCAGGACCGCCTCGCCGGCAAGGCCCACCTGGACCGGCTCCCGCTGTTCATGCCGCTCGACGACGCCGCCGCGATGCCCGAGCCGCACAACCCGGTCGAGGCGGGCCTCGCCGACCTGTGGACCCGCACGGTGCCCGCGATGTCGGCCGACTGGCGCCGCCGCTTCGCCGTCGCCACCGAGCACCTGCTCAACGAGTCCATGTGGGAGCTGTCCAACATCAACGAGGGGCGGGTCGCCAACCCCGTCGAGTACATCGAGATGCGCCGCAAGGTCGGCGGCGCCCCGTGGTCGGCGGGGCTCGTGGAGTACGCGACCGCCGAGGTGCCCGCCGCCGTCGCCGGGACCAGGCCGCTCAGGGTGCTGATGGAGACGTTCTCCGACGCCGTGCACCTGCGCAACGACCTCTTCTCCTACCAGCGCGAGGTCGAGGACGAGGGCGAGCTGAGCAACGGGGTGCTGGTCCTGGAGACCTTCTTCGGCTGCACCACCCAGGAGGCCGCCGAACTGGTCAACGACGTCCTCACCTCGCGGCTGCACCAGTTCGAGCACACCGCCTTCACCGAGGTGCCCGCCGTCGCCCTGGAGAACGGCCTGACCCCACCGGAGGTCGCCGCCGTCGGCGCGTACGCGAAGGGCCTCCAGGACTGGCAGTCCGGCGGCCACGAGTGGCACATGCGGTCCAGCCGCTACATGAACAAGGGGGAGCGGCCCCTGGCCGGCTGGCAGGCGCTGACCGGGCCCGGCACCTCCGCCGCCGACGTCGGCGCACTGCTCGCCGAGGCCGTCGCCCGCCGCACCCGCTCGTACACGTACGTGCCCTTCCAGAAGGTCGGCCCGTCCGTCATCCCCGACATCCGCATGCCCTACCCGCTGGAGCTGAGCCCCGCCCTGGAGGGTGCCCGCCGCCACCTGTCCGAGTGGTGCCGGAGGATGGGCATCCTCAGCGAGGGCGTCTGGGACGAGGACAAGCTGGAGAGCTGCGACCTCCCGCTGTGCGCCGCCGGACTCGACCCGGACGCCACCCAGGACCAGCTCGACCTCGCCTCCGGCTGGCTGGCCTTCGGCACGTACGGCGACGACTACTACCCGCTGGTCTACGGCCACCGCCGGGACCTCGCCGCCGCCCGGCTGACCACGGCCCGCCTGTCGGACTGCATGCCGCTCGACGGCGAGCCGGTCCCCCCGCCCGGCAACGCCATGGAACGCTCCCTGATCGACCTGTGGGCGCGCACGACGGCCGGTATGACGCCCGAGGAGCGGCGCCCGCTGAAGAAGGCCGTCGACGACATGACCGAGGCCTGGGTGTGGGAGCTGTCCAACCAGATCCAGAACCGTGTCCCCGACCCCGTGGACTACCTGGAGATGCGGCGCGCCACCTTCGGCTCCGACCTCACCCTGGGCCTGTGCCGCGCCGGACACGGCCCGGCGGTGCCGCCCGAGGTCTACCGCAGCGGCCCCGTCCGCTCCCTGGAGAACGCGGCGATCGACTACGCGTGCCTGCTCAACGACGTCTTCTCCTACCAGAAGGAGATCGAGTACGAGGGCGAGATCCACAACGCGGTCCTCGTCGTGCAGAACTTCTTCGGCGTCGACTACCCGGCCGCCCTGGGCGTCGTGCAGGACCTGATGAACCAGCGCATGCGCCAGTTCGAGCACGTCGTCGCGCACGAACTCCCCGTCGTCTACGACGACTTCCAGCTCTCCGAAAAGGCGCGGACCGTCATGCGCGGCTACGTCACCGACCTGCAGAACTGGATGGCCGGCATCCTCAACTGGCACCGGAACGTCCCCCGTTACCAGGCCGAGTACCTGGCGGGACGCACCCACGGCTTCCTGCCGGACCGGATCCCGGCCGTGCCCGTGCCGAGGAGCAGTCCCGCCCTGGCGCGCTGACCGACGTTCAGTCTCACTCTTTCGTGGCTCGTCACGCGCCGGTGCGCCGGGTAGAGCACCTGCCGGAGGCGATCCATGGAACAGACAGCGTTGCGTCCCAAGCCGATGCCCGGCCGGGATCCGGGACCCGGCACCGAGCCCGACGGTGCCCGGCGCCCCCACGCCGGCCGTCGCTGCCGTCGGCGGCTCACCACCCTGCTGCTCGGCGTGCTCGCCGGGGCCGTCCTGCTTCTCGCGGGCGTGGGACTCGGCACGGTGGGCGCCACGGTGATCGGCATGAGCAAGCTCGCCGAACTGCAGCAGCGGGCCGCGGCGCAGGGACCGGGCGGCTCCGGAGGAGTGGGAGGGGAGGAAGCCACGGGGACGGCGACGGGCACCCGGGGCGCCCCGGCGCACCCGTCGGCAGGTCCGTCCGGCGGCCGGTCCCCCTCCCCGGCGCCGGCCGGCGCGACCCTCGGGGTGGAGGCCGTGGACGACGAGAAGCCCGGGGCCCGGGTCGTGGGCGTCCACGTGCCGGGCCCCGGGTACACGGCGGGCCTGGTGCGGGGCGACGTACTGCTCGCCGTCGGCACGACCCGCGTCGACTCGGCGGCCGACCTGGCGCACGCCGTGGCCCGCGCCAGGCCCGGCAAGGAGGTCAAGCTCACCGTGCGCCACCGCAGCGGCGGCTACCAGCAGCTGACGGCCGTACCGGGCGTCGTCACATGACGGTGCCGCCGCACGAGGGCTGCCGTCACGCGACGGTGCGGAAGTGGCTCGTGAGCCGTCCGGCGTCGTCCAGCACGTGGAAGGCGAGCCCGACCGGCGCGTCCCGGTCCGCGACCTGCTCGCCCTCCCAGGGCAGCCGCAGCGTCCACGTCACCCCGGGCCCCACCACCAGCGGCCGCCCGGCGAACACGGTGGCCGCGGGCGAGTGCGCGTGGCCCGTGATCAGCCCGGCGATCGGGGGCCTGCGCTCCAGCAGTGCGGCCAGGCGCTCGGGGTGACGCAGTTGGCAGGAGTCGGGCAGAGGATGGTGCACGGGCGCGGGCGGGTGGTGGAAGGCGAGCAGGGCCGGAAGGCCGTCGTCGAGACCGTCGAGCGAGGCCTCGATCCAGTCGTACGTCTCCCCGTCCAGCTCCCCCTCGTCGCTGCCCGGGATGCTGGAGTCGCACATCAGGACCGCGCCGCCGTCGAAGACGTGCACGTCGTTGACCGGGCCGTCGGCGGCGGGGCGGCCGAGCAGGGCCTTGCGGTAGGACGCACGGCTGTCGTGGTTGCCCGGGCAGGTGAGCACGGGGAACGGCGCCGAGCCGTCCCGCAGACCCAGGACGCGGGCGGCCTCCTCGTACTCCGCCTCCGTGCCGTGGTCCGCGATGTCCCCGGTGACCAGCAGCGCGTCCACCCGCCCCGGCAGCCGCCACAGCCTCTCGCGCACCCGCTCGGCGCGCTCCGTCGCCCGCGGGCCTGTGTCCAGGTGCAGATCGCTGATGTGCGCGAGTACGAGCACGGTGTCGGCCTCCTCCGGGCGCCCGGACCGCGACGCCCCCGATGCTAATGCTTGAGTGGCATCCAACCATTAGTCGTAGGGGCCGAGCAATGCCAATCGGCTCGCGTCGCCCCCCTCCTGCGGGCAGGATGCTGCCCGTGGCCCCTTCACCCCTCCGCCCACTCTTCCGCCCCGGGAGGCCCGGATGACCGGCAGCAGCCCCGCCGCTTCCTTCACCGCCGACGACTACCGGGCCCGTATGGAGCGCGCCTCGCGTGCGGCCGCCGACGCCGGCCTCGCCGGGCTGC
The DNA here is from genome assembly GCF_042730645.1 of Streptomyces sp. NPDC059906. NCBI lineage: Bacteria > Bacillati > Actinomycetota > Actinomycetes > Kitasatosporales > Streptomycetaceae > Streptomyces > Streptomyces sp. NPDC059906. Next base: position 48,607 of record NZ_JBHWKU010000037.1, read on the forward strand.
TGGTGGCCCCGGGCCCGGACCTGGTGTGGCTCACCGGCTACGCGCCCACGGCGGACACCGAACGGCTCACCCTGCTCGTCCTCGCCCCGGACCGCGACCCCGTGCTCGTCGTCCCGACGCTCGAGGCCCCCGACGCGGCGAAGGCGGCCGGCGCCCCCGCCCTGACCCTGCGCGACTGGACCGACGGCAAGGACCCCTACGCGGCCACCGCCGCCCTCCTCGACGGAGCCGGACGCTTCGGCATCAGCGACAACGCCTGGGCCATGCACCTGCTGGCCCTCCAGCGCACCCTGCCCGACACGTCGTACGCCTCCCTCACCGAGGCGCTGCCGATGCTCCGCGCCGTCAAGGACGCGGCGGAGCTGGAGCTGCTGGCGGCGGCGGGCGCGGCCGCGGACGCCGCCTTCGAGGAGATCCGGCGGGTCCGCTTCGCCGGGCGCCGGGAGTCCGAGGTCGCGGCCGACCTGGCCGGCCTGCTGCGCCGGTTCGGGCACTCCCAGGTCGACTTCACCATCGTCGCCTCCGGACCCAACGGCGCCAACCCGCACCACGAGGTCGGCGACCGCGTCATCGAGGACGGCGACATGATCGTCCTCGACTTCGGCGGCCTCAAGGACGGCTACGGCTCGGACACCTCCCGCACCGTCCACGTGGGCGAACCCACCGACGAGGAGCGCCGGGTGCACGACCTGGTCCGCGCGGCGCAGGAGGCCGGCTTCCGGGCGGTGCGCCCCGGCGCCGCCTGCCAGGACGTCGACCGGGCCGCCCGCGCGGTCATCGCCGACGCCGGGTACGGCGAGTACTTCATCCACCGCACCGGGCACGGCATCGGCGTCACCACGCACGAACCGCCGTACATGATCGAGGGCGAGGAGCAGCCCCTGGTGCCCGGCATGTGCTTCTCCGTCGAGCCCGGCGTCTATCTGCCCGGCCGGTTCGGGGTACGCATCGAGGACATCGTCACCGTCACCGGCGACGGCGGCAGGCGGCTCAACGACACCACCCGGGAGATGGTCGTCGTCGAGTGACCGGTGACGGACCGACCCCGAACGCCCCGGCAGACCCTTCAGGACGACGGCGCGACATGACCCAGGCACCGACACCCACCGCGGACACCGTCCGCCGACTGGTCCGCTCCCTGCTGGGCGGGAGCACGGAACCCGACGTCCGGCCGGTGGCCGAGGGCGTCGCACCCGACACCTGGTGGGTCGGCACCCGGCACGTACTGCGGCTGGCCCCCGACCGGGAGACCGCGGTGCGCGGCCGCCGCGAACTGCGCCTGCGCGAACTGGTCCGGCCGTACCTCCCGGTCGCGCTGCCGACCAGCGTGGCGCACGGGGAGTGGGCGCCGGGACTCGCGTACACCCTGGACGCCAAGGTGGCCGGCGGGTCGGGCGAGGACCACGACGTGTCCGCCCTGGGCGAGGCGGACCTCGCGGCGCTGCTCACCGGCCTGCGCGAGGTGCCGGTCCGGCAGGCCGAGACGCTCGGCGTACCGCGGGCGGCCCCGCGCCTGCTGGAGGCCCTGCGCCAGTCCGCCGAGCGTGCCGCCCGCCGCCTCGCCGCCGCCGACGAGTTCGACACCGCGCGGCCGGAGCGGCTCACCCGTCAGGCGGCGGCCCAGCTCGGCGTCCAGCCGGGCGCGGCGGTCCTGGTCCACCACGGGCTGACCGGCGGGCACCTGGTGGTCAGCGCCGACGGCCGGGTGCGCGGCGTCCTCGGCTGGAGCGACGCGGTCCTCGGCGACCCGGCCGAGGACATCGCCGGGCTCGCCCTCTCCGTGGGTTCACCGGCCGCCGTCCGCGCGGCCACCCTCGCCGGCTACGGCGCCCGGCCCTGCCTGCGCGGCCTGTGGCTGGCCCGCTGCGACGCGGTGGTCCACCTCGCGGAGGCACTCGACGGCCACCCCGGCGGGCCGCCGCCCGCGGCCGTGCCGCTGCTCAGGACCCGGCTGCGACGCGCCTGGGAACCGATCCTCCTGGAACGCGTGACCGAGCTGCGCGACGACGGCCGGGACGAGACCGCCTGAGCGCCTCGAACCCCTCCTGCTCACTCCTGGGCCAGCACCACGCTCGACTCGCCCGGTACCCGCAGTATTCCGTTCGCGCCCGGCCCCTCGACCGGTTCCCACGCCGCGAGCACGCGCGCGGGGCGGTTGCCCAGGGGGATCGCCGCCGGTTCGGTGCCCAGGTTGACGGCCACCCGGATGTCGCCGCGCCGGAAGGCCAGCCAGCGCCCCGTGCCGTCGTAGGCCACCCTGGTGTCGGCCAGGTCCGGGTCGGTCAGGTCCGGCTGCTCGGCGCGCAGGGCGATCAGCCGCCGGTACCAGTCCAGTACGCGCGCGTGCGGCTCGCGCTCCGGCTCCGACCAGTCGAGGCAGGAGCGCTCGCGCGTCGCCGGGTCCTGCGGGTCGGGCACGTCCTCCTCCCGCCAGCCGTGCGCGGCGAACTCCCGCCGCCTGCCGCGCCGTACCGCCTCGGCGAGCTGCGGGTCGGTGTGGTCGGTGAAGAACTGCCACGGCGTGCCGGCCGCCCACTCTTCGCCCATGAACAGCATCGGCGTGAACGGCGCGGTCAGCGTCAGGGTGGCCGCGCAGGCGGCGAGGCCGGGGGAGACCAGGGACGCCAGCCGGTCGCCCTGGGCGCGGTTGCCGACCTGGTCGTGGGTCTGGCCGTAGCCGGTCAGCCGGTGCGCGGCGACCCGGCCGCGGTCCAGCGCACGGCCGTGCGAGCGGCCCCGGAAGGCGGAGTACGTACCGTCGTGGAAGTAGCCCCGGGTCAGCGTCTTGGCGAGCGCCGCCAGCGGATCGCGCGCGAAGTCGGCGTAGTAGCCCTGCGACTCCCCGGTCAGCGCGGCGTGCAGCGCGTGGTGGAAGTCGTCGTTCCACTGCGCGTGCACGCCCAGGCCGCCCTCCGCGCGCGGGGTGATGATCCGCGGGTCGTTCAGGTCGGACTCGGCGATCAGGAAGAGCGGCCGCTCCAGGTCGCCCGCCAGGTCGTCCACGGCGGTCGACAACTGCTCCAGGAAGTGGCACGCGCGCGTGTCGACCAGTGCGTGCACCGCGTCCAGGCGCAGCCCGTCGATCCGGTAGTCCCGCAGCCACGCCAGCGCGCTGTCGACCAGATACGCCCGCACCTCGTCCGAGCCGGGCGCGTCCAGGTTCACCGCGACGCCCCAGGGCGTGTGGTGGGTGTCGGTGAAGTACGGGCCGAAGGCGGGCAGGTGGTTGCCGGAGGGGCCCAGGTGGTTGTGCACCACGTCCAGGACCACGCCGAGCCCGAGGTCGTGCGCCCGGTCGACGAACCGTTTCAGCGCCTCGGGCCCGCCGTACGGCTCGTGCACCGCCCACAACGAGACCCCCTCGTAGCCCCAGCCGTGCCGCCCGGGGAAGGGGCACAACGGCATCAGCTCGACGTGCGTGACGCCGAGCCCCGCCAGGTGTGCGAGGCGCTCCGCGGCGGCGTCGAGCGTCCCCTCGGGGGTGTACGTCCCCACGTGCAGCTCGTACAGGACGCCGCCGGGCAGCGGACGCCCGGCCCACGGAGTGCGCCACGCGTACCGCCCGTGGTCGACCACCGCGCTCAGCCCGTCGGGGCCGTCCGGCTGGCGGCGCGAGCGGGGGTCCGGCAGCACCGGACCGTCGTCCACCGCGAAGCCGTACCGCGAACCGTCCCGCGCCCGGGCCTCACCGCACCACCACCCCGGCCGCTCCGGATCGCGCTCCAGCGCGCGCGTGGCGCCGTCGCACCGCAACGTCACTCGGCCGGCCTGTGGTGCCCACACCTCGAACTGCACGGACGGTTCCCCTTCGTCTGCTCACCGTGATGTAGCGCGTCCATGTTCCAGCACGAGGGGATCATTCCGCTGGGGATTGCCCTGGCTCGCGGCGGGTGTCGTGACGCTCGCGCGCGGGGCGGCCGCCGTTTTCCCGTCTTCTGGACACTCCGGCTCCGCTGACCGACAATCAGCTGCGTGACGTCGTCCTTCGAGTTCCCCACGTATCCCGCGCGGTTGTCCGACGCGGAGCGCGACAAGGCGCTGAGCCTGCTCCGGGACGGCGTCGCCATGGGGCGCCTGTCGCACGACACGTTCATCCGCCGGATGGAGCTGGCGCTCGCCGCCCGCCGCCTGGAGGAGCTGGCCGTGCTCACCGCCGACCTGCCCACCGAGAGCCGGCTGTCCCGGCTGGTGTTCGGCACCGTCGAGGCGGTGTCCGGATTCGGCGTACGACTCGGCCGGGCGTGGCGGGCCGAGCGGCTGCCCAAGCTGCTGCTGCCCCATCCCGGCGCCGGACATCCGCTGCGCATAGGGCGCGATCCGGCCAGCGGACTGCGGCTGAGCCACGAGACGGTCTCCCGGGTGCACGCGGAACTCAGCCGTCAGGGCGGCATGTGGGTACTGCGCGACCTGGGCTCCACGAACGGCACCACGGTCAACGGGCGGCGGGTCATCGGCGCGGCCGTCGTCCGCGAGGGCGATCAGATCGGCTTCGGCGGGATGTCCTTCCGCCTGGCGGCGAACTGACGCGGCCCGGCGACCCGGCGGCTGCCCTCCGGGGGATCCATGGCCCGCGCCTCACCCGGAGTCGTGACCGTCTCCGTGGCCGAAACCGCTTTGCTTTTCGCGGTGTTGACGTACCCCGCAAGTCGTGACTGACTGTGCGTACACCGCGCACACCAGGTGAATCGACGGCCCGCTTCGTGGAGGTGTGCCCTGCCGCCCCTCCTGCGCTACCCGACCGTGGACGAGCTGGGCGCCCGGGCCGCCGCACTCGTCGCCCGGTACCCCCGACACGCCCGGCTGCGGCGTGTCGGCACGTCCCGCGCGGGCAGCCCGCTGCTGCTGCTCTCCGTCGGCCACGGCAGCCGCCAGGTCCTCGTCGTCGGCGGCCCGCACGCCAACGAGCCCGTGGGCGGCGCCACCGCCCTGCGGCTGGCCGAGCGGGCCGTGGCCGACCCCCGGCTCACCGAGGGCGCCGACGCCACCTGGAACCTGCTGCTCTGCGTCGACCCCGACGGCCTGCGCCGCAACGAGGGCTGGCTCACCGGCCCCTACACCCTCGGCCGCTACGCCCGGAACTTCTTCCGGCCCGGCTTCCTGGAGCAGCCCGAGTGGCTGCCCGACGGCCCGGACCGCGCCACGCTGCCCGAGACCCGCACCCTGCTCGCGCTCCAGGACGAACTGCGGCCCTTCCTGCAGTGCTCCCTGCACGGCGTGGACGTCGGCGGCGGCTTCGTCGAGCTGACCCACGAGCTGCCGGGCCTCGCCCAGCGCATCTCCCACACCGCGGCCCGGCTCGGCATACCCCGCGAACTGGGCGCCTACGACACCCTGTACTGGCCCGACCTCGGACCCGCCGTCTACCGCATCCCGCCGCCCCGGCGCGGCGACCTGACCGCCGCCATCACCGAGGCCGCCGTCGACTCGACCTGGTGCCACCCGCGGCGGCACGGCACCGTCACCGCGGTCGTCGAGGCTCCCATGTGGGGGGTGGCCGCCGTGGCGGACGACTCGCCTCCCGTCGACCGCGACGGCCTCCTGCGCACCGTGAGCCGCACCCTGCGCCACGACACCCGCCGGCTGCGCCGCGTCCTGGCCCGGCTCAGGCCCCACCTCGCCGCCGTGCCGGAGGCGGCGCACCTGCTCGCACCGGTCGACGACTACCTGCTGGTCTGCCCCCGGCTCGCCGACGAGTGGGACCCCGACACCGCCGACCGGACCGACCGCTCACTGCCGCCGATGAACACCTCCCACCTGGTGGCCCTGCGGCTGGCCGGACGCCGCCTGTCGCTGCGCACCGCCGGGCTGCTGCACCAGCTGGTCACCCGTACCGGGGGCGATCCGGCGGGCGTCCTGTCCGAGCTGGACCGGCTCGTCGACGAGGGCTGCGCCGACTACCGCGACGGCTGCGGGGCGCACTGGATACCGGTCGGGCGCCAGGTGGAGTACCAGACCCGGGTCGTGCTCGCCGCCTTCGAACTGGCCGGACGGCGTACCGCCGCGGGCGCCCGCCCGGGCGAGCCCGGCCGGGGTTCCCAGGCCGCGGTGCCGATGCACCGCGACTGACCCGCGATCAGCCACCGTCCCCCCGTGTCCCCGCCTCCTCCACCCGCTCCAGGAGCGCCACCGGCGTGTCCGCGAACAGGTCCGCCACGCGCGCGTGGCCCGCGAACTCCCGTCCGGGCGCCAGCGCGTCGGCCCAGCTGCCGGGCGGCAGCGGCAGCGTCGTGCCGCGCCAGCCTCCCGCCTCCGCCAGCCGCAGCGACAGCCGGGTCACGGCGGTCACGGTCCGGCCGGACCTGACGAACGCCGCACAGTGTGCCGCCGCCGGGCCCTCGGCGGGCAGCGGCTCGTACGTTCCCGAGTCGCCGAAGACGCCGGGCCGCCGGGCCCGCAGCGCCAGCGCCGCCCGCGTCACCGCCGCCTTCGCCCCGGCGCCCCCGGCCCAGCCCTCGTCCCCGGCCGCGGGGAAGTCCACCGCGCGGCGGTTGTCCGGGTCCACCAGGGCCAGGTACTCGTGCTCGGTGCCCTGGTAGAGGTCCGGTACGCCCGGCATCGTCAGATGGACCAGCGCCGTGCCGAGGACGTTGGCCCGGATGTGCGGCACGAGCGCCTCGCGCAGGGCACTCACCCGCGCGCCCGGCGCGCCGCCCGGCCCCGCCGCCACGAACCGGGCCACCGCCTCCTCGTACGAGGGGTCCCGCTCCGTCCAGCCGGTGTGCGTCCCCGCCTCGCGCACGTGCTTCAGCAGCGCCTCCCGCACCCGTTCCCCGTCCGCCGGTCCCAGACCGAACACCGTCTGCCAGGCCGCCCACGCCACCTGCCCGTCCGGCGGGCCCCCGTCCGTGCCGGTGGCGGCCCCGGTGACCTCGGTCAGGACGTCCGCCCACCGCGCGGGGCACTGGGTGAGCACCGCCAGCGCGGCGCGGACGTCGGCGCTGCGTTTGGTGTCATGGGTCGACACGACCGTGCCCGTGGCGGGCCAGTCGCGCTGCACGCGCGCGCAGTAGGCGTGGAACTCCTGCGGCGACACCGCCGGACGGCCCGGGTCCCCGCCCACCTCGGTCGCCGACAGCAGCGGCACGTAGCGGTAGAAGGCCGTGTCCTCGACGGACTTGGCGCGCAGCGCCGACGCGGTCTGCGCGAACCGCGTCCGGAACTCCACCTGGTCCGGCCCGTCCCCGTACCGCCCGAGCACCAGGCCCCGTACGACGTCCACCGCGCCGGCCTCCTCGGGCACCGTGAAGGCGAGCCGCGCCCCGGCCGCCGCCTCCTCGGTGACGACCGCCGCCGCGTCCACCGAGGTGTACGGCCGGTACACCTCCAGCCGCACCAGCAGCTCCACCAGCGCCGTGCGCAACGCCCAGGGCGCCCGGTCGCGCAGCGCCGGGTCCGGCGCGGCGGCGCACAGCCGGTGCGCCACCCGGGTCAGCCGGTCCAGCTCGGTGGCCAGCTCGTGCGTGAGCACCTCGTACGCCGCGCGCCGCACCGTCGCCGCCCAGTCCCCGCCCAGGTCCGCCTGCGGGACGGCGAACCGGCGGTACCGGTCGAGCAGTTGCCCGTACCCGGCGGGGTCCGTGAACAGCCCGTCGACGTGCCGCAGGGCGTCGTAGCCGGTCGTGCCCGCGACGGGCCAGGCGGCGGGCAGCCGCTCCCCGTCCGCGAGGATCTTCTCCACCACCGTCCACCGGCCGCCGCTCGCCCGGTGCAGCCGTTCCAGGTACGCGTCGGGGTCGGCGAGGCCGTCGGGATGGTCGACGCGCAGTCCGTCGATCACGCCCTCGTGCAGCAGCCGCAGGACGGTGCCGTGCGTCGCCTCGAACACCTCCGGGTCCTCCACCCGCACGCCGATCAGCTCCGAGATGCTGAAGAAGCGCCGGTAGTTCAGCTCGGTGCGGGCCAGCCGCCACCACACCGGGCGGTACCACTGCGCGTCCAGCAGCCGTGGCAGCGGCAGGTCCGCGGTGCCGTCCCGCAGCGGGAAGGCGTGCTCGTGGTAGCGCAGCACGTCGCCGTCGACCCGGAGGTCGTCCAGCACCTCGCCGGCCGGGGCGCCCAGCACCGGCACCAGGAGCTGTCCGCCGCCCGCCTCCCAGTCGACGTCGAACCAGCGGGCGTACGGCGACCCGGGCCCCTCGCGCAGCACCTCCCACAGGGCGTGGTTGTGGCGCGGCGACATCGCCATGTGGTTGGGCACGATGTCCACCACCAGGCCCAGACCGTGCTCCCGCGCGGTGCGCGACAGCGCCCGCAATCCCTCCTCGCCGCCCAGTTCGGCGCGCACGCGCGCGTGGTCGACGACGTCGTAGCCGTGCTGCGAGCCCGGGACCGCCTCGAGGACGGGGGACAGGTGCAGGTGCGACACGCCGAGCGAGGCCAGATACGGCACGGCCGCCGCCGCGGCCTTGAAGGGAAAGGCCGGCTGCAGCTGGAGCCGGTAGGTGGCCGAGGGGAGCGAGGGACCGGAGGGGACGGAGACGGGGGAGACGGGGCTGGGTCGCTCAGGTGTCATGGAACCCTACGTACCCGCCCCGCCGCCATTCCTGTCACCGTCCCCCGCACGGGTGCGGCGCGAGACCCCCTACACCGGCCGCTGCAGCACCGTCAGGCTCCGGTCCAGCAGGGTCAGCCGGTCCCCGGCCTGCACCTTCGGGCCCGTGCCCGTGGGCACCCCGGCCGTCAGGGCGGTGTCGACGACCACCTCCCACTGCCGGCCGTGATCGACCGGCACCACGAAGTCCAGCGGTTTCGGCGCGGCGTTGAACATCAGCAGGAACGAATCGTCGGCGATGCGTTCCCCGCGGGTGCCGGGCTCGGAGATGGCGTTGCCGTTCAGGAAGACCGTGAGCGCCGAGGCCCGTGCCGAGTTCCAGTCCCGCTGGGTCATCTCCGCGCCCTCCGGTGTGAACCAGGCGATGTCCGACAGCTCGTCGTGGGTGCCCTGCACCGGGCGCCCGTGGAAGAAGCGGCGCCGGCGCAGGACCGGGTGGTCCTTGCGCAGCCAGACCATCGCGCGGGTGAACTCCAGGAGGTCGTGGCCGTCGTCGGGCCACGCCACCCACGCCAGCTCGTTGTCCTGGCAGTAGGCGTTGTTGTTGCCTCGCTGGGTGCGGGCGAACTCGTCGCCGTGGCTGAGCATCGGGACGCCCTGGGAGAGCAGCAGCGTGGCGGTGAAGTTGCGGATCTGGCGCGCCCGCAGCTCCAGCACCGCCGGATCGTCGGTGTCGCCCTCGACACCGCAGTTCCAGGAGCGGTTGTGGCTCTCGCCGTCCCGGTTGTCCTCGCCGTTGGCGTGGTTGTGCTTGTCGTTGTAGGCCACCATGTCGTGCAGGGTGAAGCCGTCGTGGCAGGTCACGAAGTTGATCGAGGCCAGCGGACGGCGCCCGTCGTCCTGGTAGAGGTCGGACGACCCGGTCAGCCGGGACGCGAACTCCGCGAGCGTGCGCGGCTCGCCGCGCCACAGGTCCCGCACCGTGTCCCGGTACTTGCCGTTCCACTCGGTCCACAGCGGCGGGAAGTTGCCCACCTGGTAGCCGCCCTCGCCCACGTCCCACGGCTCGGCGATCAGCTTCACCTGCGAGACCACGGGGTCCTGCTGCACCAGGTCGAAGAACGACGACAGCCGGTCCACCTCGTGGAACTGCCGGGCCAGGGTGGCCGCGAGGTCGAAGCGGAACCCGTCCACGTGCATCTCGGTGACCCAGTACCGCAGCGAGTCCATGATCATCTGGAGTACGTGCGGGGACCGCATGAGCAGCGAGTTCCCGGTCCCCGTGGTGTCCGTGTAGTAGCGGGGGTCGTCGGCCAGCCGGTAGTACGAGGGGTTGTCCAGCCCCTTGAAGGACAGCGTCGGGCCCAGGTGGTTGCCCTCGGCGGTGTGGTTGTAGACCACGTCCAGGATCACCTCGATCCCCGCCTCGTGCAGCGCCTTGACCGCGGACTTGAACTCCAGCACCTGCTGGCCGCGGTCGCCCCAGGAGGCGTAGGCGTTGTGCGGGGCGAAGAAGCCGACCGTGTTGTAGCCCCAGTAGTTGTTCAGCCCCATGTCCACCAGGCGGTGGTCGTTGACGAACTGATGGACCGGCATCAGCTCCAGCGCGGTCACCCCGAGCCCCGTGAGGTGCTCGATGAGCGCCGGGTGCGCGAGGGCCGCGTAGGTGCCGCGCAGCTCCTCGGGCAGGCCCGGGTGGCGCATGGTCAGGCCCTTCACATGGGCCTCGTAGATCACCGTGTGGTGGTACTCCGTCCGGGGACGCCGGTCGTCGCCCCAGTCGAAGTAGGGGTTGACCACGACCGACGTCATGGTGTGCGGGGCCGAGTCGAGGTCGTTGCGCCGTTCGGGTGCGCCGAAGTGGTAGCCGTACACCTCCTCGCCCCACTGGACCTCCCCGCTGATCGCACGCGCGTACGGATCGAGGAGCAGCTTGGCGCTGTTGCAGCGCAGTCCGCGCTCCGGGGCGTACGGGCCGTGCACGCGGTACCCGTACCGCTGCCCCGGCATCACGCCCGGCACGTACGCGTGCCGCACGAAGGCGTCGCTCTCCCGCAGCTCGACCGCCGTCTCCGAACCGTCGTCGTGCAGCAGACACAGCTCTACTCGGTCGGCGGCCTCCGTGAAGACCGCGAAGTTGGTGCCGGCGCCGTCGTACGTGGCACCCAGTGGATACGCCTCTCCAGGCCAGACCTGCATGAACACGACTCTTTCAGGTGTGGGGCGCCGGTGCGGACGCCTTGGCTCCGAGTCCCCCGGAAGTCTCCCCGAAAGTGAGGCGACCACCTAGCACGTACGTCCTCCTACCCACCCGAGCGGTGTTCCCTCCGTACGGGTCCCCGAAGAGGTACCGGGCCGCCACCGCGGCCCCCGGCCACGTCACCGCTATGAATCCGCTCACTCCCCGGTGTGAGCGCGAGTGGAACGCGCCTGCGGATCAAGGAGGTTGGCAAAACCGGCCCGTCCATCGGGCTGCACCGCGGACCGCTACCGGAGTACCCTTCCTTGATCGTTGGGACGGGGTGTCCCCGGCAGCGTCCGGGGGAGCGGAAGGCGGTACTCGGGTGGGCTCGGGAGGGCTGGAGCTGCCGCCTGGTGACGAGGGTCATCAGGGGGACTCCGCGGACGTCCCGCCCGGTGCGGTGTCCCTGGCGCGGCCGATGAACGCGGGCGCGATCGGTCCGGAGCTGGACTGGGACGCCGGGGCCTGGCACGAGGTGCGCACGCGTGCGCAGCGGGCGGGCCGGGCCTACATCTGGCTGAACCTGGTCGAGCAGCGGCTGCGCGCGGTCGTGGCCGCCGTCCTGCGGCCGGTCTACGAACCGGTCCACGGCGACGACTGGGTGGTCGCCGCCGCCGGACCCGCCGGCCAGGAGTGGGTGCAGCGCGCCGTCGCGGTCCGCGAGGTCAGCCGCCGCAAGGGCTACCTGCTCGACCCGGCCGACGACAACGTCCTCAGCTTCCTCACCCTGCCCCAGCTGCGCGAGCTGATGGTGCAGCACTGGCCCTGCTTCGAGCCCTACGTGGACGAGCGCCGCGACGTCGAACTGGCCCTGGACGAGCTGGAGGTCACCCGCAACGTCGTCTCCCGCAACCGGGCCCTGTCCGAGGCGGTCCTGAACCAGGCCGAGCGGGCCTCGGCGCGGCTCCTCGAGGTGCTCGGCGCGGGCAGCGACGTGCCGTCCGCGCGCCGGCTCCCGGTGGACGCCGTGGAGGACCTGGTCGGGGACCGCTACGCCGACGTGGTCGCCGTGCACTCGGACCGGGTGCGGCTGCTGCGCCAGTTCCCGGCCGAGGACCTGTTCGGCAGCGCCCGCCGGGTGGACGCCCTCGGTATCGGCCTCAACCTGCTCGTGCAGAACTTCTCCGGCCGCCGCCTGCTGCGGATGGCCGAGGGCGGCGGCCGGGTGCGGCTGCTCTTCCTGAACCCGGCCTCCAGCGCGATCAAGCGCCGCGAGCGCGAACTGGGCATCAAGCGGGGCGAGCTGAGCCGCGCCGTGGAGATGAACATCCTGCACATGCGCCGGGTGCGGGCCCGGCTGCGGGACCCGGGCGCCTTCGAGATCCAGGTCTTCGACGAGACGCCCCGCTTCACGGCCTACCTCGTCGACGGCGACGGCGCCGACGGCATCGCGGTGGTGCAGTCCTACCTGCGCCGCACCCGGGGCATGGAGGCGCCGGTTCTGGTCCTGCGCAACGGGCGGAACGGGGGAAAGGTCGTGAAGTCGGACCGCGTCGACGAGGTGGGACTTTTCCCCACCTACCGTGAGGAATTCGAGATGATGTGGGCGGATTCGAGGCCGGTGTCGTGAAGGCGGGCCCGGGGCCGGTGCGGGGGTAAGCGGAATGCGATCCTCTGATTGTCAGTGGCCCGTGCGAGGGTGGAGACCACTGGGGGAACGCACCACCAAGAAGGGGGACCGCCCATGGGCTGGCACCGGGAGCTGCTGATCGGCTTCGACCTGGAGACGACGGGCACCGATCCGCGCGAGGCGCGCATCGTCACGGGGGCCGTGATCGAGGTCAGGGGCTCGGAGCCGCTCGGCCGGCGGGAGTGGCTGGCCAACCCCGGAGTGGAGATCCCGGCGGACGCGGTCGCGGTGCACGGCATCAGCAACGAACGCGCGGCCCGTGAGGGCCGGCCCGCCGACCAGGTCGCGGACGCCATCGCCACGGTCCTCGTGGACCACTGGAAGGCGGGCGTCCCGGTCGTCGCCTACAACGCGGCCTTCGACCTCACCCTGCTCTCCGCCGAACTGCGGCGCCACGCGCTGCCGTCCCTGCGCGAGCGGCTGGGCGGCCTGGACCCCGCCCCGGTCATCGACCCGTACACGATCGACCGCTCCGTCGACCGCTACCGCAGGGGCAAGCGCAACCTGGAAGCGGTCTGCCGGGAGTACGGAGTCCGGCTCGACGCCGCCCACGACGCCACGGCCGACGCCCTCGCGGCGGCCCGGCTCGCCTGCGCGATAGCCGGCCGCCACCCCAAGGTCGCGGCCCTCGGCCCGGCGGACCTGCACCGCCGCCAGATCGAGTGGTACGCCGAGTGGGCGGCGGACTTCCAGAGCTTCCTGCGCCGCAAGGGCGACGCCACGGCCGTCGTCGACGGGACCTGGCCGCTGCGCGAGTTGGCCGGGGAGCCGGCCGACGAGCGGGTCTGACCCGGCCCGTCACCGCCCGCCCCGACGCGCCCCCGGGTCAGAAGGGGTACCAGCGCACCTCGGGGTCCTCGTCCCGCAGCGACGCCACCCTGCGCTCGAACTCGGCCAGCGCCTTGGGATTGCTCGGCGCGTGCTGGGCCACCCATGCGCAGCTCGCGGTCTCCCGGGCGCCGCGCAGCACCGCGCAGCCGTCCCACTCGCGCACGTCCCAGCCGTAGGTCGCGGTGAAGGCGTCGTACGCCTCGGCGGGCAGCCCGTAGCGGTCCCGGCTCAGCGCCATCACCACGAGGTCGTGCTCGCGCAGGTCGGCGGAGAAGGTCTCCAGGTCGATCAGGACCGGCCCGTCGGGACCGACGTGCACATTGCGGGGCAGCGCGTCGCCGTGGATCGGACCCGGCGCCAGGTGCGGGGTGAGCGCGGCGGCCGCCGACGCGAAGCCGTCCCGGCGCGCACGCAGATACGCGGCGTCCGCGGGGTCGATCACGTCGCCCGCCAGGCGCAGCCAGCGTTCCACACCGCCCAGCAGCTCGCGGGGCGGCAGCTCGAAGGAGGAGGGGAGGGCCAGCTCGTGGACGAGCCGGAGCAGGGCGGCCACGTCCCGGGGCTCGGTGGGCCGCACCGGTTCGGGCAGCCGCCGCCACACCGTCACCGGGTGCCCGTCGACGAACAGGGCCGCCGGCTCGGCCGCCCGCACCGCCGGGACGCCCGCCTCCTCCAGCCAGAGGGCGACGGCCAGTTCCCGGCGCGCCCGCCCGAGGAGTTCCGCGTCGCGGCCCACCTTGACCGCCAGGTCACCGGCGGCGAACACCGCGTTCTCGCCGAGGGCCAGCAGCCGCGCCTCCGACGCCGGGCCGGGCAGCACCCCCGCCGCGGCCAGCACCTCCCGCGCCCGTGCCTCGTCCATCGTCTCGTGCCTCCGTGTCCATGCCGGTTCCCGCCGTCCGCCGGTCAGTGTCCCATTCGCACAGGTGGGAGCATGTCCCGGGCCCTTGACGGGACGCGGTCACTTCACGACCATGACCAGGCCCGTCCGAGCCGCGCAAAGGGGTTGATTACGTGACATTGGTGACCGAGCCGAGACGACCGGCGCGCCGTGCGCCCGGCCCGGACGCCCCGCGGGGCGCGCCGGACCACGGCGCCTGGTTCCTGGTCCTGCCCGCGCTGATCCCGATCCTGGTCCTCAGCGTCGGGCCGCTGCTGTACGGCATCCTGCTGGCGTTCACCGACGCCCAGTCGGGCCGCACGGAGCCCACCGAGTGGATCGGTGCCCTGAACTTCCGGGACCTGCTGCACGACACGCTCTTCTGGGAGTCGTTCCGGATCGGCCTGGTGTGGGCCGTCGGGGTGACCGTGCCGCAGTTCCTGCTCGCCCTCGGTCTCGCCCTGCTGCTCAACCAGAACCTCCGGCTGCGCTGGCTGGCCCGGGCGCTGGCGATCATCCCCTGGGCGATGCCCGAGGTCGTCGTCGGCATCATGTGGCGGCTGGTCTACAACGCGGACGCGGGCATCCTCAACGAGACCCTGCGCGACCTCGGCCTCGGCGGCGGCCACGACTGGCTCAGCGGCCTCGGCACCGCCCTGCCCGCCGTCATCGTCGTCGGCGTCTGGGCCGGTATGCCGCAGACGACGGTCGCGCTGCTCGCCGGACTCCAGAACACCCCGCGCGAGCTGCACGAGGCGGCCGCGGTGGACGGTGCGGGAGCCTGGCGCCGCTTCCGCACGGTCACCTGGCCCGCCGTCAGACCCGTCGCGCTCGCCATCACCGCGCTCAACCTCATCTGGAACTTCAACTCCTTCGCCCTGGTCTACGTGCTGACCAACGGCGGCCCCGGCGGCCGCACCCGGCTGCCCATGCTCTTCGCCTACGAAGAGGCCTTCCGCTATGGCCAGTTCGGTTACGCGGCGGCGATGGGCTGCGTCATGGTCGCCCTGATCTCGATCCTGCTGGCCGTCTTCCTCGCCGGCCGGCTCCGGGGCGAGACCAAGGGAGGTGACGAGGCGTGAAGACCTCGACCGCGGCCCGCACGGGCCAGTACGCGGCGCTGCTCGCGTATCTGGTCTTCCTGGCCTTCCCGTTCCTCTGGCTGATCTCCATCGCCTTCAAGCCGCCGCGCGAGCTGGCCAGTCTGCACCCCACCTGGATCCCCGAGGACCCCACCCTCGACAACTTCCGGCAGGCCTTCGACGAGCAGCCGCTGCTGCGGGCCGGGCTCAACTCCCTGCTCGCCGCGCTCGGCGCCGCCGTGATCGCGGTGCTGATCGCCACCCCGATGGCGTACGTCATGGCCCGCCGCCGCGGCCGGCTCGCCAAGGCGGCCACCGGGTGGGTCGTGGTCAGCCAGGCCTTCCCCTTCGTCCTGCTGATCATCCCGCTGTTCCTGGTGCTGAAGAACCTCGGCCTGATCAACTCCGTCCCCGGCCTGGTCATGGTGTACGTCGTCTGGTCGCTGCCGTTCGCGCTGTGGATGCTCACCGGATACGTCCGCGCCGTGCCGCGCGAGCTGGAGGAGGCGGCCGCGGTCGACGGCGCCGGACGGCTGCGGACCCTGGTCTCGGTGACCGCGCCGCTGCTCGCGCCCGGCATCGTGGCCACGGCCCTGTTCGCCTTCATCACCGCGTGGAACGAGTTCTTCTTCGCGCTGGTGCTGCTGAAGACCCCGGAGAAACAGACGCTGCCCGTGATCCTCACCCACTTCATCGGCGCCGAGGGCGTCGCCGACCTCGGACCGCTCGCCGCGGCGGCCTTCCTCGCCACCCTGCCCTCGCTGGTGGTCTTCGCCCTCATCCAGCGGCGGATCACGGGCGGCATGCTCGCCGGGGCGGTGAAGAGCTGATGACGCGGACGCGTACGAGGATCCTCACCCTGTTCGCCTGCGCCGTCCTGCTGCTCGCGGGCTGCTCGGGCGGCGGTGACGGGGCGGACGACGGCCGGATCACCCTGCGCTTCCAGTCCCTGGCCTGGCAGGACGAGTCGGTGAAGGCCAACAAGGAACTGGTGCGGGAGTGGAACGCCACCCACCCGGACGTGCGCGTCGAGTACGTCCAGGGCAGCTGGGACAGCGTCCACGACCAACTGCTCACCTCCTTCGAGGGCGGCGAGGCGCCCGACATCATCCACGACGCCTCCGACGACCTCGCCGACTTCGCCTACGGCGGCTACCTCGCCGACCTCACCGAACTGCTGCCCGCGCGGCTGAAGTCGGACATCCCGCAACGCAGCTGGGAGACGGTCACCTTCGGCGACGGCGTCTACGGAGTGCCGTTCCTCCAGGAACCGCGGGTGCTGATCGCCAACGCGACCCTGCTCGACAAGTCCGGCGTCCGGATCCCGACACCCGAACACCCCTGGACCTGGGAGGAGTTCCGGCAGGTGACGAAGGAGCTGAGCGGCGACGGCACGTACGGGGTGGCCTGGCCGCTCAAGGAGCCCGTCTCCGCCACGCTCAACCTCTCCCTGTCCACCGGCGGCAAGCTCTTCCACCGGGGCGCCGGCGGCAAGGTGACCGTCCGCTTCGAGGAGGGCGACCAGGTGGTGCCCCGCACCATTCACGACCAGGTCGGCACCGACCGCAGCGCCTCGCCGACCACCCTGGGCAGCGGCGGCTCCGACACGCTGCCCGGCTTCTTCGCGGGCAAGTACGCGATGGTGCCGCTGGGCTTCTCCTACCGCCAGCAGATCGAGCAGCAGGCCCCCGAGGGCTTCGACTGGCAGGTGCTGCCCGCCCCGGCCGGTGCCGACGGGCTCGCCCAGGGCGTGAGCCCGCAGACCCTGTCCGTCGCCGAGGACAGCCCGCACAAGAAGGAGGCGGCCGCGTTCGTCGACTTCCTCCTCCAGCCGGACAACATGGTGCGCCTCGCGCTCGGCGACTGGATGCTGCCCACCGGGGAGCAGGCCCTGAAGGACCCTGCCCTGCACACCGACGAGCACGGCTGGGCCACCGGCACCGCGCTCGCCGCCCACCTCCGCTCCGCGCCCGCGCAGTCCGTGCGGGGCTACGCCGAGTGGAAGGACAAAGTGGCGACCCCGGCGCTCCAGGAGTACTACAGCGGAGCGATCGGCATGGACGAGCTGCGCCACAGACTGGAGGAGGACGGAAACCTGGTGCTCGCCCGCTACCAGCGCTGACCGCGCCCGCGGGAAGCCCGTCGCGGGCCGCCCGCGCGAAAACCGGTTGCCCGCCGGGCGCCCGCCCGCCTAGCGTCGCGTCCGTGGCAGCTTTCAACGCGATCTTCGACTCCGGTCTCGGCCGGGGCTGCACGTACTCCATCAGGATGCGGCGCGGCCCCGGAGCCCTGACCGGCCCGGGGTCCCCCCGCCGCTGACGCACTCGACGCGTCCGACACGCCCGACGCGCGCGCGGCGGGGCTGAGCCTCCGCATTCCCTTTTGCCTTCGTCTTCCGGTCAGGGCCTTCGGCTGCCCTTTTCCCCTCCTGTCACGGAAGACAAGGACCGCAGGCCATGGCCCGCCCCACCCAGCGTGCCCGCACGCTCTCGCAGAACTTCCTCGCCGACCGCGCCACCGCCGAACACGTCGCCCGGCTCGCCGCCCCCGACCGACGGCACCCGCCCCTGCTGCTCGAAGTGGGCGCGGGCGACGGCGCCCTCACCGAGCCGCTCGCCCGCCGCAGCCGCGAGCTGCACGCCTACGAGATCGACCCCCGGCTCGTCCCCGGACTCCGCGCCCGTTTCGCGCGCAGCCCGCACGTCCACGTGGTCGCCGGTGACTTCCTCACCGCCCGGCCCCCGCGCACGCCCTTCTCGGTCGCCGGGAACGTGCCCTTCTCGCGCACGGCCGACATCGTCGACTGGTGCCTGACCGCGCCCGGCCTCACCGACGCCACCCTCCTCACGCAGCTCGAGTACGCCCGCAAGCGCACCGGCGACTACGGCCGCTGGACCCTGCTCACGGTCCTGACCTGGCCGCACCACGACTGGCGGCTGGTGGGCCGGGTGGGCCGCCGCCGCTTCCGCCCGGCGCCGCGCGTCGACGCCGGCATCCTGCGCATCCAGCGCCGCCACGCCCCGCTGCTCGCCGGCGCCGCCGCCCGCCGCACCTGGGCGGACCTGGTCGAGCTGGGCTTCTCGGGCGTCGGCGGTTCGCTGCACGCGTCCCTGCGCCGTGCCCGCCCGCGACGCCGGGTGGACGCGGCGTTCCGGGCCGCCCGGCTCGATCCGGGTGTCCTCGTCGGCGAGGTCGCCCCCGACCGGTGGCTGCGGCTGCACGAGGAGCTGACGGCATGAAGCGAAAACAGTTGCACGAGACGTCTCGTCTCGCATACGGTCATCGCATGACCAGCCGCCCCGCACACATCGCCATGTTCTCCATCGCCGCCCACGGCCACGTGAATCCCAGCCTGGAGGTCATCCGCGAGCTCGTCGCGCGGGGACACCGGGTGACGTACGCGATCCCGCCGCTCCTCGCCGAGAAGGTCGCCGAGGCGGGCGCCGAACCCAAGCTCTGGAACAGCACGCTGCCCGGCCCCGACGCCGACCCCGAGGCGTGGGGGAGCACCCTGCTGGACAACGTGGAGCCGTTCCTCGACGACGCGATCCAGTCCCTCCCCCAGCTCACCGAGGCGTACGAGGGCGACGAGCCGGACCTGATCCTGCACGACATCGCCTCCTACCCGGCCCGCGTACTCGGCCGCCGCTGGAAGGTGGCCGTGATCTCCCTGTCGCCCTGCATGGTCGCCTGGGAGGGGTACGAGCAGGAGGTCGGCGAGCCGATGTGGGAGGAGCCGCTCAAGACCGAGCGCGGCCGGGCGTACTACGCCCGCTTCCACGCCTGGCTGGAGGAGAACGGGATCACCGAGCACCCCGACCCGTTCCTCGGCCGCCCCGACCGCTCCCTGGTGCTGATCCCCAAGGCGCTCCAGCCCAACGCCGACCGGGTCGACGAGAAGGCCTACACCTTCGTCGGCGCCTGCCAGGGGGACCGCACCGCCGAGGGCGACTGGACCCGTCCCGAGGGCGCGGAGAAGGTCGTCCTGGTCTCCCTCGGTTCGGCCTTCACCAAGCAGCCCGCCTTCTACCGGGAGTGCGTCCGCGCCTTCGGCGAGCTGCCCGGCTGGCACACCGTGCTCCAGGTCGGCCGGCACGTCGACCCGGCCGAGCTGGGCGACGTACCGGACAACGTGGAAGTCCGTACGTGGGTGCCGCAGTTGGCGATCCTCCAGCAGGCCGACCTGTTCGTCACCCACGCGGGCGCGGGCGGCAGCCAGGAGGGCCTGGCGACCGCCACGCCGATGATCGCCGTACCGCAGGCCGCGGACCAGTTCGGCAACGCCGACATGCTCCAGGGCCTCGGCGTCGCCCGTACCCTCGCCACCGAGGAGGCCACCGCCGAGGCGCTGCGCACCGCCGCCCTCGCCCTGGTCGACGACCCGGAGGCGGCGGGGCGGCTGAAGGAGATCCAGGCGCAGATGGCCCAGGAGGGCGGCACCCGGCGGGCCGCCGACCTCATCGAGGCCGAACTGGCCGCCGCGCGCGGCTGACCCGCACAGACAGAGGGGCTGGGGCGGTGCCACCGAACACCCGCCCCCCCCCCCCCCCGAGCACATGGGGGGCGAGCCGCACCGCGAGAACCCCCCCCCCCCCCACCCCCCCCCCCCGCACCCCCCCCCCCCCCCCCCCGACAA